>CAYPQL010000009.1:0-31468 GCA_964412905.1 uncultured Candidatus Saccharibacteria bacterium
AAAACAATCGCGGTGAAATTTTTGTGCAAACCGTTTCCGATTATCCTTTGGTTGAAGCTATACGGCAAGGCGTGGTAAAAAATCCGGTTTTGCCGGATCAGGCTAGCCGAGCCAAACTGCAAGAAAAACAAAGCTCAATATTTTCTGAAAAATACGAGGACTATATCAGGCTGGGCGTTGAAGAGTGGGAAAAAACATATAAAGAACTTGAGCCGACCGGCAAGAAATCAATTCTTTTCATAATGACCGATGACACAAAAAATTGCGATGATGTGGCGGAGTTTTTGGAGAAAAACTATTTGCAATTGAAAGGCGCGGTTTTAACTATTCATACCAATAGAAGCGGGGAAATATCGGAAACTGTTACCGGCAAAAAAGAAAAAGAACTGCAAGACTTGAGAAAAAAAGCCAATGAGATAGATAGCGCAGAAAGTCCGTACAAGGTAATTGTGTCCGTTATGATGCTGAAAGAAGGTTGGGATGTAAAAAACGTGACGACAATCGTCGGTTTGCGCCCTTATGGCTCCGATTCAAAAATATTGCCCGAGCAAACACTGGGTCGCGGTCTTCGCCGAATGTTTTTTGGCCAAGATGTTGAGGAATATGTGAGCGTTATCGGCACGCCAGCTTTTATGGAATTTGTGGAATCAATCAAAGCGGAAGGCGTTGAATTGGAAAAGCGAAAAATGGATCGTTCCGGCTCGCCGATTACGCCGACTGTTATTGAAATTGATAATCAGAATGAAAAAAAAGATATTGAAGATTTGGATATTGAATTGCCGGTTTTAACCCCGAGGATTCAAAGAGAATACAAGAATCTTAATTTGTTGAATATCGCCGATTTCAAGCATGAAAGGATTTCGGTAAAGCAATTCTCCGAGGAAGAAAAAAAAGAAATTGTTTTTAAGGAAGTTATTGATGACAAAATCCACCATACAACAATTTTAAATAGTTCCATTGAACCGAATTATCAAAGTGTCGTAGGATTTTTTGCGCAAAGAATAATGAAAGAACTGCGCCTCTTTGGGTGCTATGACATACTTTTTGGCAAAGTAAAAGAATTTATCACTGATGATTTATTTAGCAAAAGGGTTGATCTAAATGACGCAAATATTTTGAGAAATTTGTCCGAATTGGAAGCGGTAAAAACTATTGTGGAAACATTTAAAAAGGAAATAAATAATCTGACTGTGCAAGATGTGGGCGATACGGAAATAAAAAATTATCTCAAAATAAGCAGCGCCAGGCCGTTTGTTGTTAATGATAAAAAATATTTACTCCCAAAAAAGAGCGTATTCAATAAAATTGTTGGCGATAGTGATTTTGAATTGGAATTTGCCGATTTCTTGGAAGGCGCTGACGATGTGCTTTCTTTTGCAAAAAACTATTATGAAATTCATTTTAAAATTGATTACAAAAACGCGAGCGGGGCTATTTCCAGTTACTATCCCGATTTTTTTGTAAAAACAGATAATAAGACAATTTATATTATAGAAACAAAAGGACGGGAAGATTTGGATGATATAGAGAAAATAAAAAGGCTGGAACAATGGTGCGAAGACGCAAGCGAACGACAGAAAAAAATTGAGTATAAAATGATTTATGTGAAGCAGGAAGAATGGGATAAATACAAGCCGAAGAGCTTTAAGGAATTGGTGAAATGTTTTAAATCATCGCAATAAGACGACAACCCTCTCCAACTTTCCCTCAACTCTCTCCCAATTCCCCAAAATCCCCGCCCAAATAATCGGGAAATTGTTCTCAACTGTTATCTCGTTGCCCCGACACGCAAAATAACATTTTATTTAAGAGGTTATTTTTATGGTAGAAGACAAATCCTTGAATTTCGCGCGCGCGGTCTTGTTAAGAAAAAATATTGTGCTATAATAAACATATAAAAATTATTAATATCTAACAACAAAAAAAATGGAGACAAAAAAAGATTTTAGCGGGGGACAAAAAAACGAGGAACAAAAAAAGCCGGAAGAAGTTAAAAAAGAAGGCTTGGAAAAAAAGAAAAACTGTTTTTGTAAGAGCAAAAATTTTCCTTTGGGGTTTGGGTTTGGAGTTTTAGTGATGGGCATAATAGCCGTCGCCTTAATATCCCTGATTTTAATTCCTATGGTAGAAAATAAAACGGCGGTTGTTGACGGCGGACTTAATTTGGAAGAGGCTAAAGTTAAAACCGAGAAATTTATCAATGATATTTTGATTGGTGATAATGGCGAGAAAATTACCATTAAAGACGCCAGCGAAGAAAATGGCATGTATAAAATAGTTGTAACAGTCGCGGGAGGGCAGGAAGTGGAAACTTATTTGACCAAAGACGGCAAATTGTTTTTTGACAGAACAATGAATGTTGAAGAAATTGAGAAGGAAAGCCAGGCGGCGAAAGACGCGGAAGCGGCGGCGCCGGCGGAAGCGGCCAAAAGCGACAAGCCGTCAGTTGAATTGTTCGTGATGAGTCACTGCCCTTATGGAACTCAAATTGAAAAAGGAATTTTACCGGCAGTTGAAGCGCTGGGCGACAAAATTGACTTTGAACTGAAATTTTGCGATTACGCGATGCATGGGGAAATAGAATTAAACGAAGAGCTTGTCCAGTATTGCGTCAAAACCGGCGAGCCTGAAAAATTCAATGGTTATTTAAATTGCTTTTTAGAAGACGGAGACTCGGCAAGATGCGTTGCGAAAGCTAAAATAAACGCGGCTAAATTAAAAACTTGCGTTGCCGCGACTGACGAAAAATTCAGCGTGACAAAAAACTTTGCCGACAAAACCACATATAAAGGGGATTATCCGACTTTTAATATTGACAAAGAAAGCAACGCAAAATATGCCGTTGGCGGTTCTCCAACTCTAGTCATTAACGGAACGACCGTAAAATCCGGAAGGGACTCGGCCAGCCTGCTTGCCACAATCTGCTTGGCATTTAACATCTCTCCTGAAGAATGTTCAACCGGACTTTCCTCCGCCGAGCCGGCCCCCGGATTTGGAACCGGCACCAGTGCCAGCAGCGGTAGCGACGCTTCGTGCAATTAGAAAAAATATTTTATTAGTTCGTTAGTTATTTTATCAGCTCCGCTTGAAAAAGCGGAGCTGATTTTATTTTATCGTTAAGAAATTTAAATATCGGCTACTATAGCCCCCTGATAAGGGGGTTGGGGGTTTGAAAACAAAGCAGGCTGTGATTGCGTTTTGCATATGCGCCGTTAGTCTTAATTCTATCTTTTTTGACTTTTTTGTCTTAAAAAGATAGAATAATTATATTGCTATATTATTTTACACACCCCTAGCCCCTCTCAAGAGGGGAATATAATTTATAACAATTTAACAACATAATCCTATGATAAACCCAAATAAATTTACAACAAAATCGCAGGAGGCGATTGCTTCCGCGCATTCAATCGCGTCGGATTATTCCCAGCAGCAAGTTGATGTTGCGCACCTCATCTTATCCCTTATCAAACAGGAAGGCGGGGTTGTGATGTCTATTTCAAACAAGCTTAATGTCCAGACGAATTTTCTTGAGGCTGAAATTGACGGGGAAATCAAAAAAATTCCCAGAATAGAAGGAGCGCCTTCCGTGGCGGGGCAAGTGTATCTGACGCCGTATCTCGGACAAGTTCTTGAGAATTCGCAGAAAGAAGCGGATAAATTGAAAGATGATTTTATAAGCACGGAGCATATTTTGCTGTCTATGGCTTTCATTCCGGGGGCGATAAAAAACATCCTTGAAAAATTCGGTGTGACTTATGAAAATATTTTGAAAGTTTTGGTCCAAGTGAGAGGAACGCAAAGAGTTTCCGACGCGGAGCCGGAAAGCAAATTCCAAGCGCTGGAAAAATACGCGCAAAATCTCACTAAGCTTGCCAGAGAAGAAAAGCTTGATCCCGTGATCGGCAGAGACGAGGAAATCAGAAGAGTGATGCAGGTTATTTCCAGAAGGACAAAAAATAATCCTGTTTTAATAGGCGAGGCCGGAACGGGAAAAACCGCGATTGTGGAAGGGCTTGCCCAAAGAATTGTGGCGCAGGATGTGCCGGAAACTTTGAAAAATAAAGAATTAATTTCTCTAGACCTGGGATCGTTGATAGCAGGAACTAAATTTCGCGGCGAGTTTGAAGAAAGATTGAAAGCGGTTTTAAAAGAAATTGAACAGTCCGCGGGAAAGATAATTCTTTTTATTGACGAGCTTCATACGCTAGTAGGCGCGGGAGCGTCGGAAGGCTCAATGGACGCATCCAATATGCTAAAACCCGCGCTGGCCAGAGGAAAACTGCATACCATTGGAGCGACGACTTTGAAAGAATACCAAAAATATATCGAGAAAGACGCGGCGCTGGAGCGAAGATTTCAGCCGATCTATGTCAACGAGCCGAGCATAGAAAACACGATTTCAATTTTGCGGGGGATAAAAGAAAAATATGAAGTGCATCACGGAGTTCGGATCACGGATTCGGCTTTGGTGGCTGCCGCCAATTTATCTTCCCGCTATGTTTCGGACAGATTTCTGCCGGACAAGGCCGTTGACTTGATGGACGAAGCGGCATCGGCGCTAAGAATGGAAATTGACAGTATGCCGGCAGAATTGGATAAAACTAAAAGAGAATTGCTCCGATCTGAAATCGAGAAGAAGGCTTTGCAGAAAGAAAAAGATAAAGAGTCTAAAGAAAGATTAAAAGAGCTGGAAAAAACAATCGCCGACTTGAAAGAGAAAAACAAAGACCTTGAAATTCAATGGAAGAATGAAAAAGAAATAATTTCAAGAATAAGAAGCTCCAAGAAAGAAATTGATAAATTAAAGCAAGAAGCTGAAATCGCGGAAAGGAACGCGGAACTGCAAAAAGTGGCGGAAATCAGATATGGCAAAATTCCGGAGCTGGACAAGAAAATAAAAGACGAGCAAAGGAGATTAGTAAAAATTCAAGGCAACCGCCCCATACTCAAAGAAGAAGTGACGGAAGAAGATATCGCCAAAGTCATTTCCCGCTGGACGGGGATTCCGGCAAGTAAAATGATGCAGGAAGAATCAAAAAAACTTTCTCAAATGGAAGATGATTTGTCAAAAAGAATTATTGGCCAGAAAGAAGCCGTGCGAGTCGTGTCCAACGCGGTCCGAAGAAGCCGAGCGGGAATTTCAGAAGAGAACAAGCCGATCGGCTCATTCATATTTATGGGTCCCACTGGAGTCGGGAAAACGGAGCTCGCCAAAGCGCTGGCGGAATTTATGTTTGACAGCGAAGACGCCATAATCCGCATTGATATGAGCGAATATATGGAGCGGCACGCGGTCGCCAGAATGATCGGCTCGCCTCCCGGATATGTCGGTTTTGAAGAAGGGGGCCAGCTCACGGAAGCAGTTAGAAGAAGGCCTTATTCCGTCATTCTTTTTGATGAAATTGAAAAAGCGCATCCCGAAGTTTTCAATATTTTCTTGCAAATTCTGGACAATGGGCGATTAACCGACGCCAAAGGCAGAGCCGTTAATTTCAAAAACACGATTATCATTATGACTTCCAATATCGGCAATGAGGTTATTCAAGAATATTCCTCGCTGGGATTTGTGAACCGCGACAGCAAAAAAACCGTCAAAGAAAGAGAATTTGAATCCAAAATAAAAGCCGAGTTGAAAAATCATTTCAAGCCGGAATTTCTGAACCGCATTGACGAAGTCGTGATTTTCCACGCGCTTTCCGAAAAAGAGATATTGCAAATATTGGATCTTCAAATCAAGATCGTGTCCGACAGGCTTGCCAAGCAGAATATAAAAATTCAAGTGAGCGACAAAGCGAAAAGCCTGATCGCCAAAAAAGGCTACGAACCCTCTTTCGGCGCTCGCCCTCTCAAAAGAGCCATTCAAACCGAAATTTTAGACCAACTGGCGCTGGAAATTATTGAAGGGAAAATCAAGAAAGACGGCATTGTAAAAATCGACGCGGAAAAGGGGATGATTGTGATTGGGGGTAGAGATTACATAAAATAAAAAAAACGACCTTCTTCAAGGTCGTTTTTTTGTTTGATTTTATTTTAATATTCAATGTTTTTAGCTCTTGCTAATTTGCCATCTATAATAAAGGGACAATTTCTTATTAGTGTTAATGTCCCATATAATTACTATTTGATGCGCTTTATTTTTATCAAATTTATCTAATTTTAATATATCAATTTCAATATCTGTTCGCCCTTTTCCTAAAATTACATAATAGCATTTTAACTTATTATCACTATCTTTCTTTAATTACAAATAAACTGCCGTCGCTTTTCGCTATGTTTAAAAAAATCGTTGCCTTGCCGTCGCTCCAATCTAATTTGTTTTCCTTAACTCAAAATTCCAATAATCCAACTTTTAAATCAAGATTGCTAAAATTTAAATTTTGCTCGTTCATATTTTTATATCAATTATTTATTTATAACTCCTTTATTTATAATAATATCTCCCGCAACATTGCCATTATAATAAAATTTATCTAAAAAATAACTATTGTTATTCTTGTCAATCCAATCCTCTCTTCCTTTTTATATTATCATTAAACCAATAATAATTCAAAAAAAAGGGGGGCATAAGTATAGATTGGATATTGGGAAATTCGCAGGAATTAATTGCCGCGGAAATCTTGTTGAATTAAGCTTTGCATTTAGGAACTAAGTTCCGGGTACCCGGAACTTAGTTCCTATTTACAAACCCATATTTTTTCTCTTGCGCGGTTTTGCAAAAGATTTGATCTGTGTTATAATTATAATGTTTTAAAAATAAAAATAAAAAAATGATAGATGGAATTGTGTATAAAATGTTTTTTAAAGATTGTAAGGAAAATAACCTGGGACTTTGGCAGTGTCCGGGTTTTTTATTTATCGTGATGGGCTTCATAAACATCTCCTCTATGCTCGGCACTTATATAATAGCAAGCAGATATGAAATTCCCGAGCTGGTTATCTTCAGCGTTAGCGCGGTGAGCATTATTATTTTCAGCATCGGGTCTTCAATCATAAGCGGTTTTCAGGAAATCGCGAAAACAAACAGGATTAAATCGGAATTTGTTTCAATCGCTTCTCACCAGCTTAAGGCGCCTCTTTCGGGAATGCGCTGGGCGACTGATATTTTGCTTAGCTCAAAACAAAGATGCTTGGACGACAGGCAGATGGAGTATCTCAAAGATATTCAGGAAAACACATCCAGAATGATAAGGCTCGTCAACGATCTTCTTGATGTCTCAAGAATTGAATCCGGCAAGATGGATATCAAAAAACAAGACGTTGATCTCGCGGAAGAACTGAAAGTCGTCATCAGGGAATTAAGCGCTTTTGCCGAGGCCAATAACTCAAAAATAACGGTTAATATTGACAAAGATCTGAAAAAAGTAAGAACGGATCAAGTAAGAATTAAAATGGTAATCCAGAATTTTGTTGATAACGCCATAAAATATATCGGTTCAAAAAAAGGAATAATTGAAATTTCTTTGAAAAACAAAAATAACGAGGCGCTTTTTGAAATCAAGGATAACGGAGTGGGAATTCCGGAAAAAGACAAGAATAAAATTTTTGACAAGTTTTTCAGGTCTGACAATATCGTCAGAAGACAAACTATCGGCACGGGATTGGGTCTTTATATCGCCAAAGCGGCGATTGAAAATTCCGGCGGAAGCATAGGATTCGAATCAAAAGAAGGAGAAGGAAGCACCTTCTGGTTCAAGCTTCCTTGCGCGTAAAACTGGAAACTGGAAACTGGAAATTCCGCCCCGCCGCAGTCTCTTCACTGAGGGTTCAGCAATTTAACAATATAACAATATAACAATATAATTTAATTAAATTTAATTTTTAAAAAAATATTATGGAAAACAAAAAAAAGATTCTCGTCGTGGAAGACGAGGCGACTTTGCAAAAAGCGCTTAATGATGTTTTGACTCAAGAAGGATATGAAGTTCTAAGCGCTCTTGACGGAGCGGCCGGGTTGGATTTGGCAAAAAAAGAAAAGCCGGACTTGATTCTGCTTGATATAATTCTGCCGAAAATGGATGGTTTTGATGTTTTGAAAAATTTAAAAAAGGAAGGCTCTGAAATTCCGGTTATCATATTGACTAATCTTAGCGATATAAATGATATTCAAAAAGCGCTGGATTTGGGAGCCACCACATATCTGGTTAAGGCCGATTTCCATCTGGAAGATGTTTTGAAAAAAGTAAAAGAAGTGTTAAGGGGCTAAATTAAATTGCTAACAATTTAACAATTCAACAATCTAATTCTATGCAGGTTGAAGATAATCAATTGAAATTATTTTTGTCGGAATTTAATTTAATTTCCCAAAAAGATTTGGGTTTGGCGCTTAGCGAAGCAAAAAAGAAAGGTGAAAAATTGGAAGATGTGATCTTGAAAAAGAAATTAATTTCCAAAGAAGAGCTGGACAAGCTCACGGCTTATATATTGGGCATACCTTTTGTTGATTTGAAAAAAAGCGAGATTAAGCCGGAAATTTTGAAAATTATCCCGGAACCCGTTTCAAGGCAATATAAGGCGGTGGCATTTGACAAGCATGGGAAACAACTGAGAGTCGCCATGCTTGATCCGGGCGATCTGCAATTTATTGATTTTATCGGAAAAAAAACCGGCTTGGAAATAATTCCTTGCTTGACCAATGAAGAAGGTTTGAAAAAGGCTTTGCAGTTTTTTCAAAAAAGCCTTAAGGCGGAGTTCGGAGAAATGGTCGGCGGCGCCGGTTTTTTGGAGCAGGAAGGCGAAAGCGAAGGATTTGTCATTAAGCCCGGAGAAAAAGAAGAAGAAACAAATCTTAATCTTCAAAAGGCGGCGGAAGATTTGCCGGTTATTAAAATCGTGGATACATTTCTCAAGCACGCGATTTTGCAGCAAGCAAGCGATATTCATATTGAGCCGGAAGAAAAAGATGTCGTGATCAGATATCGCATAGACGGCGTTTTGCATGACGCGATGACCTTGCCAAAAATTATTTTGCCGGGAATAATCGCGAGAATAAAAATTCTTTCAAACTTGAAAATAGACGAGCACAGGCTTCCTCAAGACGGGAGATTCAAGATTGAATCGGACGATTACAAAGTGGCGTTCCGCGTTTCCATAATCCCGGTTTTTGACGGGGAAAAAGTCGTAATGCGCCTTCTCAATGAAGGCTCCAATAATTTAACGCTGAAGCAAATCGGATTCAGAGAAAGAGACTTGGATGTCATAAACAAAGAAATTGAAAAACCGAACGGAATGATATTGGTAGTCGGTCCCACGGGAAGCGGAAAGACCACGACTTTATACACTATCTCGGCAATCTTGAATACGCCGGATGTGAACATAAGCACGCTTGAAGATCCGGTGGAGTACAGGATGCCGAGAGTAAATCAGTCGCAAATAAATACGAAAATAAATTTTACTTTCGCGTCGGGGCTAAGGGCTCTTTTGCGCCAAGATCCGGATATTATAATGGTGGGGGAAATCAGAGACAGGGAAACGGCGGAGCTGGCGGTTCACGCCGCCTTGACCGGGCATCTTGTGCTTTCAACGCTGCACACCAACAGCGCCGCCGGAACGCTTCCGCGAATCAAGGAAATGGGAGTGGAATCTTTTTTGATCGCTTCCACGGCCAATGTGATCATATCCCAAAGGCTTGTCCGGAAAATATGCCTGGAGTGCAAAGAAGAATATAACTTGGACGAGGCTTTATATGACAGTTTTTCCCAAAAATTCGATATTGACAAAATGTCCGAGCTTATCAAAAAAAATAAAATAATTAAAAAGAGCTATAAAAGCGATAAAGAAATGTGGCTTAATATTAAATTTGCCAGAGGAAAAGGATGCAATAAATGCCGGAACGGCTATAAAGGAAGACTTGGAATTTTTGAGGTTTTGCAAATCAGCGATAAAGTCAAAAAACTCATCAACAGCTCGGCGCCCGGAGAAGAAATAGAAGAAGCCGCGAAAGCCGAAGGAATGACCACGATGTTGGAAGACGGAATTATAAAAATCGTCCAAGGTATCACCACCATTGAAGAGGTTATGAGAGTGACGAAGGATTAGTATTAAGTATCCAGTATTAAGTATTAAGCAATTTAACATGGATAAGATAATAAGCTTTACCGACTTAATCGCTTGGAGAAAAGGACATCAATTGGTGATATCTATTTATAAAATTACTAATAATTTTCCTCAAAAAGAAATTTTCGCTTTAACAAACCAAATGTGCCGCTGCGCTATTTCTATTACCAGCAATATAGCTGAAGGATTTTCCAGAAAAAGCTCAAAAGAAAAAATTCAATTTTACCGCATATCACTAGGTTCGTTAACTGAATTACAAAATCAACTTTTAATAGCAAAAGATATAAATTATTTGCCAAAAGAAGAATTCACTAAATTAGCCGAACAAACAATTGAAGTCAGCAAGTTAATCAACGGACTAATCCGAAGCCTTAAAAATAATGAATAACAGGCTTAATACTTAATACTAACTACTTAATACTAGTCCATGCGATATTCCTATGAGGCGAGAACAAAAGACGGAAAAATCAAAGGTGGAATGATGGAAGCCAAAAGCAGAAGCGATCTTTCGGAAAAGCTGAGCGATATCGGCTTGGCGCTTGTTTCCGCGAAAGAATCTCAAGAAAAAAAAGGGAAAAAAATTGAAATTTCCAAAATTCTAAAAAGAGTGAGCAATGTGGATAAAATGCTTTTTACCCGCCATCTTGGCGTCATGCTTCACGCAGGGCTTTCTTTTTCCAGAGCTACTACGGTTTTGGCGGAGCAAACTAATAATGCTTATTTTCGAGAAGTTTTGGAATCTATCAGAGAAGATATTCAAAAAGGAAATCAGCTGGCCGACAGTTTGGCAAAATATCCAAAAGTTTTTAACGATCTTTTTGTTAATATGATCAGAGTGGGAGAAATGGGCGGAAATTTGGAAGAGGTTTTGAACATACTTTATCTCCAATTGAAAAAAGACCACGAACTGACATCCAAAGTGAAGGGCGCGATGACTTATCCCGCCGTGATAATTTTCGCGATGGCTGTAATCGGAGTTTTGATGATGATCTTTGTCGTGCCTTCGCTTTTGAAAATATTCACTGAAACGGGCGCCGAACTTCCGGCTTCAACGAAGATGATCATATTCATAAGCGACAGCCTTCAAAATCACGGATTGCTTATGCTGGCAGGTTTTATCGTTTTTGTTTTTGCGTTTTTCAAAATTATCAAGACGAAAGAAGGAAAGCGGAAATTTGACTTTGTCCTGCTTAAATTGCCGGCAATAGGGACGATAATTTCCAAGATTAATATGGCGAGATTTTCCAGAACCCTGGGTTCTATGATCGCCAGCGGCGTTTCAATCGTAAAAGCTCTGGACATTATTTCCGGGACGCTTGGAAACACATATTACAAAGATTCAATAAAAGACGCCAGCATCCAAGTGCAAAAGGGTATCGCGCTCAGCGAAGTTATAGGAAAATATGACAAGCTTTATTATCCTCTGATGATGCATATGATTGAAGTGGGAGAGGAGACCGGAACGCTCCAGGAAACTTTGAAGCAAGTCGCGGAGTTTTATGAAGACGATGTGGAGCAAGTCACCGCCAATCTGTCTTCCATAATTGAGCCGGTCCTGATGCTTGTCATCGGCGCGGCGGTGGGATTTTTCGCAATCTCCATGATCCAGCCGATGTATTCAATTATGGGAAGTATGTAGGAAATTGAAAATTAGAAACAAAGATTTACGCATTGTTATTTATAAAATACGCAAATGAGAGAATTAGTTATCAGCAAATTAAAAAGCAACAACGGTTTTGCTTTAGTGGAGATTTTAGTCGGCATCGCCGTATTTTTAATAATATTTCTGGTCTTGTCTTCTTTGTTTGGCGTTGTTTTTAATACGATCAGAAACAATAAAGCCAGAATCGGCGCCAATAGCATCGCGCTGGAGCAATTGGAAATTGTGCGGGGAATGGATTTTAACGAAGTAAAAACCGATACGGGATTTACTCCGGCGGGAGTCATTCAAAGTGAAAAAACATTAACCAGATCCGGAACCACTTTCACGATAAAAACAGATGTTGCTTTTGAGGATGACGCGTTTGACGGTCTGGATCCGGCGGATTCTTTTCCTTACGACTATAAAAAAGTCAGAGTTAAAGTTATTTGGACAAATACGGCAAACGGGAGCGAGGAAATTGTGGCTATGAGCACAAATGTCGTTCCTGATGGATTGGAGGGGCTTAGTCCCGACAAAGGCGGACTTCTTATAAAAGTTTTTGACGCTTCTGGCGTAGTTATTTTTGGAGCGAATGTTCATATAGAAAGCGCTTCCGAAGGATACTCGGTTGACGCGCTCACGGATTTGAACGGAAATTTATGGGCGCCAGATCTTGAGCCTTCCGATGATTATCACATAACGGCGACGAAAGCGGGATATAGCGCGGATCAAACTTATCCGATCAATACCAAACCCGCGTCTCCGGAATATAATCCGAATCCGACAAAGCCGGATGTCGTTGTCATTGCCGATGAAGTGACGGCGCTCGGTTTTTCCATTGATGTTCTGGGAAATCTGAATATCCAAACTGTGAATTATAACAATCCGCAAAACTGGAAAATCAATACTGACATGGGAGTGGACAGCCAGACTGAAATCGCTCTTGATATTGACAGCGGGGATAATATATTTATGGTCTGGAAGGACGACAGAGACGGTCCCGTAAGAATGTACGCGCAAAAATATAAATATAATCCCGTTTCCGGCTTATATGAAAAACAATGGGCAAGCGATGTTCAAATCACCACGGCCAACAACAAAGAATATCCCAGAGTGGAAACTTTCGGCGCGAGTTATTTTTATATTTTAGGCGTTGATGACAGAAATATAAACAAAGATGTGTTTCTGGAAAAATATAATTCTTCTGACGGCAGTTCTGTTTGGAATAATATCCCGGCCAATGCGGAAGAAGGCAATGAAGCTCAAATAAAAGGCGATTTGGCGGCCGACTCTTCGGGAAATATATATGTCGTTTGGACGGATGACAGGAACGGCAATTGGGATATTTATGCTCAAAAACACGGTCCTGACGGAAGCGCTTTGTGGGTGTCAGATTTAAAAATTAACAGCGATGTCGGATTTTTTGATCAGGAAAATCCAAGAATTGTTATTGACGACGAAAATAATTTTTATGTCGCATGGGAAGACGGAATCAACGGAAATAAAGATATATTTTTAGCCAAGTTTGACGGGAGCGGAAACACTTTATTCGCTGGCAGGAAAATAAATACTGACAATTCCGGACTTGACCAATATGAGCCGGCGGTTGATTTTGACGGCAGCGAATATTTATATATTTCGTGGTCGGATAAAAGAAATTCCCAGCCTGACATATACGCGCAAAAAATTGATAAGCTCGGAGATATCGCGGCGAGCGGAGATTGGACGGTGTCCGATGTGAAAATAAATGATGATTCGATGCCTGACGCATGGAGAGAAAAGTCGGCAACCGCGTATTTCAGCGATGCCGCGATTTATTTTTCTTGGGAAGACGATAGGAACGGAAACTCGGATGTTTATTCCGCCAAATTCAATTCCGACGGAGAGAAATTGTGGGATTACGACCTGATTATGAATGGCGATTCTTCCAATTCTCAAGGAGCTCCCGATCTGGCGGCGGACTCAATGGGCTACGGCATTACCGCTTGGGAAGATTCAAGAGACGGACAGTATGATATTTATGCGGCAAGATATAAAGATCTGGGATTTTTTCTTAGGACAAATGTTCTCATAACCGTTACGGGCGCCAAACTTAAAGGGACTTATCCAAACGGATCTCCTCCTCCCGACACTTTTCCGATTTATAAATATTCCGAGACATTCAACAGCGATGCCGGCGGAAATATCAGCATCGGCGACGGCGCAAGCGTAATTGAATGGGATAATTATATTTTTAGCGCCGACGCGTTTCATACAATCATATCAACCGACCAGTCGGAGCCCCTGTCCATAAGTCCCGGAGCGACGGAGAATGTTGTAATAAATGTGGAGCCGTAGATTGGAATTTTGAATTTAGAATTTTGAATATAGGCAATAACATAAATAAAATAAAATCGTTTACAGATTTAAACATATAAGAAGAAGCGTGTAAATTGGCGCTGATGATTCATAAAATTACTAATATTATAACTAATAAACTTTTAAATAATCTTATAAAAAATCCAAAAAAAATTCAAAATTCAAAATTCAAAATTCATCATTCCAATAACGGTTTCACCTTTATTGAAATGATTATCGCTATCGCTGTTTTTGCGATTGTAATGCTGGCTATCACGACTTTTTTCACTATGCTTTACAGGGAGCAAGCGACGGATATTGTGAAAATTGAGGGAACGAATATAGCCGGCAGGGTGCTGGAGAAAATGGGAAGCGAAATGAGAAAAATGAACAGGGCGGAAAACGGGACTTTTGCCATAGAATTGGCGGACGGACAAAATCTTATATTTTATTCCGATGTTGATAATGACGGACAAACCGAGAAAATAGAATATTTTCTGAATGGAACCGATCTGGAGAGAAAATTGACCGAGCCCGGAGCTTCTATGGATTACTCGGGAAGCGAAACCATAACTTTCGCCGCCAGTTATGTCCGAAACGGGGCTGATCCGATTTTCGCGTATTACGATGGGACTTATACGGGAAGCGAAGCGCCGCTGGCTTATCCGGCGAATGTTACTCAAATAAAAATCGTTGGAATTTCTATGAATATCAATGTGAACGAAAACTATCCCTCGGGGCTTACGCATACGGAAACAAAAATTCATCCGAGGAATTTGAAAAGTTTTGATTAAAATCTTACTATGAAACAAAATCTTTATAAAAATCAATCCGGCATAATTACCCCGCTGGTTTTGGTTGTCGCTTCCGTGCTGATTATTTTTGCCGTTTCTTTGATGAGCTGGTCATTGACGGAACATAAAAATACCATCAGAAAAGTGAAGAAAAACCAATCTCTCCAAATTGCCGAAGCGGGAGTGAATTATTACAAATGGCATTTGACGCACGACGACGCTGATTTCAAAGACGGGAATGACTGGTGTTGCGGCGAAGATCCTCTTTTGTCGTTTGCGGACTGCGCGAATTTATGCGGTCCTTACGAGCATGAATATAAAGACTATGACAACAATGTTATAGGACAATTTTCTCTTCTAATAACTCCTCCGGAAGCGGGGTCAACAGTGACTGTCGTAGAGTCCACCGGCTACGCTTACGGAAACGACGCCGTTCGGAAAAAAGTCACTTCGCTTGTGGGAAAAAGATCTCTGGCGGAATATAGTTTTTTATCTGACGCTCCTTTGACTTTTAGCCCAACTTCTACGGTTTCCGGACCGGTGCATTGCAACGGAGCAATAGTGTTTAACGGAACATGTGGCGCGGAGGTCACAAGTTCCGTAAGCGTAACCGGAAGCGGGGGTCCCGTTAGTTTTTGGCGATTTCCGGTTCCCGTCGTTGACTTCAGCCTTTTTACGATTAGTTTGGCAAACATAAAAACTGATGCCATAGCCAATGGAATTTATTTTGGCGATAACGCCGATATTTGCGGAAACGGGGTTTGCGATAAAACTGAAAATAAATCCACATGTTCAATAGATTGTCCGATCAGCTGCGGCAATAAGAAATGTGATTCCGGCGAAACCAACATTACTTGTCCAAGGGATTGTTCCCTTGAAGGTTTTTGGGTAAGATTCAAAGCGGACAAAACTATTGATATCTATAGCGTTAATTCTTTAGTATCCGGATTGAAAGAAAAAATTCAAAGCAGCACATTGCTGGGAAATTACGCTATGCCGAGCAATGGCCTTATTTTTGTTGAGAATGATGTCTGGGTTGAAGGAACTGTGAACGGAAAAGTGGCTTTGGCCGCCGCCAGATTCCCAATAGATTCAAGCGAGTACGCACAAATTTGGATAAATGATAATACGCGATATCTTGTTCGCAATGGAGAACATAATTTGGGATTGATAACGCAGGGAGACATATTGATTCCAAAGCACGCGCCGACCGATTTGACAATTGACGCGACTTTGCTTTCTCAATACGGAAGAGGGCTTTACTTTAAAAATTACTCTCCAAAGATAATAAAAGAGAAAGTTGAAAACTATGGAGGAATAATTACTTTTTTATCAACAGGAGTAAAATATCTTAGCGGTCCCACTGTTGTTAACGGCTATGTCATTTCCAGTTATGTTTATAACAACTATCTCACTTTCTCTCCTCCGCCCTCCTTTCCAACTTCTGAAAGTTTTGAAGTTTTGTCGTGGAAGGAGGAATAGTAAATAGTAATTTGTAATTTGTAATTTGGATTAATTCCCCAATTACCAATTACCAATTCCCAATTACAAACCTATGTCCATCTTCAATAAAAATTTAAACGCTTTCGGACTGGATTTGAGCGATCGGTCTATTAAAGTTGCCCAGCTTAAAAAGAACGGGGAAAAGATAAGCCTTTATTCTTATGGCAGGGAAGATATTCAGGAAGGATTGATAGTTGACGGAGAGATAAAAAACGAAGAAGAGGTGGCGAAATTAATCAAAAAAACATTATCAACCGCCAAGCCGAATCCCATAAAATCAAAGCTTGTTATTTATTCCATTCCCGAGCCGAAAGGTTTTATCCGGGTTGTAAGAATTTCCCATTCTCAAAAAGACGATATTGAGCAGGCGATCAAATATGAAGCGGAGCAGCTTTTTCCGGTGGATATAAATGAATCGTATTTAGACTGGCAGGTTATTTCTTCTGAAAATGATAAAATAAATGTTATCGTTGCCGTTGTGCCAAAACTGTTGGTGGATTCCTATTCCTCGGTTATGGTGATGGCCGGCCTTAAGCCGATTGCCGCGGAAATAGAATCTATCGCCATAACAAGAAGCTTAATTAAGGAGAATCAATCATCAAGGCCGATTTTGATTATTGATTTAGGAAGAGATAGAACGAGTTTTATAATTTTCAAAAATCCAGCTGTTCAATTTACGGCGAGCATTCCTATCTGCGGAGAAGAATTCACGAAAGCTATATCGGAAAATCTTGGAATCAGCAAAGGCAAAGCGGAAAAAATGAAAGAAAAATGCGGTTTGACATTTGAAGGGGAATGCAGAAATGTCTTCAAGGCGATCCAGCCTTCTTTGTATGAAATGATAAAATATATAAACAAGCTCACCTATTATTACAAAGACCATTTCAAGCTGAATGAAGATATCGTGAAAGTGATAATCTGCGGAGGAGAGGCGAAAATGTCCGGAATGAGCTCTTTTTTGTCGCTGCAAATAAAAAAAGAAATTGAAAAAGGAAATCCTTGGGTCAATATAATGGCTCAAAAAAACAAAGAAACTCCTCCCATTTCAAGAAACAGCTCTCTTGTTTTTGTCACTGTTCTGGGCCTGGCTCTCAGGGGAATTTCAGAGGAATAAAAGACATAAGGAATAATAATTATATCATTATGATAAAAATTAATTTATTGTCTCCCGCTGACAAATTGGACATTAAATTGGAAAAGGCATATTGCTTGATAAAAAACAATCTTGCCGTTTTAATTTCAATCCAAGTTTTTTTCGTTCTTATTTTTTTAGCTATGGCGGGGTATCTAAGTTCTGAAAATAAAAATCTGGACAAACAGCTGGAATATATGGAGCTTGGACAGGAGACTAAAGAAATAAATTCCATTGAAAAGGAATTAGCAAAACAAAATAACCGGCTAAAAGCTTTTTCGCAAATACAAAAAGATCAATATTATTGGACAAAGATTTTTGAGAATTTCAATAAAACCGGTTTTCCTGGAATAAGAATAAGCAGCATCGGCATTGAACCGGAAACCGACGGCGCCGTTTCCGGCAAAACCGCGGTTGAAAATTTTAAAGTTACCATTATCGGAATTTCCATGACGATGAAAAATCTTTTGAATTTTGAAAACGATCTGAAAAATTCCGAAATCTTTTCCGGTTTCAGCATTGACCCCAAGAATTATGACGATGAAAATTTCAAATATGTTTTATCAATCAAAAAGGAAGATATAATTTTGGAATAACCTATGAATGAAGTCAAAAAGAAAATATACATAAGCTCATCTTTGCTGCTGGCCGCGGCGCTTTCTTTGCTGTATATAAATCTCTTTTATTTGACAAAAAACATAAAGGATTTCAGCTCGTTCATTGCTGAGAAGAAAAAAAATATTGAAAGATTAACGATACAAAACAGCCAAATAGAAAACATAAGAATTAAAACCGAAGAATTGCAAAAAAATATAAACGAGGCTTCGGAATATATTGTGGATTATTCAAGCATATCCGACTTTGTCACCGAGATGAAGGATACTGCCGCAAAAAACAACATAGAGTTGGATATGAAAGTTTCGGATAAAGAAAAAACGGAAATAGCCGACGGATTATCGCATATAAATTATAATATAAAAGCGGTCGGAAAGTTTAACAAGATAATTCAGTTTTTAGTCTATTTGGAAAATTCAAAATATTATACCAATATGGAAAAAATAAAAATTTCAAACGGCTATGCGAATGATGCCGATAATAACGATAAAATTATTCTTGATCTGGTTTTAAAAGTCTACACGCGGGATTAGGTTGTCTAAAAAAATAAAAACCAAAGGCGATGAAAAAAATAAAATTTAAATTCAGCAAAACCGGCGCCAAAAAATTGATTTCAATCATATTGAAATACAGGCATTTGCTTTTCTTCATATTTTTTAGCGCGCTTTTGGCGTTCACTTTTGGATTTATGTGTAAATATATATATATTGATACAAACTTCTCGGAATATGAAGAATCCTATGAAAGTCGGATGATGCTGGACATAAAAACAAACGATCGAATATTAAAAGAAATATTGAAAAACATAGAAAAGAGAAATGAAAGGCTGAAAAAAGAAAGCGCGGATTATAATAATCCTTTTGAATTTGTGGATTCTAGTGACTTAAAAACAAACAAAGGGGATGATAATGATATTGACAATATTAGTGATATTTATAAAGAAACCGGCAATAATAAAGAAAACAATTTGATATTTCCTCCGCCCTCAAATACTCCGTAGCGGAAATTTTTTTGTTGACTTTATATAATATCTTGCTATAATAAAAATACAGTCAACTTTATGACTGTATTTTTTTCCGTCCTCGTAGTTCAATGGATAGAACGGGAGCCTTCTAAGCTCTTGATGTAGGTTCGATTCCTGCCGAGGACACAAAATAAGTTGAAAGTTATAAGGTTTATAAAGTCCGTAAAGTATTAAGTATCAAATATTTGCATTAAAGAAGCGACTAATTCCCATGAATTTCCCAATTTCTTAATTTCCCGCGCGCAACCGTTGACAAAAATATTCAGGTGTGATACAGTTAATTTGCTTAATTAACAGACTCGCTTATTTCTTTTTCAGCCAATATCTGACCTTGAGATTTACGGGTCAGAATTTTTTATTATTATATGACACAAACAACATTTGATGGACTCGGCATCGCGCCTAAAATTTTGGAAATTTTAGATTCACTGCATTTCACGGTTCCCACCCCGATCCAATATCAATCAATTCCAACCGCGCTTGGTGGAAAAGACATTATGGGCATCGCTCAAACCGGCACGGGCAAGACTTTGGCTTTTGGCATACCTATGATTCAAAGATTGGCGGCATCGGGAGGCAACGGGCTGATCGTTCTTCCGACCAGAGAGCTGGCTTTGCAAGTGGACGAAGCAATCGGCAAAATCGGCAGAGGCTTGAATATCAGAACGGCGGTTTTGATCGGAGGGCAAAATATGAATCGCCAGATCGGTCTTTTGCGGAGGAACCCCGACATAATAATTGTCACCCCGGGAAGACTTATTGATCACCTTGACAGAAGAACCATAAGCCTATCCAAAGTTTCAATCCTGGTTCTTGATGAAGCGGATCGAATGCTGGATATGGGTTTTGCGCCGCAGATAAAAAGGATATTGCTGAATGTTCCGAAAGAAAGGCAGACTATGTTATTTTCCGCGACTATGCCGCCCAACATTATCCAAATCGCCAGAGCGTATATGAAGCTTCCCGTGAGAGTTGAAGTGGCGCCTTCCGGATCCGCCGCGACCAATGTCACGCACGAAATATTTATTGTAAGAAAAGAATCAAAGCTGGCCTTGCTTGAAAATGTTATCAAAGAATATAAGGGAAGCACGCTCATATTTACCAGAACAAAATTCGGCGCGAAAAAAATCGCCTACGCCATCAGAAAAATGGGATACACATCTTCCGAAATTCATTCCGACAGAAGCCTCAGCCAGCGCATCAAAGCGCTCTCGGGATTCAAGAACGGCGCTTATCAATTTCTGGTCGCGACGGATATCGCCGCAAGAGGCATAGATGTGACTAATATTGAACTTATTATAAATTTTGATTTGCCAAATAGCCCTGAAGATTATGTGCACAGAATCGGAAGAACGGGGCGGGCGGGGCATTCCGGACACGCCATTTCATTCGCTATGCCGAATCAAAAATATGACATCAGAATGATTGAACGGCTGATCAAAAAACAACTGCCGATTTCCAAACTTCCGGATCTGCCAAAAAGCGAATCCAATCAGGATTCTGTCTATAAACTTGACGATAATCAAGGCAGACAGCGTCGCTTTGATCGTTCAGGCGGAAACTACCGAGGATCAAGAAATCGCTCTTCGGATAATTATTCCGGCGAAAGAAAAGATCATAGTTTCAGACGCAAGAAGTGGTAAGTTTATTAAAATGCTAAAATGATTAACGCCCCCGCTTGACAGAGGGCGTTTTTTGGTGTAGAGTGTAAAGTTCCGATGATGGGAAGTTCCGCCTGTTTTTGCGAAACAGGGCTGTTCATTTTTAATAAAGTAAATTTCGCGGAACTGCGCGGATTTAACGCAGAAGAACGCAGAAAGATAAAATATCTTGAAAACTGTCATTCTGAACTTGTCAGCCTGTGGCTGATCTGCCAGAGGCATGATTTCAGAATCTGTCTTGTTGATAGGTTTTAGCTTTATGTATTTCGCAAGATTAGAGGTTGCAGAGGAAAGATCCTGAAATAAATTCAGGATGACAAAATTATTTTGTAATTCAAGGTAAGCAAACTTTATTAAAATCGAACAGTCCTGCTTTCACACAGCTGGACTGCAATCATCAGTTTCGAAGGGGACTGATCTTTGAAAAATAATCATTGAAACTTTTTGAAGTATTTTTTATAAATATGGAAAGGAGTTTTGATGGTTTAGAATAGAGAATGAAAATAAAAATTTAAAAGGAGAAGTGAATAAAATGGTAAATAAATATGATGATGTTGAAGAAAAGGAACCGATAAGGCCGATAATGCCGAGAGAGGAAAGAGAAGTGGAGGAAAGAAAAGATATTCTTGTGCGACATAAAACTGTTCAGGAAATTGCAGAAGAAGAAGGCATAGAAATATCAAATATACCAAAACTAATACTTGCGCCGTTAATATTTCTTGTTATTGCTACAGGAGTGTTAAGTTTTGTAGCTTTGATTACTGGGCATAGTAACAATATTTTACATGGAGTTACTGCGATAGTCTATGCTATTTTTATCACAATACTGGTGGTGAAATAATGGCATTATTTAGCGTACAAAGACCGTATGAATATGTTATTGAATATTTTGGCGAGTTTAACGACATATTCAAGCCAGGACTTCGTATCACAATACCCGGAGTAACAAGTATAAGAAGTAGAGTGAAAGTAAATACCACCCAGCTTCTTGAATTATACAGGGAGGAAAGCAAGCCAATATTGGTGAAAAGTGGCATAAAAACAAAACCGAAAGTAACAGTTAGAATAAATATTCATGAACCTTATGCTGTTACATATAAATTAGATGTTCATGACAATTTTGTTGTTGAACGTCAAAAAATTGGCGTTAAATACAGAAAAGACGAGCGTTATTTTTATGCTATTGAAGAAACTCTGGACTCTTTGATAAGAAGCTTTTTTGGTTCTTTAGACATTGAAGCGATCATTGAATTAAGAGAAGGAAAAGTTGTCGTAAATGATGATACCGTTAAAGAAATTGAAAGAATGGCGGATAAAAAACTAAAAAAATATGGAGTTGATATAGAAGAAATTCTTATAACAGAAATAGAAGTTCTTGACGAAGATGTTCTTGAAATACTTCGTAAAAAATTTAAAGCAATCCAAAATGAACAAATCACTCAACTTCAGGAAAAAGTTGAAATAGCCCAGGTAAAAGTAGAAACTCAAAAGGCTTTGCAGAGAGAAAAACAAGGAAAGGGAGAGGGTTCTTTTTTTCAAAAGCAAATGGATGCTTTAAGAGAACAAGGACTCACCCCAAGTCAGGCTGCGGAGTTTATTGTTACGCAAAAATGGGCCGATGCCGCCCAAAAAGGAGCTAACATAAAAATAATTTCCACGGGATCTGATGGAAGAATGTCTATGCCTTTAATGACCGGAATAGGAATGGGTATCGGACAAGAAACATCTCAAGAAAAACCTAAGGAAGCGACAAAGGAGGAAACACAAGAAACATCGCAAGAAAAAAAAGGAAAAGGCAAGGAGTCAATAAAAAAAACAGATCAAACACAGGAAAAAAAAGGAAAAAAACAAACTAAGTAAAATGGAAGAATATGATGAATGAGAATAATTTTAAAAAAGGTGATTAAAATGGAAAAAACTAGAAGATATGTTTTATTTCTTCCACTTGCTTTGTTTGTTTTGGCAACATGTCTTCTTACGGGATTAAATAATATAATGCCTGCTTGGTTAGTAATTATAATAATATTTATAATACCAGCAGTAATTGTTTATTTTATTCCAAAAGATGAAGAAGAAACAACAGAGCCAGAACAGCCAACCACCCCCGCCCCCACCACTCCCGCTCCCGTTCCAATTTGGAAAAGAATAAGAATAAACTGGACAATAGTCTGGATTGTTCTTGCTCTGTTCTTATTCTATGTCGTGATAGTGTTTCTCGGCATGGCAACGATAGAAGAAACAGAGCAAAGAGCGGAGATGAATGCCTTTAGACCAGAGAGTCTATCTGGCGTTACTATAATAAAGCAAGGAAATAATTTCCTTGTGGCGAAAGGAGAAAAAGACGGAGGGAGAATGACTCTCGTTTCCGAAGAATTTAATCCGTGTATTCAGTTCAATTACAGCGGAGGAAACTCCACTCTTGAAGTGAGCATAGATGAGATTTTTTATGGAGACGATAAACACGGAAGTGTTTTTCTATTCTCTAATCCAGCAGGCTTGTTCAGCACCTGCGACCACAAAGGAAAGGGTGATAACAATAAAAAAAAGAAAATAAAAGTGGAAGTTGTCGTTGAAAAAAACGACACAATAAGAATTTGGAACTACAAAGTGTGGAAGAGGTATTAAAAATATTTCTTCCGCTTTTTTTTGCCTAATTACCTCACCCCTTGACAAACTTTTTCTTTGTGCTAGACTGTTTTGTTGTATTGGGATACAATAAAAACAGGAGAAGGAGAGGGAGGTGGGCTATATGTCCATTATAATAAAGGATTGTTCTTTTAAATAAACATTTTCAAGGTGGCTTTTCTTGTTGAATATAATATTGGATATTGGAAATTAAGATATTGGTAAATTCCTAATTTCAGATTCAAGATTTATAGTCAATAAAAAAAGCCACCAAAGAAAAAGGAGGTGGTTAAATAGACAAAGAAAAGAAAGAAAGGAGATGATTAAAATGCTTTTTGGATTATGTATTGCTTTTTGACAATATAAAAAATAGTGTTATTATAACATAAATAATAACAATGAATTGATTTTTTTTAAATTATATTACACGATCTATTGTTGCTCCTTGAAAATAAAGAAGGGGCTTAGCTCACATTGTAACAAAAGAAGGACAAAAAGATGAAAACAAACAATACAAAAGAATCAGGAAAAGTAGAGCCAGCAACGCTTCTTGGTTCTATAAAAACTATTAAGAATTATAATATACAGATAGATCGTAAGTGGCAAAAAAAATGGAGAGATTTTAATCTGTATAAATTTAAAAAAAACAAATTAGATAAAAAAATATATTGTTTAGAAATGTTTTCATATCCATCAGGAGCTCAATTACATATAGGTCATTGGTATAATTATGGACTTACGGATATTTGGGCTAGGTACAAGAGACTTCAAGGATACAATGTTTTAAATCCACAAGGATTTGATTCTTTTGGTCTTCCAGCAGAAAATTATGCAATAAAAACTGGAATACATCCGAAAGATTCTACATATAAGAATATTGACACCATGCGAAGACAACTAAAAGAGATGGGGATAACTGCAGATTGGGACTATGAAATTATAACATCTGATCCCGAGTATTACAGATGGACTCAGTGGTTTTTTATTCAAATGTATAAAAAAGGATTGGCTTACCGAAAAAATGCATCCGTTAATTGGTGCGATAAATGTAAAACAGTGCTTGCTAATGAACAAGTGGTAGGTGGTTATTGTGAACGATGTGGCACTGAAATATATTTAAAACAGTTAACACAGTGGTTTTTAAAAATTACAGCTTATGCTCAAGAATTATATGATTCCGTGGATAGTCTTGATTGGCCAGAAGAAACAAAAAAAATTCAAAAAAATTGGATAGGTCCATCAAGAGGCGCATTAATTGATTTTGTCATTATTAATAATGACAAAACTTTTTCTTTAAAAGCCTTCACAACTCGACCAGATACTCTTTTTGGTTTGTCATATGTAGTTATTGCGCCAGAACACGAGATGATTAGCAGCTTATTGACTTCAGAACATCAAGACAATGTAAAAAAATACATTAAAAATGTAATGAAAAAAAGTGAGATTGATAGAATGTCAACAGAGCGTGAAATAACAGGAGTTTTTACAGGTTCTTATGCAATAAATCCTATCAATAAAGAAAAGGTTCCTGTTTGGATTGCTGATTATGTAATCGCAAGCTATGGGACAGGTTTTGTTATGGCTGTGCCTGCGCATGATGAACGAGATTTTAAATTCGCAATTAAATATAGTTTGCCTATTAAAAAAGTTGTTGATTCTATTAATGCAAAAAAAACAGATTTGCCATTTTGTGAATATGGTATATCTGTAAATAGTAAGGAATTTACTGGTTTAAAATCAAAAGAAGCTGGAAATAATATTGTAATGAAATTGAAAAGGGGGGGGAAAGCTGAATTCAAAACAACATTTCGCTTAAGAGATTGGCTTGTATCTCGACAAAGATATTGGGGTGCCCCTATCCCTATTATTTATTGCGAAAAATGTGGAGTAGTTCCTGTTCAAGAAAAGGACTTGCCGATTGTGCTTCCATACGAAGTTAAGTTTAAGCCAACTGGAGAATCTCCTCTATCAGAATGTGATGATTTTATTAATGTAAAATGTCCCGTTTGTAACGCAAATGCCAGACGGGAAACGGACACTTTAGACACATTTGTTGATTCCTCTTGGTATTTTTTACGCTATCCTGATTCTAAAAACGATAAAGAACCTTTTAATAAAAATTTAATTAATAAAATTCTTCCTGTTGATAAATATGTTGGAGGAAGAGAGCACGCTAGTATGCATTTAATTTATGCGCGTTTTTTTACAAAAATGTTAAATGATTTGGGATATGTTAATTTTAGAGAACCGTTCCCATCATTATTACATCAAGGAGTGATAAATAGCGCGAATGGATTAAAAATGAGTAAATCAAAAGGAAATGTTATTTCTCCCGATGATTATGTTTTGAAATATGGGTCAGATGTTCTTAGATTGTATTTGGCTTTTGGTTTTTCTTATGTAGATGGCGGTCCCTGGAGTGATGAAGGAATTGAAGCAATTAGAATATTTGTTAAAAAGATTGAAGAATTTTTTACAAATACGAGTAAGGACAGTATTAAAAACTCTCAGCATCTAGATTATTCGATCTCAGAAAAGAAATTAGATTATATTCGTAATTTTGCCATAAAAGCAATTAGTAGAGATGTTGAACAGTTTAAATTTAATACTTGCATAGCAAGATTGATGGAATTTTTAAATGCTTTAAATATTTATATAAGGGGTGATGTTAACAAGAAATTTTTAAATAGCTGTCTTAATGATTTCACTATACTTTTAAGTCCATTTGCTCCACATTTTGCAGAAGAAATTTGGGAATTTTTAGGTAATGATTTTTCTGTATTTAATCAAATGTGGCCTAATTATGATAAAGCGCTTTTAATAAAAGAAGAGATAGAATTAGTGGTTCAGATTAATGGAAAACTGAGAGCAAGAATAGTTATTCCTTATAATTTATCCAAAGAAGAGTTGATTAAAAAAGCATTAGACGCCGAACTTGTACAAAAATGGCTAGAAGGCAAAGAAATAAAAAAGAAAATAATAATATCAAATAAACTTATAAATATTGTGGTTTAAAAAAATAGTAAATTAATAAACATGAAAAAATATTTTGCTAAGTATTATTCAAAACTGCAGTTTCCGTTTTGATTATAGATAAATAGAAAAAGTGAATTTATATAGAGGCATGATAGCCTATTTTTTTATTGATTTTATATTTGTTTTATGGTATTTTGTAGTTAGTGGGTTATTCTTGATTATTATATAAAATATGGAAACATTATTAACTATTCAACAAGCGAGTATCTTTGCCAGTAAATATTTAAATAAGAATGTTACTACTTCAAATATTTCTTATCTTATTCAGTATGGAAAAATAAAAAAAAATAATGAAAATGGAAACACGCAAATTGTTAAACAAGATCTTGTTAAATATTATAATACTTATCAACCAACAAGAAAAACAGCTTGGAAAAAACAGCTTGGAAATGATTTAAATTGGGATTTATCTTTTGAACAATACAAAGAAGCAGAAACAACCAAACATGTCCATCGTTTGCATCCATACAAAGGAAAATTTATTCCTCAATTGGTAGAATATTTTTTGGATGATCATATTGATAATTTTAAAAAAGAAATTTATTTTAAAAAAGATGATATTGTTCTTGATCCCTTTTGTGGAAGCGGAACAATGTTAGTGCAAGCGAATGAATTAGGTATGCATGCTATCGGGGTTGATATTTCAGCTTTTAATGCATTTATTAGCAATATAAAAATTGAAAGACATAATTTTTCTGAACTAAGAAATGAATTACAAAAAATTACAAACACATTATCAAAATTTATTACTAACTCAAAAATAGCTATCTTTGAAAATGAACTTTTAAATGAACTTAAAAAATTTAACAATGAACATTTTCCTGTGCCAGAATACAAATATAAAGTGCAACAAAGAACTATTAATGAAATGAAATATGGAATAGAAAAAGAAAAGGAATTTTTGAAGATTTATCAGAGTTTAATTAAAAAATACAATATTAAATTAAAACAAAATAAAGCTGATAATTTCATTGATAAGTGGTATCTGCAAAGCACGCGAGCGGAAATTGATTTTGCTTTTGATTTAGTTAAGAAAATCAAAAATACTGAAATTAAAAAAGTTGCTGGTATTATTTTAAGTCGCACTATTCGTTCCTGTCGCGCTACAACTCATGCCGATTTAGCAACTTTGAAAGAACCTGTTCTTGCAACTTACTATTGTTCAAAACACGGAAAAATTTGCAAACCGTTATTTTCAATTTTAGGATGGTGGAGAAGATATTCAATAGATACAGTAAATCGTCTACAGCAATTTGATAGGTTGCGAACAGAAACATATCAAACTTGTCTCGCTGGCGATTCAAGAAATGTTGATATTTTTAAGTCATTAGAAAAAAGAAATCCTGTTTTGATGAAATTGGCAAAAAAAAGAAAAATCAAAGGAATTTTTTCTTCTCCGCCGTATGTTGGTCTAATCAACTATCACGAACAACATGCTTATGCATATGATTTGCTTGGGTTTAAGCGTCAAGATGATTTGGAAATCGGTCCGCTTTTTGACGGACAAGGGCAAGAAGCAAGGAAATCATACATTCAGGGGATTTCTGATGTTTTAAATAATTGCAAAAAGTTTTTAACAAATGATTTTAATATTTTCTTAGTGGCGAACGACAAGTGGAATATGTATCCAGAAATTGCAGAGCGATCTGGAATGAAAATTATTAATCGTTTTAAGCGTCCTGTTTTAAATAGGACAGAGAAAGATAAAGGGGCTTATTGTGAGGAGATTTTTTATTTGAAAAAAATTTAATTAAAATTAACTATGCTTACTCAATCTCAAAAATTAACAATTAAACAAACTATAAAAACCGCTTTGCGAAATAAATTTGCGAATTATAATCCAGAACCGTCAGTAATGCCGTTCCATACACGACTTCTAGGTAAAGACAGGATGGCACTTTTTTCTTTTATCCATTCTCTTAATACCAATTTCGGCACCAGCATTTTTGAACCGGTCGCGCTTGCTTTGGCAAAATTAAAATTCAAAGAGGCAAAATCTCAAGAAAGTGCTGGCGGATATATTAGCGAAGCGGCGCAATTTGAAATTCAAAAAATAATGGACGGTTTGGCGGCAACTGACATTGCGCCTAATAAATCAAAAGAGATTGAAATAATTAGAAAGGTTTGCCAAAAGGGAGAAATGCGAAAAGTGAAATTAACAAAAGTTGATGTTTATTTGAAAAGCAAAAACGATGAATTATTTTTATTTGATATCAAAACAGCTAAACCAAATAAAGGCGGCTTCAAAGAATTCAAAAGAACTTTATTAGAGTGGACAGCTGCTATTTTAGCGAAAGATTCAAAAGCAAAAATAAATACACTAATTGCTATTCCGTATAATCCTTATGAGCCAAAACCGTATAGTCGCTGGACAATGGCTGGAATGTTGGATTTAAAAAATGAACTGAAAGTAGCGGAAGAATTCTGGGATTTTTTAGGAGGAAAGGAAACTTATCAGGATTTGTTAAACTGTTTTGAAAAAGTTGGAGTGGAACTAAGAAAGGAAATTGATGAATACTTTGTGAAATATAACCAATGAATTATGAACAGCGAACCCACCAAATCCTATCTCAAAACTCTAAAAAACTTTGCGCAATTCATGGAATATCGGGGAGTGAAAATAAAACAGGAATTTCAAAAGTTATTTTGGGAGAATTAAAAAAATAAATTCCAAATCTTTTGAAGATAAATTCGGCAATGGAGCGAATTAAGTTTTAATAAATATGGCGAAAAAGATTATTTTGCACAGTTTAAATGTAGGAATAAAAATGGAAAAATCATTACAATGGCGAATTTAAATATCTTAGAAAGTGGAGTCTCAAGAAGAGCATGGATTAAAACGAAGGCAGATCGTTACAAAAATAACGGTAGAATTAGACATGAATCAATTAATATACAAATAGGTCCTTTATTAAATATACAAGTTCATAGCTATCAGTCAAAGGAAGTCAAGGACAGAACAAAATATGAAACTGCTTTTGGAGGAATAGAGCATTTTGATATAGATATATACAGAAACGCCGATTTAATAGGCGGAAAACCATACGAGAGAATTACTGCAACAGACCTATATAATTTTTCAGACGAAAAGTATTTTAAAGGACTTAATGAATCTGCAAGAGAAGATTTTATTAGAAACTTTTTTAATAATAAAAACGATCTAGGTGAAATAAAACAACATAAACTTAATATGGAAATATTATATCAAAGTTGTATGTCAAGTTTTGAAAATGAAAATGGTGGAAAAGTAAATGAAAAAACTTTTAGCTTAGTACTTTAAAACAAAGACTAGGGACTCTCTGAAAAACTCTCTAAAAATAGTATAATAGAGATAGTTAATAAATCTAACTATCAAAATTATGTCATCAACACAAAGCACAAGGCTGCCTAATTTTTTAAGCGCAAGCCGATAATCATGAAAAAAATAACATATAAAATAAAAATTATAAAATCAGCGGAGCAGATTCTATCGCGAAATAATGTAAGTGCTGTGTTTCTGGTGGCATTTTCCGATGGCAAGGTTCTTGCTGTTCGCAATGAGAGAGGATGGGATATACCAGGAGGACATTTAGAAAAGAATGAAACATTGTCAGGTGGTTTAAAACGTGAAACGCTAGAAGAGGCTGGCGCAAATTTTGAAAACGCTGAGGCTTTTGCCAGTCTTTCTTTTGAAAATTCAAAGAAAGTAATGTTATTTTTTGTTGCTTCTTCCTGCAACTTAGGAGTTTTTATTCCTTCCGAAGACGCGCTGGATCGAGAGCTTTTGCCAATAGATGAATTGTTGCAAAGATATTATGGAAATAAAAAAATTCTAGCCACGCTTTTGCAAGAAGCTCAAAGCAGAATTCAACAGACTTTTGACCTTTGACTAACCTCCCCCTTGACAAACTTTTTCTTTGTGCTAGACTGTTTTGTTGTATTGGGATACAATAAAAACAGGAGAAGGAGAGGGAGGTGGGCTATATGTCCATTATAATAAAGGATTGTTCTTTTAAATAAACATTTTCAAGGTGGCTTTTCTTGTTGAATATAATATTGGATATTGGAAATTAAGATATTGGGAAATTCATAATTCCTAATTCCTAATTCCATATTCAAGATTTATAGTCAATAAAAAAAGCCACCAAAGAAAAAGGAGGTGGTTAAATAGACAAAGAAAAGAAAAATTAAAGGAGCGTGAAAAAAATGAATGCAAATGCATATAAAAATAAAGGAGCAGGAATAGAAGAACTGATAAAGACGGGAATAAAGATTTTGCCAGTTCTGCTTTTGTTGGCAGTTGTTTCGGTAGGGGTATTCTTCATTTATAATTTTTACCCCCAGCAAGAGACTGCTCCCTACCATAGCCTTTCAATCAGTTCAAGTGAATTGATTAAAGAGACAGCTATGGCAAAAGACTTTTTTGTTCTGGAGTACATTCCAGAGCAAAAAATAGCCATAACAGGGTTATTAAAGCCTGGATATGGAAAAGTTATTGTCACTGCTGCTGATGGCAAAAAAGTCTCGTATTCTTTTGACAAGAATACGAATGGGTTAATTTTGCCACCCCCAGAAGAGTGGCAATCATTAAAGGTAACTGGATACTGGTAGAGTATTCCATTACCTTTATTTTTTTATTAAATTGCTACCACATTTAGTTCAACTTTTACAAACACCATATTATCACAGCAATCTATAATAGTACCTGCGTTGTCAATAACCACAACATCTATAATGCAATAATTTGGACTTGTCGGTATGTCCAGCACGCGAATATGCGCAGATTCCTTTGTGTTCACGGTTTCCGAATAATTAGGAAGAGAACTGCAACCGCCAAAATTATAAAAAAAGGTATAACCGGGAACCGCAAGATTTGTTGGATCCACTAATTCAGCTCTAAGATAAACCTTGGCATTCATAGGAACGCTTAAAATATTGCTACCGCCAGCGCCATATGTCCCTTCTTCTTCCACTCCTAGCCGCAAATTTACTGCCAAGCAATTCGCCGTTTTGCATGTGTCCTGGCAACTTGTTCCTGCAATTGGTATTTCGCTTTCATTAATACAA
>CAYPQL010000010.1:0-31290 GCA_964412905.1 uncultured Candidatus Saccharibacteria bacterium
ACACTTAATTGGTTTAAAAAAATCTATATCAATTCCGTTATATATAACTTCTATGCTTTTTTTAATTTGAAAATAATTTGCAACACTATTTTTTGTATATCTGCTAACCGCAATAATTTTATCAGCCGCTAATAAAGATTTTTTTAAATTTGGCTTAACCCAAAAAAAATAAAATATTTTTTGCGCTATGTTTGTACATTTCTGAGATTCCTTATCAAGCGGATTGTGGTGAAGGGTAATAATAAGCTTTTTATTTTTTTGTTTAAACCACCACCCAAACTCAGCATTTGTATGGATAATATCATATTCATCAAAATCTATTTTTTTATATTTTAGATATAGTGGAATTAAAAAAAACAATTTTTCAAAAATACGGGGAATAAAAATTAAATCAGATTTGATATTAGTGTATTTATCCAAACCCAGTTTTAAAAGTTTATAATACACATCAGAACCAGATCCGCCTTTGATTGAAATAAGCAGAATTTTCATTATAAATTTTTAATTAAATTATAATATTTTTTTATTGAAATATCCCAAGTAAAATTATTTTTAACATAATCATATCCATTTTCCGCCAATTTTTTTCTTTTATCTTCATCCTCAATCAATTCAATAATTTTACCAGCAAACAACTCCGTATTTTTCACATCTACCTGAATTCCAGTTTCTTCATTTTTAATTATTTCAGAAATTGCTTTTAAATCCGAAGCGATAACACAGCATTTGCATAATAACGCCTCTACAAAAATCAAGCCAAATCCCTCACTGTCGCTGGGACATAAAAACAAATCAGCGACGGCGTAATATTTCGGCAATTCGCGATTAGGAATGCCACCGGCAAAAATTATATAATTTTTCAAATTTAATTCTTCAGCTTGTTTTTCCAAATCTCTCTTTAAAGGTCCCTCGCCGACAATTACAAATTTCGCGTCGGGATATTTTTTCAGTATCAGCGGCATTGCCGAGATAGCGTATTTTACACCCTTCTTTTCAACCAGCCGCCCGACAAAAAGCAAAAATGGTCTGATGATATTATACTTCTTTTTTATATTTTCGTCATATTTATTAGGACTAAAAATATTCTCATCAACACCCATTGGCGCAATTTGAATATTCTTATTTTTAACTTTTATCCTTTTTAATTCTTTTTTAATTTCATTGCTTACAACCATAATCTCATTTACATTATTTAAAGTCCACTTTTTTATTTTCGTCATCAGCCAACCTTTTAAACTAAAAATATCTCCCCCGTGGACGGTGCAAATTATTTTCAAATCTTTTTTTCTAAAAACTTTTTTGTAGAGAACGGCTAAAAATCCTTGAGGAATAATCCAGTGCGCGTGAATAATATCTATTTTTTCTTTCCTGACTAATTTTATTAAATTTAAAAAAGAAAATAAAATAAAAAAAGGAATTTGAAAAATAAGTAATTTATTTTTTTTAATGTTAGGCAAAATCGCTCCGTCGCGAAGAGCCGTAAAGCAATATTTATAACGATATATTTTTAGATTATCTCGCTCCTCGCATTCTCTCGAATTTTTAATATAAGGCGTAGAAATAATTATTTTAAAATCATTTTTTTCTGCCAATCTTTTTGATAATTCATAAACAAAAGGCGGAGTGGAATCGTCTTTTAGAAAACTGGGAAATGTAGCAGTTGTAACTAATATCTTTTTTATTTGCATAATATTTACTGCTCTTTTTCATAAATTAGGTTTTGTACTTTTGGAAACTTAGCTTCGAAAAGTTATCTAAATTTCTTGTTTCATTTAACTTTTTATTATCCTCTTAATCTTCAAGCTCTCATCTTCTTTCCCCGAAATTTTAACAAACATTTCTCCAATTAATCCCAGAGAAATTAATTGCACGCCGATTACGATAAGAAGGATGCCGGCGATGAAAAGAGGCAGGCGACTTTGGATAGAGCCAGTGAATATTCTTAGGCAAGTGATGTATAATCCGATGGAAATTCCCGCGAATAAAGCTATGGAACCCAAGCCTCCGAAAAAATGAGCCGGGCGCTTGAAATATTTTGTGAGCATCATAACCGTGAGCAAATCAAGAAAGCCGTTCAGAAATCTTACTGGGCCGTATTTTGATTTTCCAAATTTTCTTTTTCGGTGATGAATCGGAATCTCAACTATTTTATATCCTTGATTGAAGGCTATAACGGGAATATATCTGTGCAATTGGCCGTATAAATCCAAGCCTTTGGCGACTTCTTTTCTATACGCCTTGAATCCGCAATTGAAATCATGGAGTTTTATTTTGGAAAATAAAGATGTAATAAAATTAAAAAATTTGGAACTCGTATTTTTTACAAATGAATCTCGGCGATTTTGTTTCCAGCCGGAAACCAAGTCATAGCCAGAATTTATTTTAGAAATAAAATTAGGGATTTCTTTCGGATCGTCCTGCAAATCGGCGTCCATCGTAAAAATGATTTCTCCCCGCGCCTCGGCAAAACCTGCTTTTAAAGCAGAGGCTTTTCCAAAATTAGATCTGAATTGAATGCCCTTGATATGCTCTTTGTCTTCTTGAAATAATTTTTCAACAACTTCCTGCGTCCCGTCGCCGCTTCCATCGTTAATAATTATAATCTCGTAATCATCGGCGATGTTTTTCATAACGATTTTTATTTCCCCGCACAAAAATGGCAAATTTTCAGCTTCATTAAAAGCGGGAATGATTATTGATATTTTTTTTTGGTTATCGTTCATTTATTTAATTTATCACTAAAAAATTTCAATATTCGCTCTAAACGAAGCCTAATTAATTATAAAATAAACAATCTGTCCGAATGCGAGTCCTTCGTCGCCGCGGGGGATTTTTTTTGATGTATAGACGCCTCTTTTTTCCAAGTAAGATGACATAATTTTATTGTTTGCCATTCCGCCAGCAAAGTATGAATTTTGAATTTTGAATTTTGAATTTTGAATTTTTTTTGCCATTTCGTAAAATCCTTTGGCAATATATTCCTGCGCGGTGGCGGCTAGTCTCATTTTATCCTTGTTTATGTTTTTTAACAAATATTGGAATAAGCTGGTAATTTGTAATTGGTAATTAGTAATTGGTAATTTGGGATTTGGAATCGCGGATTCATTATTCAAAATTCTAAATTCTAAATTCATATACGGTTTGGTGGAATTTTTTTCAAGGAGTTTTGCCGCTTCATGTTTGAAATCCCGCTTATTGTCCGCAAAACCAAGAAGCAAAGATACAGCGTCAAGAACCCTTCCTGTGCTTGTTGTTGTTTGGCAATTGAAACCTTGCTGAAGCTGGCTGTATAAAAGTTCAAATTCATTTCGCGCGTAAAACTTTTTCACATACTTATAAATATCATCTTTCGTTTTTATTATTTCATGGTCATTCGTTTTTACTTTTCGTTTTTCGTTTTTCGTTTTTAGTTTAGCCATAATGGCTATCAGCATTCTCGCCGGCTCTTTCACCGCCAAATCCCCGCCAATCATAACCTGCTCCTCCAGCGACCCGATTCGTTCCATAACTTTTAACTTTGAACTTTTAACTTTGAACTTAAATATCTCTCCTCCCCAAATATTGCCGTCCAGCCCATATCCTGTTCCGTCTGCGGCGATACCTATAAAATTTGAATTTTGAATTTTGAATTTTGAATTTTGAATTATTAAACGATCTCCGACTGCCGAGAAGATGTGGGCGATGTGATGCTGGATTTTTATTTGGGGGATTTTTAATTTTTGAGAAAGTTCTTGCCCGAAAATAGTTGAATTATAAAGAGGATGCAAGTCCGTAAGAATTATATCCGGCTTTTCTTTTTTGATATATTTTAAAACTTCTTTTTTAAATTTTCCAAAATTATTTTCATCCAAAAGATCACTGAAATTTTCAGAGACAAAAATATCTCCATTTTTATAAAAAGCAAACCTTCCCGCGGATTCCGCGCCGAAAGATAAAACACGCGCTTTTTTCTTTATCGGAAAGTTGAATGTTTGCATAGGTTATCGCTAAGGAATTTCAATATTTATGCCTCCCCCTGATAAGGGGGAGCGATCGTATCACGCTTCGCGTCCGCGCCGATAGGCTTAATCTACAAAAACCTTATCGCGCCAAGCTCAATGATTTTTTTGGCAAGAAATCCGTTGGATATAATAAATATCATTTGAGACAAAACCGCGAGCAAAAAGATAGCGAAATAAAAAATAGTTTTAAATTTATCTCCTACTCCGCTTTTTTTCGCCATAACTTCCACCGCTCCGAAAACCCCCATCGCTGAAAAAACATTCAGCATTACGAAAGCGGGGGACATAAATCTGGTGTCGTGATTATTACTCACCAAAGTAACCATAATAACAAACAATATTATATAAGCGCCGATTGCCCGCGTATGTTTTTGAGAAAAACCGCTAAACACATTCTTGTATTTTTTTTTGCTTTTCAAAAATAAATAGAAAATCAAAGACAAAGCTGAAATTTGCGTCATATACCCGACAACCGCGAAAGAAAAAAGTCTGGCATAGTCAAAGACGACTCTGGATGCATAGCTTCCCGCGCTATAACTTTGCTCAAAAACATAATTGGAATTGAAAACCAAATTATAAACCTCTCCGGGATTAGTGATTATTGAAGGAAGAAAAATTATGCTTATAAAAACAAAAATAGCAATCCAAAGAAAATAATTTTTTATGATTAATTTTATTTTTTCTTTATCCAGCGGCCACTTGTAATAAATAAAAATCAAAAAATAAAACGGCAGGATGAAAAGCGCCGACAGTTTTGAGAGAACAGCCCACGCGCCGAAAACAGCGGACGCAATCAGATATTTTTTATCAGTCTTTCTCGTAAGATGAATAAGAATTGTCAGAAAACTCAAAGTCATAAAAACATTCAGCATCTTGTCGCTTGGAGTAACCCAATAATGCAGATAAATGCTAGTTGTCATAAATAATAGAGAAAAAGAAGCAATGACCCTATTAAATCCTAGCTTTTTTAGAAGATAATAAAAAGATATAAAAAAAGCCGCCAGAAGCAAGAACAGCGGAACATTGAAAGCAAAACTTATATTTTCATAAGCTTGATAAATCGCCATATCATTAGCGTTTGTTACAGCGTTAAAATCCAAACCATTTGCATCAGCTTCCGCAATTCTTCTAGAGACATCGCTAAAATCAAAGTTTATGAGCTTCATCATAAAGCCGGTGAACCAATAAACGGTTATTCCCGGCTGAGCCGATTGTATCAATCCTGAAAAATCAAGCTCCAGTATTTTATCCCAAAAAATTCCGGATCTCTGATGCCACAACATTTCATCAAGGCTGGCAAAAGTCCAAAAATTATTGATTTTGAAAATAGCAACCGTCACAAAACCGGAAAATATGATCGTCATAACGCTGACAAATTCCTCCAGTTTTTTGAAATTAGATTTGAAGGCCATGATTTGTTGATTATTTATTAACGAATTAACGGATTAATGAATTGATAAATAAATCCGTTAATCCGCAATCCGTTAATTTTACAATTTACAAGATTCTGTGCAGGCGGTGGGAGTCGAACCCACACTCCGAAGAACATGGTCCTAAGCCATGCGCGTATGCCAATTCCGCCACGCCTGCGTATTTAGTAATTTGTAATTGGTAATTGGTAATTGGGATCCCAAATTACAAATTACAAATTTACCAATTACCATTATACAAGGATAAACTAAATATCGTAAAAAATCAATAGCCCTCAATTAGTATTAAGCGGCTAGTATTAAGTATTAAGGGCTTAATACTTAATTCTTAATACTTGATACTAAATACTATGCTGAATGAAACTTGCTATGGATATCTTTCAAATGCTTGTTTGTGATATGGGTGTATATCTGCGTTGTTGTAATACTGGAATGTCCAAGCATAGACTGAACGGAGCGGATATCGGCGCCGTTCATCAGTAAATCCGTGGCAAAACTGTGGCGCAATGTATGGGGGGTTACTTTTTTTACAATGCCGGCTTTTATGGCATATTTTTTGACAATCCGCTGGATGCTTCTGGGCGTGAGCCTTAATAATGAATCGGTTTTTTTATCGTCTTTATTTTGCCGCGGTTTTTTTATATTCACAAACAAAGCTGGATCAACATCTTTTCTTTTTTCCAGATAATTTATAACAGCGTTTTTTGCCGCGTCCGAAACAAAAACAAGGCGGATTTTTCCTCCTTTTCCCCGAACCGCGAACTCTCCGGTTTTAAGATTAACGCTATTTCTGTTAAGCCCCGACAATTCCGAAACGCGCAATCCGGTTGAAAACAGAAGTTCCAAAATGGCTTTATCGCGCAGATCAGAAATCTCATTCCCGGAAACAGCGGAAATAAGCCTTTTTATTTCTTCCAATTCCAAAAATTCAACTTCTCTTTCTTCGCTCCCGCCAAGCTCCACCTTTTCGCTGGCCAATGTTTTGATGTCTTTTTTCGCCAGATATTTCAAAAATCCCCGCAAAGCGATTATATAATAATCTTGAGTCTGCTTTTTTAAGCCTCTGTTTTTCTCATCTCTGCGCCTGTTCAAATAAAGCCTGAATTTTCTTACCAATTCGGCTGTTATGTCTTCCGGAGATCTTATCATCGCCCAGTCCAAAAAACAATTCAGATAATGATCATAATTTCTGATCGTCAATTGAGAGCGATTTTTTTCAATCTCCAAATATTCCAGAAACTCGGTTTTAAGTTTTTTAATATTGTTCATGGATTGGAATGATGAATTTAGAATTTGGAATGATGAATTTAGAATATTATTCAAAATTAAAAATTCGTTATTCATTATTCTAATTCTATTTTACGACATAACAAACTTTTTGTCTATGCAAAACAAGTTATAAAGTTATAAAGTAAAGACTTTCAACTTTATGAACTTTCAACTTTCAACTTATGCTCCACTTGTCTATTTGACTTTTTTGTGTTAGTATAATTTAAAAGTTGTTTCACGCCATATAATTTAATTAATAATCAAAAAGATGATAAAAAAAGACAAAAAAAGCAAAATAGTGAAAACTTACGGGGTTCATAAAGACGACACGGGATCTTCCGAGGTGCAAATCGCGATTCTCACGGAGAGAATAAAAGAGCTCACCGCGCACTTGAAAGAAAACCCGAAAGACAACCATTCTCGAAGAGGGCTTTTGCAAATGGTGGCAAAGAGAAAAAAGCTTCTCAAAGACATTCAAGGCCGAGACGAGGAAAGATATGAGAAAATCGCAAAATCATTAAAGCTAAAAGTGGCTAAATCAATCAAAGGCAAAGAAGATAATCAAGAACAAGAAAAAGATGAAGAAAATCAATAAAGAAAGCGCGCCGTTTAAAAGCAAAAGCCTCAAGCACAAAGATCAAAGGATCGGAGTTTTTGTTGACGCGCAAAATATGTATCATAGCGCCAGAAATCTCTATCAAGCTCGGGTAAATTTCAAAGAAGTTTTGGAAGTGGCGGTTTCCGGAAGAGTTTTAATTCGGGCAATAACTTATGTAATCAGAACGGAAGGCGGAGAAGAAAAATCGTTTTTTGACGCGATGGAAAAGCTGGGATTTGAAATCAAAGAAAAGGATCTGCAAATTTTCGCCGGCGGAGCGAAAAAAGCGGATTGGGATGTGGGGCTGGCAGTTGACGCCATAAAATTGGCGGACAAGCTTGATGTGATCGTAATAGTATCGGGCGACGGAGATTATGAGCCGCTGGTTGAATATCTGAAAATAAACAAAGGATGCCGGGTGGAAACCGTTTCTTTCGGAGAAAGCACTTCCGGAAAATTGATTGATGTCGTTGACGAGTTCACGGATTTGAGCAAGGATAAGAAGAGGTTTTTGATTAAGTAGCTCGCAGTTTATTAGAAAGCAGAAGAATGTTTTTTATATAGCTGTCATTTCGAGCGTGTCGCGAGAAATCTATAAACAATAGAATGCGGAAAGAACGGTTGATTTAAATATAGCTTTTAGATCTCTTCCCGAATTCTCGGGACTGATGCTCATTTCGAGATGACAAAATAGTTTTTTCACAGTCTAAAATTTTAAATTTTATTGTGATAGTTTAGCGAGATTAAGAAAGAAATTTATTTTTTATGTTCAAGAGCTTAAAACAAAAAATAAGCCTGAAAATAAAACTGCTTAAAAAAGCCGCTTTTTTGGCTTTTATAGGGTATGTCTATGACAAGATTGCGAACAGGAAGAGCAAGAATATTGAGAAGAAAAAATATATAGAAGATGTGGAATATGAAGTGGAAGAGAAAAAATAAAAAGTTTAAATTATTCCAAAGCAAGTTCAAGATTTATATTTCAGCTGAATAAGCAAGAAATGAAAATTTGGGAAACTTATTTCTTAAGGTCACAAATTGTGACCTTAAAAAACAGAAATAGGAATAGATAGTTTCAAATCAAATTCAAAATCCAAATAGTAAAAACTATAAATAAATATGGACAAAAAATTGCAAGAACAAATTGATTATTGGCGCAAATCCGGCAAAAAGAATTTGGACGCGATGCAAGTTTTATTTGAAAATAAGCATTATGACTCAGCTTTATTTTTTGGGCATTTGGCGCTGGAAAAAACATTAAAAGGACTGATTGTTGAGACCGCTAAAAAATCAGCTCCTTATATTCATGATTTGGAAAAGTTAGCATTGTTGGCTAACTTAGAATTTGACGAAGCAAAAGCGATTGACTTAAGAGTTATTACTGATTTCAACATTGCCGGAAGATATAAAGAAGCCAAGTTCGCTTTTTATAAAAAATGCGATAAGAAATATACAGAAAAACATCTTAAAATTATTAAAGAATTATTTTTATGGTTAGAAAAAGAATACCAAAAAAAGTAGAGAGAGAAATTGAAAGGTATTTGAATATTTTGAAAGAAGACAGTCTGCCGATCAATAAAGTTTTTCTTTTCGGGTCTTTCGCTCGCGGTTTGCAGCGCAAATGGAGCGATATTGATTTGTGCGTTATCTCGCCGAAATTCAAGGATTCTTTTGAGGCGTCTCAATATCTTTGGAAAAAACGAAAGATTTTTGACATAAATTATACCATTGAGCCGGTCGGTTTCAGCCTGAAAGATTTCAACGATAAATATAATTTCTTGGCGAGCGAGATTAAAAGGACGGGGATTGAGGTGGGGATAAGTTAGAGTGTTGGCTCCACTCTCCTGAGTGGAGCCCGTTGTGAAAAACATAAGATGAAAATATGCCAACACCTAGAATGCATGAAGAAGATAAAAATAAAATCCATTTTTTGACTTTTACTACGATTGAATGGATTGATATTTTTACCAAGCTGGAATATTTTGATTTGATAGTAAGCACATTCAAATATTGCCAGAAAAATCAAGGGCTGTTTTTATACGGATTTGTGATAATGACTAATCATCTTCATTGTCTAGTATCGGCTAAAGAAGGCTGTTATTTGGAGGATATAGTTGCGTCATTTAAAAAATTTACCACATCCCAAATAAAAATATTACTGGAAAAAGACAATCGTAAATATATTTCAGCTTTGATAAAAAGTTCTTATTCAAAAAAAGACGGCACCGCTTTTCAAATTTGGCAAAGAGAAAATTATCCGGAAATTATAGAATCTGAAAAATTTTTTCTGCAGAAAATGAATTACATCCACAATAATCCCGTTAAGAAAGGCTATGTTGCGAAACCGGAAGATTGGGTTTATTCGTCTGCTAGAAATTATTTGTTAAATGACAATTCTTTGATAAAAATTGATAGGGTTGCCTTGTGAAACTTCACAACAGGCTCCACTCGGGAGAGTGGAGCCAATGGAGGAAACGGAGACGACACTTCCGCCGCAGTCCTCTGATGAGAGACTGCAGCGAGGCTGAAAAATTAACAAGCTAAAAAAATAATATGGACAATAAACTTATATCAGAAGAACAAGAACAATTAAGAAATTGGATCACTCAAGTGGAAATGGGCGAAATGGCTCAAGTTCAAGATCTAATTGATAATTGCAATGTTGCTTACCAATTTGCAAAAACACATAGCGTTTATGTTAAAGACTGGGAAAAAACAAAAGAAAAAATGGAAAAAAATTTGGAAAATGGCACTTTACCTCCTGGCGTAAGTGCTAATTTGCATCGCGCAATTATAAATGCCTCTGATAATGTAATGCAAAATAAATTAAAAAATGTTCAAGACGCTTTTCAACAAAAATTTGGAGAATCAATTTTTAATTATCTTGGACCAGATGGAAAAACAAAAAAACTTTTTGGAATTTTTTGATAATATTATAGAGGAAGAAAATATTTCTGCCTAGTCGCAGTCTCTGTGTCGGGACTGGGATGAGATTATAAAATTGATGCGAATTCACAACAGGCTCCACTCGGGAGAGTGGAGCCAACAACTAACGCAAAAAAATACCAACAACAACTTTAAATAATAAACTAATTAACAACTTGCCGGTCTATGAACAGTTAGATTGAGATATTGCTTTAAAAACAATATCAGTCTAGAGTTTGCAGATCGGCAGAATTAAAGAAAGGAAATGAAAAAATGGAAGTGAAAACATTTAAAAAGGAGATTGCGGGGAGGGAATTAATTATTGAGGCAGGAAAACTTGCCGGGCAAGCGAACGGGTCTGCGACAATTCAATATGGCGACACTGTCGTGCTGGCAACGGCGACGATGAGCGATCGGCAGAGGGACGGGATAAATTATTTCCCGCTGATGGTGGATTATGAAGAAAGGCTTTACGCGGCGGGAAAAATCAAGGGAAGCAGATTTATCAAAAGAGAAGGCCGACCAACCGATGATGCGGTTTTGTCGGGAAGAATGACGGACAGAATTTTGCGTCCGCTTTTTAACGGCCGAATCAGGAACGACATCCAAGTGATTATAACTATTTTGTCGGTGGATCAAGCGAACGATCCCGATCTTTGCGCGATCATCGGCGCGTCGATCGCGCTGGCGATTTCGGACATACCATGGAACGGGCCGGTGGGAGCGGCGAGAGTGTCAAAAGCTAACGGAAAAATAATCATCAATCCGACTTACGAGCAAAGAAACGAAAGCTTGTTTGAAGTAATGATCGCGGGACGGGGCGGAAAAATAAATATGATTGAAGCCGGAGGAAAAGAAGCGCCGGAGAGCGAAGTTTTGGAAGCGATTGAATTCGCCCAAAGCTATATTCAAGAAATAGAGAAATTCCAAATTGAGATAGTTTCACAAATTGGAAAAGCAAAAAAGGAGGTTCCGCTGGTTAAAACTGATGACGAGACGGAGAAAAAAATCAGGGAATTTCTTTCGGATAAACTATACGACTTGAACTTTAAAACTTCCAAAGAAGAACAGGGCGCGAAAGAAAAAATAATAAGAGAAGAATTGAAAGCGTTTGTCACGGAAAACTTTTCGGAAAAAGATCTTGCCGTGGCGAATATAATTATGGAAGAAGAAACGGACGCCATTATGCACAAGAGTATTTTACAGGATAACAAAAGACCGGATGGCAGAAAAATGAATGAGTTGAGAGAAATCAGCGCGAATGTCGGAATTCTTCCCAGAACTCACGGCTCGGGATTATTCAACAGGGGCGCGACGCAGGCGCTTACCGTGGCAACTCTCGGCGCTCCCAGCGACGAGCAAACTTTGGATAGTATGGAGGAAGAGGGGACAAAAAGATTTATGCACCATTACAGCTTCCCGCCATTTTCAGTCGGAGAAGTCGCTCCGATGCGCGGACCGGGCAGAAGAGAAATCGGCCACGGCGCGCTGGCGGAAAAAGCGCTTTGCCCGATGATACCGGATAAAGAAGTCTTCCCGTATACCATCAGATTAGTCTCTGAAGTTCTTTCCTCAAACGGTTCGTCTTCAATGGCAAGCACCTGCGGAAGTTCGCTGGCACTGATGGACGCGGGAGTTCCGATTCCAAGGCCGATTGCGGGAATTGCGATGGGCTTGATTTCAAACAAGAGCGGGGAATACAAAGTTCTAACCGACATTCAAGGCCCGGAAGATCATTACGGGGATATGGATTTCAAAATCGCCGGCTCGGAAATTGGAATTACCGCGATGCAAATGGATGTGAAAGTGGAGGGCATAACTTTGGAAATAATCAAAGAAACTCTGAAGGATGCAAGAATCGCCAGAATGCAAATTATGGAAGTTATGAATAAAACAATACCGGCGTCCAGAAAAGAACTTTCTCAATACGCTCCGCGAATCACGACTATGAGAATAAATCCTGAAAAGATCAGGGATGTCATCGGTCCCGGCGGAAAAGTCATTAACGAAATCATAGCCGAGACGGGAGTGACAATTGATATTGAAGACGACGGCTTGGTAATCATAACTTCCAAGGATCCAGTGGCGGCCAAGAAGGCCGAGGAGTGGATAAAAAATTTAACCAGAGAAGTCGTCGCGGGAGAAATATTCCAAGGCAAGGTGGTGAAAATTATGGACTTCGGAGCTTTCGTTGAAATTCTTCCAGGCCAAGACGGACTGGTCCATATTTCCGAGCTTGCCCCGACTCGCGTCAACAAAGTCAGCGACATTGTTAATGTCGGAGATATTATAGCCGTCAAAGTAAAAGAAATTGATTCTCAAGGAAGAATCAGCTTAACGCATAAAGGAGTCTAATGTTAGCGTAAAATAAAAATTAAATATGCGTTTAAAAATGAGCGGGCCGGGCAAATGCCGCTTGGCCCGCTTATAAAAGTAACAATTTAAGCAACTGCCCGCCTTCTTTGTCATTTCGAGCGTGTCGCGAGAAATCTGTATATGGAGAAATATCTAAAATTTATAGATTTCTCGCTGATGCTCGAAATGACAGATTTTCAGAGCAAGTAATTTTTTGGAACAGCTGAACAGTTGCTAATCTAAAAGAATTTCTCAATTCAAGCTAATATAAAAACATTTATGGCGAATAGCGCAAAAATAAGAACCATGCGAGATGATATTGATGAGGCAAAAAAAGATTTGGAAGAACAAACAAGACAACAGCAAAAACCGCAGGTCATGGATATTGCGGAAGAAAGTATAAAAAAACAGCCTCTTCGGTCAAAATCAATTCAATCTGATCAATCCAGCTCGCGACAAGCTGCTGGTTTTGACGCGCGACAACCTGAAAAAAATTCCGCTATTTTGCCCAAAGAAGACAGGAAGCCGATTTTTATTTCGCCCGAAAAGCCTATCGCGCTGTTTTCAAAAAAAATAAACGCCGCGGAAGACAACGAAATCAAAGATCTTGTAAAAAGAATTTCCGACGAGACTGACAAAGATTCTTATGATGATAAAAATTTAACAAAAAAAGAAACCAGCGAGAAAAACTTTTCGCAAACGGAGAAAACCGGCCAAACAGCAAGCGAAACTATTGATAAAAATAAAGGCGAAACAGAGGCGATTATAGAAAAAACCACGCAAGAGATTATTGACGATCTGGCCGAAAAAAATGACGCGAAGAAAAAAAACAAAGAAGCGGAAGCCGCCAAGAAAAGCATGGAGGAAATGGAAACTTTGAAAAAAGATCTCAATAAAATAGAAGCTGAAGAAAAAATCAGAGAAGCGGAGACCGCGAAAAGAAGCGCGAGAGAAACAGAAGTTTTGGAAAAAAACACTAAAGAAGTAGAGGATTTAAAAAAAATGATCGGCAGAATTTCGGAATCGGCGATTAACGCGGAAAAAAAAGCCGGAGATGAAATAAGAAATATGGAAAACAAAGAAGCGGAAGCCGCCAAGAAAAGCATGGAGGAAATGGAAACTTTGAAAAAAGATCTCAATAAAATAGAAGCTGAAGAAAAAATCAGAGAAGCGGAGACCGCGAAAAGAAGCGCGAGAGAAACAGAAGTTTTGGAAAAAAACACTAAAGAAGTAGAGGATTTAAAAAAAATGATCGGCAGAATTTCGGAATCGGCGATTAACGCGGAAAAAAAAGCCGGAGATGAAATAGATAATGTTAAAAAATCAAACGAAGCGACTCAAAAAAATGGCGCCGTAAAACCTCTCGCGCGACAACATAAGCAAAATATTCAGCAAAGCTCTCAAATCACGGGAGTTAAAAAAGTTGAAGACATGCCCGTTTCTATTCCTTCGAGCGAAAAAGAAGGCGGGTCTTTCTGGAAAAATGTCTTGGAACAAATAAAAAAAACCGACGAGTCAAGAAAAATAAATGATTTAAAAAACGAAAATTTAATTCCAAAGATCAAAACGGGCGAGGAGGGAAAATTTGAAAAATACAGCGAACAATCCGGGGTTTTGCAAAATAATAGTCGGCAAAAAGAAGAGCCTGACAAAAAAAGCTTGCCTAAAAAAGTTTATAATGAGAATTATACTCCTCCCGCCGAAAGATTGGCGCGGGGAAAACAAGAACTTTACAGCTCTGTCGTAAAAAAGGTAAAGGCGCGGGAAGAAAAGGGCGAAATGGAGTCTTTGAAAAATACCGTTATGCTCAAAAATCGGCGGATTTTATCAAAGAACGAGGAATACGAAAAGCTTAAGCGTAGCATAGCGCGAAAATATCATATACAGCTGTTTCCTTTGCCATGGAAAAAAATTATTTCTGCCGCGATTATCGCGCTTGCGACGACCGGAGTTGTTTCATATTTTGTTTTTTCAAGAATCAATCCTCACGCGCCAATCTCGAATCCTCCAGTCATCGCCGGCGATGAAATTCAAAAATTTTCCGTCGTGGAAAAAAAGATAATAATTTCCAGAAAAGATTTTGAGGGATTTAATAATTTGGAATCAGAAGCCTTTAATATTTTTAATTCCGATGAAAATATTAAAGCCATAAAATTGCTTATCGTCAACAGCGAAACGGATAGAAATATCTTGCCACTGCCGGAAGCGCTTGATTCCATCGGAATAATCAATGCAAAAGAAAACACAAATTATCTTCCGGACGGATTTTTGCGAGCGGCCGCGAATAACTATAATATATTCATATTTAAAACAGAAAAAAAAGCCATTCGTTATGGTTTGGCGATAAAAACAAATAATAAAGATTCTTTATCCAGCGTAATGCGGGCGTGGGAGAAAGAAGAAGCCAAGAACAAAAAAATGTCCGCCGTTTTAAAACCTTTATTTGTAAATGACAAAAACTTTGGGGACAATCTCGGCTCTTTTTCGGCATCGCTTTATAAAAATATTGAAATAAGATATGTTCATCTTGTTAATAAAGATACCGCTTTGAATTATTTTTTCTATGAAGATGTGTTGGTTTTCACAACCTCAAAAGAAACCGCTTTCACGATGGTTGATTTTTTAATTACAAACTAAGAGCTTAAAAAAACAATTATGCAAAGAATTAAAAAAGCTGTCATAGCAGTCGCCGGATCCGGAACGAGACTTTTGCCGGCGACAAAAGCGATGCCCAAAGAAATGCTTCCGATAATTGACAAGCCGATTATCCAACTTGTCGTGGAAGAGCTGGTTGAGGCCGGGATTAAAGATATAGTTCTGGTTACAAAATGGGATAAGAAGCCGCTGGAAGATCATTTTGACCGCAACTTTGAATTGGAATACAGTTTGAAAAAAAATGGGAAGGAAGAAAGACTGAAAGAAATAATCAGATTATCGGAAATGGCGAATTTTATTTATGTCCGCCAAAAAGGCCCTTACGGCAACGGCACGCCTGTCTTATCCGCTTCAAGCATAGTTGAAAACGAGCCTTTTGTTTATGTCTGGGGAGACGACCTTGTAAAATCAAAAGTGTCATTTACCAAGCAAATGATTGAGGATTATAATAACACTGGCAATTTAATGATAGGAGTTCAAGAAGTTCCTAAGGATCAAGTGGACCGCTATGGAATCGTGAAATTAAAATCGGGAACGATGCGCATTGAAGATATTATTGAAAAACCAAGCATAAGCGACGCTCCTTCCTGCCTCGCCGATTTCGGCAGAATGATTTTAAATCAGGATATCATTGATGTTTTAAAAGCGACGCCATTGGGAAAAAGCAATGAGCTGTGGATCGTGGACGCGATCAGAACCTACATTAAAAACGGCGGAGAATTCTACGCCAAAAAGATTAAAAATGGCAAATGGCTCACTACCGGCGATCCTCTGAATTATCTTAAAGCTATATTAGAATATGCGATTGATAGAGATGATATAAACGGGGAATTGGAGAAGTATTTCAGGGAGATAAAGAGATAATCCATAAAATGAATTATATTCTGTCATTCTGAACTTGTCAGCCTGTGGCTGATCTGCCAGAGGCATGATTTCAGAATCTATTAATTATTTCGCTGAATTAACCCATAAATCACAAATATTTTGAATACAATCTTTGTTGGAGTATGCTGTGTGTCACAGTTTAGTTTAGAAAACAAAACACAACTCTAATCGCTAGAAGATCCTGAAATAAATTCAGGATGACAAAATTACTTCGTAATTTTAAAAGACTAATAACAATCCAAGCAATTTAGCAATACAATAAAATGAAAATCGCCATCAATATAAACGAACTTACCATAAGACAGGAAACCGGCGTGAAGGTTTATACGCGGGAAATTGTTAAGGCGCTGGCGAAAATTGACAGGGAAAATGAGTATGTTTTGTATATAAATGAGCTTCCCAAAAAGGAGCTTAGCTCCGAAGTTTCGGGGCTAAGCTCCTTTTTGGGCGGAAATTCAAAATTCAAAATTCAATCCGCCAGCTGGCGGACAAAATTCAACTTTCCATTTTGGACATACCTAAAACTTCCACAAGAAATTAAGAAGGACAAGCCGGATGTTTTTTTTATGCCGATCCAGTCCTCGCCGTTTTTAAATAAACCGAAAAATATCAAAATAGTCATCACTGTCCACGACTTGGCGTTCTTGATTTTTCCCGAGCATTTCACGGCAAAAGACAGATTTTTGCTTAATTTTCACACCAAGCGCGCGATTCAAATGGCGGATAAAATAATCGCGCCATCGGAAGCGACAAAGAAAGATTTGATTAAATTTTATAAGATTGACGAGAACAAAATAAATGTTATCTATCACGGAACAACCCGCCCAGCCATCCCTATAAAGAGGAAAAATAATCCCAAATTACAAATTACATATATCCTTTTTGTCGGCCAAATTCAGCCGCGAAAAAATTTAATCCGTTTGATTGAGGCGTTTGAATTTATCAAAGAAAAAAATAAAAAATATCCAGATTTAAAATTAATAATCGCAGGCGGCAAGGGTTGGATGGCGAATAAAATTTATGAAAAAGCGCGAAAAAGCGAATTTTCGAAAGATATTATTTTTACCGGCAAAGCAAGCAATGAGCATCTGGCGGAATTATATCAAAATGCTTTAGTATTTGTTATGCCATCGCTCTATGAGGGATTTGGCTTGCCTGTCATTGAAGCGATGAGTTATGGCGTTCCTTGCGCAGTAAGCGATAACTCTTCGTTAGCTGAAATTGTTGATGATCACGGCCTGCTCTTTGACGCCTACAGCTCTTCTGATATAGCTCAAAAAATAAGCATGTTTTTGAATAATGATGTTTTGAGAGAAGATTTTTCGGAAAGAAGCCTGCGAAACGCAAAACATTTCAGCTGGGAAAAATCAGCGAAGAAGACATTGGAGGTAATTTGTAATTGGTAATTATTCCGTTCGCTCCAGTCTCATGGTTGGAACTTTTTGTGTTGTCAGGCAAGTTTTGAGAATTTCACAATAGGCTCCACTCGGGAGAGTGGAGCCAACAGAGTATAATCCGTAATTATTTTTTATAAATCCCTCTTCATCAGCTTTCCGATTTCCTCTTTTGAAATTCCGCCGAGAAAATAAATCGCGGGAAGATAAACAGCGCCGCCCAGAATAAGGAGAAAAAAAATGTTTAGATAACTGAAATAATAAAGCGCGAAAGCCATAAGAGATGAAGCAAGAAGCGCTTTAAAAAGAACCGCGAACGAAGGAAGAAATTTAAGCGCGCGATAGATAACGGCAATCATTAAGATTGTGACCAGCAATTCTGTCGCCACCGTCGTTGCCGCGGCGCCGAAATAAGAATAGCGGGGGATGAAAATAAAATTAGTTATGATGTTAAAAACCATTCCGACGAAATAAATCCGCGCCAGTTTTTTTTGCAGATTGGCGGCAATTATAATATTGGAAAAAAGCGCGCCGAGAAAAATAAAGCCCAGGGCTATCATTAAAATATTCAAAACGGCGGGGGAGTCGGAAAAACCTTTGCCGCCTCCGATAAGCTTGATGATTTTGTCGGAAACCAAAACCGTTCCGAAAATCATCGGAACGACGGCAACAAGCAGAATATTAAGAGTTCTTTGGACGATTGACTGAAACTTTGCCCTGTCTATAAAAATAAATCTGCTCATAACCGGCATTGTAAGGCCGACAAGCATCGCGGGGAAAAAAATAAGACTTTCCAGAATTTTGTAGGACAGACCGTAGACGCCGACCGCTTCGCTTGTTTTCATCACTGAAAGAAAAATCGTGTCCAGCTTGAAATAAATCAAAACTAAAATCGCCGAGACGGCAAGCGGATAGGATTGTTTAAGCAATTTTTTCCAAAACCCAAAGTCAAATCTCAGCCTTATTTTTATGTATTTTGAAGTGAAGAACAGCATCAAAACAAAACTGGTTATCGCGCCCAAAAAGACGGAAAATATTATATATAAAAATCCCAAGTCCAATTTAACGCAAGTCCACACAAATAACAGCTGGATGACTCTGCCTATAATTTCAGCCACAGAAACCCTGTCCATTATCAAGTGCTTCTGAAAAACCCCTATTAAAACTTGAGTGTTAGAAAGAACTAAATATCCAATTGACGCTACGGCTATGCCATATTTAACTTGCTCGGAATATGGAAAAAGAAGCGAAACAAAAAAAGCGGATCCCAGTATAAAGAAACCCGCCACAAACCTTAATGTAAAAGCGTTATTCACGATTTTTTCCTCATCCGCGCCTTCACGCGAGATTTCCCGAACCACGATTGAATAAAGTCCCAGATCGGCAATTACCGAAAAAATATAAACGAAAGTGACCACAATCACATAATCTCCGAAACCGCCGCCTCCCAAATATCTCGTCGTTAATCCTATAACTACTAAAGCAAGGGCCACCTCAATAATGCGGGCCCCCGCGGAAAAGACGGCGTTATAAGCGATTTTTTGAGATAAACTAAGTTTCATACGATCACATAAGCACTTTAATATGTTAGCATCCTAACAAGATTTTTTATTTTAATTCACAAATTCCCAATAATTCTCTTTATCAATAATCTCAAACTCTGAATTATTATAAACATTTAAAAATTCTTGAGGAATCTTTTTTTTGCCGGTGTTCCACTTGAACTCAAAAGCGAACAATTTGCCGTCTCGCTCTTCAATATAGTCAATTTCTTTTTGATCATAAGTCCGCCAAAAATAATAATTGGCAAAAATATTATTATTACTGTTCCGTTTTCTTCTTTCCAAAACGCAAAAATTTTCCCAAAGAGCGCCGAGATCGCTCCTGATTTTTATCCGGTTGAAATTCTGGATCAGGCTGTTTCTGATTCCTAAATCATAAAAATAGATTTTTACCGACTTGGAAATTTCTTTGCGCAAGTTGCGGCTGAAAGACCGCAAAGTAAAAATGACAAATGATTGCTCCAAAAGATCAAGATATTTTTGAATTGTCAATCTGCTAACGCCCAGTTGTTTGGCTATTTCGGAGTAAGACACCTCGTTTCCCAATTGTAATGCCAGCAGCTGCAGGAGATTAACAGCAATGCTTGATTTTTTTATTCCTTCAAAAGAAAGAATATCTTTGTATAAATAATTGGAAGATATTTCATCTAACCTGCTTCGCGCGTCGTCTTCGGGTAAAAAGAAAACTTCGGGATAAAAACCGAAGCGCAGAATGTTTTCCAATTTTGCTTCTATTCCAAAACGGCTATTTTGCTGTTTGATTTCCGAAATAGAAAATGGGTAGAGTGTAAAAGTCCAAGTCCTGCCTGTAAGCGGTTCGTTTATTTTATTAGCCAGATCAAAAGATGATGATCCTGTGGCAATAATTTGAATATCCGGATAAGTATCAATTAAAATTTTGAGAATTAAGCCAATATTGGTAATTTTTTGCGCTTCATCCAAAATTACTAATTTAGTGTTGCCGAGATAACTTTTTAGTTTTTCTGCCTCGGGAACAGCGAGTCCTTGTTGAACAGACAATAATTCACAGTTTAGATAAATCTTTGTGTCGTTATATTTATCAAAAATTTTCTTTACAAGCGTAGTTTTCCCGATTTGTCTCGCGCCATAAATAATAACGACTTTGCCTTTAAAAAGCCGTTTTTCTATTTGTGGTTGAATTAATCGTGGTAAAAATGACATCTTAATGACAATTTTTATATAAATAATGTAATTACACTTACAATATTATACTAAATTTTAATGTTTGTCAATAGCTTTATTCTTCCACATACTTTATAACAATCCTTCTCATAATATCCTCGCCTATGCTTTCGGTGGCTAAATTTTTTCTGGCGGATATTTCGGTGTGGATAATTTTTCTTTCATAAGAAGACATCGGGCGCAAAGCGACTGAATTCTTGCTGTAAAGAACTTGGCTGGCTATCGTATCGGCAAGCTTAACCAGCGACTCTCTTTTTTGTTTTTTATAACCATTAACATCAACATTGAAATTTACTTCTTCGCCTCCAGCCTCTTCTTGTTCCAGAAGTTTTTTTCTGGTCATTACTCCGATCAAATGCTGAAAAGACTGCAAGTTCGCTCCATATTGGCCGATCAACAAGCTTGGATCTTCTGTCTCTAAGTTAATTGTATAAACGCTTTCTCCGTTCCCGCCATCCTCAATTCTTTCTTCTTCAATTTTCGCGTCCAGCCCCATAACGGCAAGCAATTCAATTACCAACCCTTTCACAAGTTTTTGATTTCCTTCATTCATAGAATTATTATTAGATTGTTAAATTGTTGTATTGTTGTATTGTCCTATTGTTGTATTGTTAAGCGCTAAAACAATACAACGATAGAACAATTCCGCAGAAATATAAACAAAATCTATTCAATCACGCTCAACGCTTCTTCCTTCTTTTGTTTTCTTATTATAAAGGATTGCTGAATAATCGCGAATAAAGTGGTTGTCGCCCAATACAGAGCCAAGCCGGAAGGAAAACTCAGCGCGAAAACAAAAGTCATCACAGGCATCAAATACATCATCTGCTTGGTCATTGACTGAGCAAAATCCTGCGTCTTTTCTTCCGCTGTTTTTTCTTTTTTATCTTCTTCCTTCTTTTTTTCCTCTTCTTTTTTCTTTCCCATCAGCATCTTGGTTTGAAAATATTGCAAACCGCCCGCGATAACCGCCAAAATTATATTAGACTCGGAAAGATTCACAAGCCCGAGAAACATCGGATTAATATGGCCAGGATTGGCGACAAAAGGATAAAGGATCTCAAGGCTCTTGTCTTTGAATCCATTCAAAAAAACTTGATAAAGAGCGATTAAAATCGGGAACTGAATCAGAATCGGAAAACAGCCCGACATCGGATTTATCTTATGCTTCTGGTAAAGCGCCATAAGCTCTTTGGCCTGCTTTTCTTTATTATCTTTATATTTAGCCTGAACTTCTTTCATCATCGGCTGAATCTCTTGAAGCTGTTTTTGGCTTTTAATCGCCTTAGTGTTTATGGGATAGAGAATAAGCCTGGTGATTAAAGTGACACCGATAATAGCAATTCCGATATCCTGCCCCGGAATAATATTATAAAGAAAAACCATCAAGTTGAATAGGGGATAATAAAGAAGGTCGTTAAATACAAAAGACAAAATGTTCATTAATTTATGTTAGTTTATAAAGTTAAAAGTTTATAAAGTTTATAAAGTTATTTGAGAATGCTCTATATTTTGAGAACTTTCAACTTTATGAACTTTATGAACTTTTGACTTATCTCACCGGATCGTATCCGCCTTTTGAAAAAGGATGGCATCGCAAAACTCGCCTTGCTCCGAGATAAATTCCCTTTGCCGCCCCGTATTTATCAACCGCTTGATATGTATATTCGCTGCAAGTCGGCTGAAATCTGCACCCTAAAAAGAAAATTTTATTGAAATAATAAAACAAACCATGGTCGCAAGACAAGGTTTTTTGATAAAATCTGATAATTTTTAGAATAATTTTTTTTAACACAATATCGAAATATGTGAATAAGCTCATTTTTCAAGTAATCCCGACCTTTTCAACAGTTTTTCCACAGACTCTTTTATTTCCCCCATGCTTTTATTTACTATTCCAACTCTTGAAATAAACACCACATCAAAGCCCGGTTTTATCTTTTCGTCTGTTAATCTTATAGCCTCGCTCATCAGCCTTTTCGCCCTGTTCCGCTCCACCGCCTTTTTGGAAATCTTTTTGCTGACCACAAAGCCAAACCGCGAAAAAGGCATTTTATTCTCCACCGCCTTTAGCGTCAAAAACCTGTCCGATGCATAAAACCCCTTCCCAAATACATTTTCAAAGTCCTTCTGCTTCCTGATTCTAAATTCCTTTTTAAGCATTGTTATGTCGCCTAACAGATAATAATTTAACTTTATTGCCTTAGATTACAAAGTGCGGAAGAAATGTCATTTCGAGCGCCTCGCGAGAAATCTAAGAATTATAGAAATATCCGGAGTTTATAGATTTCTCGCTGATGCTCGAAATGACATAAAGATAACATTTCATAATTCAAAATCCGCCAAATCCTAAACCGTCAATTTTTTTCTGCCCTTTTTTCTTCTGGCCGCCAAAACCTTCCTGCCTCCGACGGTTTGCATTCTTGCCTTGAATCCATGCTCTCGCAATCTCTTTTTCTTCTTCGGCTGATATGTTCTTTTCATTGTTATAAGTAAGATTTATTATTTATTAACGCCTTTTCAAAACTATCAGTAGTATAGTATGGTTTTTTAAGTTAGTCAATGGGAAAAAATGTAATAAAAAAAATGTAATAAAAAATGTTGACAAATTTCGATTAGTGAAATATATTGGATTTAGCTTAAAGGAGGTATAGATAAAATGGAACCAGTAGTATATGTTGCAAGCCCGTTGGGTTTTTCTGAGGTAGGAAGACTGTTTTATTATACAGTGCTCTTGCCCCTAATAACCAAACTTGGGTTTAAAATTCTTGATCCGTGGGTTTTAACGCCTGCCGAATTAATAAATTCAGTTCAAGCGCTTCCAGACGGGCAGAAAAAAAAGGAACAATGGAGCAAAATCAACTCCATAATAGGAAAAAACAATAGACTGGCCATAAAAGAGTCTAATATTATCGTCGCAGTGCTTGACGGTTCTGATGTTGATAGCGGCACCGCTGCCGAAATCGGTTATGGCTCGGCCATTGGAAAGACTGTTTTCGGTTATAGAGGCGACTTCCGTCTGTCGTCAGATAATAACGGCTGTATAGTAAATTTACAGGTTGAAGATTTTATTCACCTACATGGCGGAAAAATTGTAACTAACTTAGAGGATCTGGAGATAGCTCTTGTTAGCTACAGAAAGCGCTTTAAAAAAAATAGCGCAAAATAATTTTTAAAGGTCGTCTCTTTGATGCCCTTTATTTTTTTATCCGCCAAGCAACTCTATCGCCTATCCGATATTTTATTTTTTAAACCATTTCATCTCTTCTCCCCATTTCATCCACAGGTTATGAACACCGTGCTTTGATTAGAGCCATTTTTATATTATCCACAAGTGTGCTATAATGCTTTTATGGAATTTTAGCTGAATTATAAATGAAATTTTTTGGAACTAAGCTTCGCGCATAAGTAAAATGCAAATTGGAGTCCTTACGAAAGTAAGGATGAAGTTTCACAAAAATTAGCGAACTTCAAAAGAGTCGCGATGCTTCTTCCTGACTTTCGTCAGGACTCCGTAGTATTTTTTAGCTGTGATAAATCATTTTCAACCTTTTCCGCCCGATGGCGGATCCGCCATCGGGCGGAAAAACAAAAAGTGATTCGTAACCTTCACCATTATGACAAACGAACAATTATGGCAAGCGGTCTTGGGGGAGCTGGAGCTTTCCACAAGCAAAGCAAATTTTACGACATGGTTTAAAAGCACCAATATAATTTCAATAAACAAAGACGAGGTGGTTGTGAGCGTTCCGAATGGCTTTACAAAAGAATGGCTGGAGAATAAATATCATAAATATATTTTAAAAGCGATTCAAGGCGTGTGTCCGACAATCAACAAAATAACCTATAAAATAGGCAAGCCGCAAACCGTGGAAGACATTAAAAGCCCCAGATCTCCGCGGGAAAAAAATAATAACGGCCAAAATGTTGAAGGCGAAAAAATATACAGCGATATAAATACTTCCCTGAATCCCCAATACACATTTGAAAATTTCATCATCGGCGGAAATAATGAGTTGGCGTATGCCGCCTGCTCGGCCGTCAGCAATAAATTGGGGTCAGTCTATAATCCTCTTTTTATTTACGGGGGAGTGGGGCTGGGAAAAACCCACTTGCTTCAATCAATCGGCAATGAAATTCTCCGCAAAGATCCGAGTAAAAGAGTGAAATACGCCTCTTCCGAGAAATTTACGAACGAACTGGTAAATGCCATTTCCGGAAAAAATACCAGAGCGTTTAAAGATATTTACAGAAAAATAGACATTCTTATTATTGACGACATCCAATTTATCGCCGGAAAAGAAAAGACACAAGAAGAATTTTTTCATACATTTAATACTTTATACGAAAACAACAAGCAGATCGTCCTTTCCAGCGACAAGCCGCCCAAAGCTATTCCCGAGCTGGAAGAAAGGTTGCGCTCCCGCTTTGAAGGAGGGATGATTGCCGATGTCGGAGCGCCGGACTATGAAACCAGGCTTGCCATTTTGAAAGCGAAAGCGAGGGAGAGAAATTTTGAAATACCGGAAGAGTCTTTGAATTACATAGCTTTGCATATTCAAAAGAATATTAGAGAGCTTCAGGGCGCGCTGAACAGAATTATGGCGACTTGCGAGCTTGATAAAAGCTATCCGGACATCAAAAAAACGACCAACATATTAGCGGACATTATATCCCAGCCCATCACAAAAGCGACTACCCCAAAAGATATTTTAAAGAATGTAAGCGATTTTTACGATGTTTCAATGGATGATTTAACAAGAAAGAACCGGCAAAAAGAATTCGTGAAGCCGCGGCAAATTGCTATGTATCTGATGCGCAGCGAGATTAAAAGCTCTTTTCCTTCCATAGGACACTGGCTCGGCGGAAGAGACCACACAACCGCTATGCACGCGTTTGACAAAATTTCCAAAGAAATGGAGACCGACAAAGTTATTGAGCAGGAAATACACTTGATCATTGAAAGGATTTATAATTAAAATAACGAAGATAACTTCTCGCCTTCTTTAAGAAAGTGTCATTTCGAGCGATTAGCGAGAAATCTATAAGCTCTAGATATTTCTACAATTTTTAGATTTCTCGCGACACGCTCGAAATGACAAATTTTTAGGACAAAAGTTTGGAATTTAAACCTTGATATTGACTTGGAATAATTTGAGCTTTGATATTTGGATTTCTTGTGTTTATATCCTGTTAATAACCTCCGCATAACACATCAATTTATATAGCATAACTTTTTATAAAAACTGTTTATATCTTTGGGATAAAAAACCTTGAAAAATATTTTTCTAAAAAACAAAAAACTTATCCAGTTTTCATTAACAATTATCAACAAAAACCATCCACAGCTTAACAAAAATTATTTTATCTCTACCCAAACAAAATCCGCGGTTTTCCACACAAAACCAATCCCCTATAACAACAACTATTTTTAAATAACTATTAATATTAATAACTATGAAATTTATCTGCACTCAAGAAAATTTAAACAAAGCTCTTAATGTTGTGGGAAAAATTACCAACAAAAACTCCACCCTCCCCATTCTTAATAATGTTTTGTTAAAAACAGAAAAAGGGAGAATAAAGCTAAGCTCAACAAATCTGGAAATAGGGATAAATTATTTTCTCGGCGGCAAAGTTGAGGAAGAGGGAGAAATAACCATTCCGACAAAATTATTCGCCAGTTTTGTGTCTAATTTGCCAAATGGAAATGTGGAGATAAAATTAAGAGAAGATGTTTTAAACGTGAAATGCAATGGCTACAAAACGAACATAAAAGGATTAAGCGCGAAAGATTATCCTTTAACGCCGAAACTGGAAGTAAAACCAATTTTCAAAATAAAAAGCGCGGAGTTTAAAAAAGCGCTCACGCAAGTTTCACCGGCGATTTCAAGCAGTGAGTCAAGAGTTGAAATAACGGGGGTTTTTATGAATTTGGCCGAATTGGATAAAAATAAAATAACATTGGTCGCTACGGACAGTTATCGCCTGGCCGAGAGAACAATAAACTTGGAAAAAGAAAATGTGAATAAAGATTTTAAAGATGTGTTGGGCAATGTAGGCTCCGTGATTATACCAAAAAACACGGCGCAAGAACTCGTCAGAAATTTAGACGAAACGGAAGAAATATTGGAAGTTACAATCTCGGAAAGTCAAATTTTATTCGCCTTTGGATCGGCGAATATGATCTCCCGCCTTCTTGACGGGAAATATCCCGATTATAAGCAAATTATTCCGGATAAGTTTGAGCTGAAGGTCGCTGTCAATAAAAATGAAATAACCAAAGGCATTAGAGTGGCGAGTTTGTTTTCCAATATTTCAAACAACAGTATAGAATTCAAGTTATTGTCCGGTTCTAAAAATTTGGAAATAGTCGCGGAGACAAATGATTTGGGCAATAATAACACAAAAATACCGACTAGCGATATAAACAAAGACTTGAACATTCTTTATAATCATAAGTTTTTAATAGACGGGCTTAACAGTCTTGAAGGGGAAGAAGTTTCTTTCAATATCAACAACGAAGCTCTGCCGACGGTTTTGACTTCCGTCGACGACAAAGATTTCATTTATGTTATTATGCCGACGAGGGCGTAAAAAACGAAAAGCTAAAAGTTAAAAATGAAAAACTATTTATAATCACAAATTATGCTTTGTTCAATAAGCGGCGATCTGAAAAAATCCATCAATAAAGCCGGAATTGGCAGAGAGATTGAAGCGTTTCAAATTTGCAGTCTTTGGAATAATGTTATTGAAGATATTTTTACCAAAGAAGTCGCAGAGAAAACACAGGCGATTAAATATAAAAACGGCGCGCTTACGGCCGCCGTTTTAAGTTCTGTCTTGGCGCAGGAATTTAAATTCAAGGAAGATGAAATAAAGGAAAAAATGAACAAAAAAATCGGCTATAACGCCGTGAGGAAAATCAGGTTTGAGATGTAAAATTATAGCCGGGAAATTGAAATTTCTTAGCGATAAAATAATAACTTTCAAAAACTATGAGCAAAAAAAATTATAAATTGCCGGAAGAAAAAATGGTTATTTGTTTTGAGGATTGCGTTTCGCTTTGCGAGAAAAAAGGATATATCGTTTTTGACAGAGGAAAGATAAGATATGCGGCGGCCGGCAAGAGCTATAATTTCTCAGATCCGAAAGAAAAAACCAGGATGATGCTTTATTATGATTTGATTGAAAAATATAAATATCCGATGGACAAAATTGAATTTGAGATCGGCGTGCCGGGCGGGGCGTCAAATAATTATGCGGATATAGTTGTCTTCACGGATGATGAAAAAAGAACTCCGTATATCGCGGCCGAATGTCGAGGCGCCGATATTTCCAAGATAGAATTTGAGCAAGCGGAGTCGCAGGCTATTACCAACGCCAAGTTGCTAAAAGCCAGATTTGCGGTTTGCGCCGCTGGCGATAAATTAAGGGCGACGGAGATAGACGATCTGAATTATGAAACTGAAATTCAAGACATTCCCGTTTGCTATGGGAAATAGACAAAATGGAAATGGGAAAAATTTAAAAATCCAACTGGCTATTGACTTTATTTTTAATATAGTATATAATTTGAACTGGAAGTAAGTTTTAAGATAACTTCTGGTATAAATATGATAGAATATAATAAAGCGGTCGGAAAATCTAAAAAAGGTGAATATGTTGAGATTTTATTGCGATCTCCTAAAACAATCTTTTCTACTAAAGATATATCTTTGTTGTGGGGTGAAAAAAGAGAAGCGGCGGCTCGCGTCAGATTAAGTAATTATGTAAAAAAAGGAAAGTTAGTCAGAGTCTGTCGCGGCATTTATGCCAAGGATAAAAATTACAATCGTTTTGAATTGGCAACGCGAATATATACGCCTTCCTACATCAGTTTTGAAACGGTTTTAACTCGCGCCGGAGTAAATTTTCAGTATTATGGAAACATTTTTGCCGCATCTTATGTTAGTCGGGAGATAGAGGCTGGCGGGCAAAGAATATCTTTTATAAGAATAAAAGACTATGTTTTGACTAATACGACCGGAATTGAACACAAAAATAATATAGCCATGGCGACAAGAGAGCGAGCTTTTTTAGATCGGATATATATTAGCAAAGATTATCATTTTGATAATTTGGATATTTTGAACTGGAATAAAGTTTTTGAGATTTTGCCGATATACCGCAACGAGAGAATGAATAAAAAAGTTCAAGAATATTTTAAGAATTACCAAGACAATAAATAGATAATTAAAATTATATGCTGTTGGATTATTCAAAACATAAAAATATTTTATTGCAAATTTTGAAGGATATTTTTTCTGATTCAATAATCGCTCCATTTTTAGGGTTTAAAGGAGGCACGGCGGCATTGATGTTTTATGGCTTAGATCGCAATTCGGTTGATATTGACCTTGATTTGCTGGACGAGAGCAAAGAACGGGAAGTATTTGAAAAAATTCAAAAAATCGCGGCCGGTTATGGAAAAATAATTGATTCGCGGATAAAAAGGTTTAATCTCGTTACAATTATTTCTTACGACACTAAATCTCAAAATATTAAAATTGAAGTAAATCGCCGAAATTTTGGTTCAAAATATGAGCTTAAAACATTGCTTGGCATCTCAATGCTGGTAATGACCAAAGAAGATATGTTTGCCAATAAATTGATGGCAATGTATGAGCGAATCGGCAAAACCAGCCGCGATGTTTATGATGTGTATTTTTTCGCGAAAAACAATTGGCCGATAAATAAAAAAATAGTTGAAGAACGAGCCAAAATGCCTTTTGGAGAAGTTTTAGTTAAGTGCGTAGAACTTTTGGAGAAAATGGAAAATCGCCATATCCTTGACGGTCTCGGCGAAATGCTTGCCGACTCGCAAAAAGATTGGGCGCGAGCGAAGTTGCGGTCAGAAACGATATTGTTTTTAAAGTTAATGCTGGAGGGCGAGAAATAAAATGTTATTTTCCTCTTGTTTAATTTATGCTATGCTAATATGAAAGAAAGATAATTTATTGCTAAGGAATTTGAGCAAAGAGCGCATTCTAAAACCGAGCTTTAGAATGTCAAATTGTTTTTTTAATATAATAAAGGTCGAAAAAAATAATTAAACAATTAAATTTAATAAATTAAGAAATAAATTATGAAAAAGATAGTTTTAGGTTTAGCGGGTTTGGTTTTAGGTTCAGTAGCTTTGGTTGGTTTAGCTGGATTGGCGAATCAAACCGAAATAAAGCCGGAACTAAAAAACGAATTAAAAAATAACGAAATTTCCGAAGCTATTGAAATCGGTTTGTCTAATCCTTCGGCGGCTTATTGTGAAGAGCTAGGATATGAATATGAGACAAAAGATACAAAGGAAGGCGAAGTAGGAGTATGTAATTTTCCTGATAATTCTTCCGCTAATGCTTGGGATTTTTATAGCGGGGAATCCGGGGATGAATTTAGTTATTGCGCGATCAAAGGACATAAATCAAAAATTGAAGAGAATTGCGCTTGGTCATCAAAATGCGAGGTTTGTATTTTGTCGAATGGAGAGAGTGTTCCCGCTTTTGTTTTGATGTTGAAAGAAAAACCAAAAAAAGATTATCTTAAGAATTTTTATAAGAGCATAGAAGAAGTACAATTTAAAAAAAGTCCTTTTGATGACGGTTCAAATTCAGTAGAGTTGTCTGAGATTTCATCGATTGGATTACCAGTTTCTTTTGACTGGAGAAATAATAATGGGGATTGGCTAACACCGGTAAAGAATCAGGGACAATGCGGAAGCTGTTGGGCATTTGCCTCAGTCGGCGCTCAAGAATCGCAAATAGATATAAAGAGTGGTAACCCTGCAACAGATGAGAATTTAGCTGAGCAATATCTGGTATCTGATTGCTTTTCGTTGGCAAATTGCAGCGGGTTATCTCTTTCAGACATTCCCAAGGTTTTTAATTTTCATCGAGACAATGGAATCGTAGAGGAGGAATGCGATCCTTACCAAACAGCCAATAGTTCTTGCTTGCCAAAGTGCAGAGAACCGCTTTGGAATATAGAAAGCTGGTATGCTGTCGCAGATAATATAGTTGCTATTAAAACAGCTTTAGTAAATGATGGCCCTATCTGGGTGGGACTTTATATGAGTAGTAGTTTTGACGCAAGTGATATAATGCGCTGCAATAAAACTGGTGATAAAACTATCAATCATGCCGTGGTCATAGTTGGCTATAATGATGGTGGGCAATATTGGATTGTCAGAAATAGCTGGGGAGCTGATTGGCACGGAAACGGATATTTTAAAGTCGGTTATGGAGAATGTAATATTGATAGCTATGTATACGGATATCAAGATATAATTGCTTTGAGAGAAAAAACGGTTGAGCCGGAACCGGCTGAAAAATGCTGGGAAGGAACAAGAAACAAATATCTTCTTAAGTCGTCTGATCAAGCCCAAAAATTCTGTAAATGCGCCCAAGGTAGTTGTGGATATAGCAGTTATAAACTTAGTACAGGAACAAAAACAGTTTACAAATATCTTGATACGGCTGATAATACCGACTGGGATGTAACTCCAGTTTCTTTCCGCAATCCAATCAGTAGCGTTACCTGCACTAATGGCAGAGCATATTCAACTGGTCTGGATTATTCGTATCCAAAATAGTTCTTGTTGAAATAGTCCGTAAAATAATCCCCCCTTCTTATAAAAAAAGAAGAGGGGATCTGTTTCGCTCTAATGAATCTATTTTTGAGCAAAGAGAAGCGAAGTTGAGCGCGGTAAAAATTATTAAAAAAACAGGGATGCAAAATTTTGCGTCCTTGTTTTTTATGAAGAAAAGTGTTAAAATTTTTATAACCGACCTGCGGCGGCAGGGCTGTATCACGCTAATAATTTTACTTAGTTTTGTCATTCCGAAATGAGCATCAGCGATTGAGGAATCTATGAACTATCTAAATTTCATCTAAATCCGCATTATCCTTGCATAGTCCTATTTACAGATTTCTCACCCTAATCGGGTTCGAAATGACAAATTCGTTAGCATGATACAGCCCTGC
>CAYPQL010000011.1:0-28810 GCA_964412905.1 uncultured Candidatus Saccharibacteria bacterium
GAAAATATTTTCTTAATTTCATATCTCTTACCCATAGAAATGTCGGAAGAACCATTAAGATTAATAAGCAATATATTTTTTGCATCCTGCAATTCATTTCTTTCTTCCGGAGTTAATTTATCCGAACTTTTTCCAACATATTTTTCGGCTAATTCTGTCGCGGTAATAACCGCTATTCCAACGGCAGTATCTCTTACGCGCTCTGCTTTCTCCGTCACATTAGCCCCTTCTTCAGGCGCTTTTATTTCTCTCGCAAACCTCTCTTTCGCTTTTTCTGTTTCTCTTTTTACCGCCTCAACCCTAGCCTCCGCCCTAGCGCCATCACCACTTGGAACCGGCATTGTTTCCGGCGCCGGCGCGCCTGGCGGAACTATCGCGCGAGAAACCGGCGCGCTTCCTCTTTCCAGTTCATCGGCAATCTTGCCAAATATTTCTTTTTGTATTTCTAGCGCAGCTTCTTTATATTTTTCATTTTCCGAATCAAGCTTTAACGCGCTAGAAGCTAAGCTAGACAAACCTTTTATTTTGAGAATTTCTAAAATAGATTTTTTAACGGAATCATCGCCGCCTTCATAATCATTTTTCAGTTCTTCTCCTAATCCTGTATAATAATCTTTTGCTTCTTTCCTAAACCTTTCCTCCGCCTCCGCCTGATTTTCCGGCGCCGGTTCTTCTGCCTCGGGTTTAAATCCACCGCTCATTGCTATTTTTTCACTCGCCAAATCCTTCCCTTCCATCCCCGGCATATATCCGAAACTGCGGTCTTTCATTTTTTCCTTTCTTTCAGCTTCTTTTTCTGCCAAATCTTTAACTTTTCCCACCATTTGCTTTTCTTCGTCGCTCAATTCATCCATATTTAATTTAATAATCCTTTCACCTAAACGATGCATTTGTGAATTTAATCCCCAGAGTTTTATTCCAATTTGATTTACTTTTTCCACATTATCTGGCTTTTTTTCTTCTGCTTTTTTTTCATCAATCAGAACTCTCCTTTCCTCATATATAGCCTTAAGATTATTAAACAAGCTTTTTACAAAAACTCCATCCGCCATTGCGCTTTTTTCTATCTTGCCATCATCAAGACTGACATTGATAGCAAAAACTTCAGTATCTTTATTTTTTCCAGTAAATACAATTTTTACAGAATTATCGCTTTTGCCGGGATAAACATGACAATCTAAATACATCAAATATTCTGGATCTAATCCCACTTTTTCCATAATCTCATTTACAACTTCTCCGTGATCTTTATTTTCTAAAAGCGACTTATATCTTTCTATTTCTTCTTTGGATTTTTTAGCCTCTCCTTTAACTTTTTCCAGTTCTTCCAGCCTCTTTTCGCAAACCGACCTAAAAACACCCACTGCTTTTTTTTGATTTTCTTCTATTTTAGGATCAATATCAAATCTCTGTAAAAAAACTTTTTGATCCTCGGTCAGTTTTCCGCCCGACAATCCTTCCATCATCTTTTTTATTTCCTCTTCTGTTCTTAGATAAATACTATTGCCAATAATCTCAAAAGATTCTTTCTCCAACTTTTCCCACTTCTCATTTTCAGCTTCTTCTCTTTCAGTTATCAGTTCTGGCTCTTTTTTTATTTCCTCAGGCTTTTCTGGATGTTTTTCTTTATCAAAAATAGGAGTAGTTGTTTTTTCTGGTTCTACAATTTCTTCTTTTTTTACTTCATCTTTTTTCACAGATTCTTCTCGCGGTTGTTTTTTAATTATGCCTTCTATTTCTTTAATCCTCGCTTTTATTCCTCTTCGCTCTTGATTATCTTCTGCTTTTTGATCATCACTTCTTCTTCCTCGCCCTTTTTCAGATCCTACCCTTCTAAGATTTTCCTTTAATTCCGCCATCTCATTTTCAAGAAGCATTATCTCCTCTCTGCTTTTTTTAATTTCTATCTTTGGTATTTCCATATTCATATATTTTATCTTAAGCTAATAAAATTAAATTGCTAAAATTGAATTGCTCTATTGTTGAATTGTTGTATTGTTAAATTGAAACGCTAATTTTATCCAAAACAAATTTCTTGATTCTTAAAGAATTATCAAACGCCTCTTTCGCTTCTTTCCATGACCACTCTTCCGACCAGCCTCCGGGATATCTTGTCTCAACATAATAATCGCTAAGAACGATTGTTTCGTTTTTCAACTCTTCAAAGCTTTTATCTATCTCCATGCATAATTCAAGCAGCCTGTCCAAGTGATGAATCTTCGGAAATGGTTTGCCGCGAAAAACTAAAAACGACTTAAGATATTTTTCCGCCATTTGCTGAGAAAGAAAGCAAACCGTGCTTGGAGCGCCTTTTTCTTTTAGAATAGCCTTGGTTGAAAGCTCATCATCTTTAGCTTTGTCAATCCATTCCCCTGCTAAAATCAAATTTTTTTTATCATTTTTTTTCATACAGAATTTTTCCCTTATTAACTATGTCTTTAATAAAAAAGTCTCCCATTTTTAGCCGTTTATTAATTTCGTTCGGAGTGTATATAAACAAATCAAAAGGAACGCCGCTTCCGAAAAGCAGACCGCGCAATTCTCTTCGGCGTTTTTTTTGAGGCTTAGCCGTATTTTTTACAATAAACAAATCAACATCGCTGTCAGCAGTTGGATTTCCTCGCGCGTAAGAGCCGAAAAGATAAACTCTGTTAGGATTATATTCTTTGGCAATTTTAGAAACCAGCAGCTTTATTTCTTTTTCATAAAGCTTGTTTTTGATCATATAATTTTATTTATTGTATTATTGGAATTAAATTGTTAAATTGTTTCCAATTTCTAATTTCCAATATCATCCATTTTTAACCCTAAACACTATCACACTTTTTCAAAAGTGTCAACGGGAAATAAGTTAAAAGTTCGTAAAGTTAAAAGTCTATAAAGCCCTAACTTAAAATACTTTATGAACTTTATAACTTTATAAACTTTTTACTAATCTACTCCACCCCGAAAATCTTGAGCATAAACAAAGCATAAAGCGCGAGAAACATCATTCCTTCCCAGTTATATATCTTTCTTGAAATCCCAGAAAATACATAGAGAATTGTGGCGGCAATCAGGAATGGAATTCCGATACAGAAAGTCGTATCGTCAATCACAAGATCGCTCATCACCGCGGGAATGCCAACGACCATCAGCGCGTTAAAAATATTTGAGCCGAAAACATTTCCCAGAGCGATTTCATATTTCTTGTTCATCGCCGCCCTCACCGAAACAACCAGTTCAGGAAGCGATGTTCCAATCGCCACAGCGCTCATTGTAATCACGGCCGTTTCAATATTCAGACCATCAGCAATATTTATCAAAGATTCAATCGTATATTTCGCCCCCAAATATATAAAAAAGACGCTTCCAAACAGAGTTATAAAAACGCCAATCCCTATTTTCGGCTTATAGTTCCACAGCTTCTTGAGAAATTTATTCGCGCTGGCTTTTGTCGGAGGGAAAGTAAATCCTTTTTCTTCCTCTTTCTCTTCTTTTTTATTTTCGCTGATTTCAATATCCTTATGATTTAATATGGATCTTTCCTTGCTGGAAGAAATTATATAGAAAAAATATATTCCGTAAGTAATTATCAAAACAAATCCCTCAAGCGAGGTAACTTTTTTGTCCAGAAGCGTAAAAATAAGAATAGTTGTCGCGGTAGCGAGAAGAGGGAGGTCGAGGTTTATCAAGCTTCTTTTTATGCTCATTTTTTTCGCGACCATAGCGGAAATTCCGATTACAAGCAAAATATTCGCGATGTTAGATCCGACGACATTCGCGACTACGATTTCAGTTTGTCCTTTAAAAACCGCGATGATTGATGTTGAAAGTTCGGGAAGCGATGTTCCAATGCTGACAATCGCAATTCCAACTATAAAAGCGGGAATTTTCAAAGATAAGCCGATTTTCTCGCTGCTCTCCGTGAAATAGTCGGCTGATTTTATCAAAACAGCCAAAGACAAAATAAACAGCGCTATCCAAAAAAATAAATACATGAATTGGAATTAGAAATTAGAAATTAAATTCATCTTTGTTTACTGAGATTTGACGGACGAGGCGTATTTTTTAAATCAGAGCTTTTGCTTTTATATTTATACGGATCTTCTTGCCCGGTTATTCCTCTTCTGATTTTATCAATATCCCCTTTCCCAAATTTTTTTCGGAGCTTTTTCATGTCAATCCCGCTTTCTTCCGCCTTTCTAAACTTTTCTGATCTGAAATTTTTGCTTTTAAATCTTCTTGAGAATTCATCAAAATCTTTTCTCTTCAGAACGGCCTTTGTCGGATTATAGGCCTTCAGAGCATTTAAAAAATTTAACTTTTTTTCCAAAGCCACTCCGTGAACTTTATGCAGAGCCTTTTCTATTCTGTCAGAACCCCTGTTTTGAAAATCATTAACTTTATTGTGCTTGAAAATTTTAAGCTTTCGGGTATAGTCTTTTGTTTTTAGCGCAGTTAATTTTCCGCCTATCATTACTGTTCTATCTTTTTTATCTTCTTTATTTTCCTTGTCTTCTGATTTCATTTTTTCTTTTTCCTGGACTATTTTCTCCAGCCTTTTCCTGTTTTCTTCCTTCCGCTCTTCTCTCATTTTTTCCAGCTCTTCCAGCTCTTTAAAAAACTCATTATTCTCCCCGGCTGAATTATCGCCATTTTCTTCTTCGTTATTTTTTTCTTCATCATTACCGTCATTTTTTTTTCCCTCTTCTTCAATCGCTTCATCTGTTCGCAAATTTTTTTTATCATCATCGCCCATATTTATACGCGCTATGAATTATTTATTAACAAATTAAAGAATTAACAAATTCAATCCGTTAATCCGCGATCCGTTAATTTTTAACAATTTCTTTTAAAATTATACCATTCATTCCCCAAAACAACAATAGCGCGCTGCCTTAAAGCCCTATTTATAAAAAACCTTATTTCCGGATTTGAGATAGATATACTCCAGCGCATTTGTTTTGTTTTCTTCAATTCCTTTGGCAAGAAATTCCTTTAAATATTTTACTTGTGATTTTATTTCATCCATAGTATTAAAATAGATCCTTATGTTTTTGTCCGTATAAGCGATTATTTCTCTCGTTCTCGCGCCCTTTGTTTTATAATATATGATTTTCAAACCAGTTTGATTTTTAATCTCATTATCCAGATCCATGGCGAACGCCACAAAATCACCGTCCGCGGCTTTTTCTCTCGCCGTTATCGGCCCTAAAAATTTTTCTTCTTCAATTTCTTTTTCTTCGGTTATATATATTTTTTTTATCTCTCCCTCATTGCCTAATTTCTCATAATATTCTTTGCCGTCTTTGTCTTGGAAATATTTTTTATCTTCACCCTCGCTTTCATCTTCTTCGCCTTCTTTATTTTCCGCGTTATTACCCAAAACTTCAGATTTAACTTTTTCGCCCGCTTGATTTATATCTTCTTTTTCTTCCTTTATTTTTATTTCCTCTATGATTTTTATAAACCTTCTGTCTTTGTATATTTTGTTTTCGCCGTTTTCAGCCATAAAAGCGGTTCCTTCGCTGTCCAAATAATAGCAATTTTCCATCCTGCACCAGAGAATAAGCGGATTTTTTTCCGTGATTTCCACTTCCAAAATATCAGGAATTTTTTTTTCAACCGTTACGGTTTCAATTTCCGGAAATTTTTCAAGCAAACTCTCTTTCGTTTTTTCTTTATTATTCAGAAAAAAATTATTCTCAGAAAAAATTCCCAAGACCGAAGCGAAGCTCTTGCTTTTTATAGTTTCCTCTATATTTTCCGCAGAAATAGCCTGATTTCCTTTTATATCAATTTTTTTTATCGCGAAAAACTCCGAGAAAAAAACAAAATAGAAAATCAAAAAAACAGGCGCCAGCAAAAGCCCCCATTTGAAAATTTTGGCAATCCCCTTTTTCCTTTTCTGAAAATCAGTTCTATGATTCGTAAAAACACCCGGACTTTTCCGCCATAATTTCAATTTTTTTTGTTTGAAGAACGAAGGCATGGGTTGGAATTTAGAATTTAGAATTTAGAATGTGGAATTTAGAATAGCATCGCTATATTATTTGATATAACTTAAAATTTCCTTATGAATTTCTTCAATAGATTTTTCCCCGTCAATCCTGATTATCATTTTTTTGTCATCATAATATTCAATAACCGGCTTCAAAAGTTTTTGGCTCCATTCCAGCCGTTTCAAAACTTTTTCCGGCGTGTCATCTTCTCTTCTGTAAACCTCGCTCCCGCAAATCGGGCATTTTTTATCTTCCTCTTTCAAATCTTTGCCAACAATTAAAGGATGCCCGTTTTTCTTGCACTGTTTTCTGCTTGAAAGCCTTTTAACAGATTCTTCTTTTGAAATATCAATATAAAAAATATAATCTATTTTTTTGCCAATAGACGGCAATTTTTCATTCCAATATCCTATCTCTTTCACAATTCTGGGAGTGCCGTCAAATATTATTCCTTTTTCTTTATTGAGTCTGCTTAAACCCCAGTCAAAAACCTCTTTTTTCATTATATCCCACGGGACAAATTGCCCTTTTTTGTTTATAATTTCATTAATCTCTCTTCCAGTCTCCGTGTCTTGCTTGGCTATTTCCCTTAAAATATTTCCCGTTTCAAAAATTTGCAAATCAAACTTTTCCGCCAGCAGCCTCGCCTGCGTCCCCTTCCCGCTCCCCTGCGGACCCATAACGATAATATTAATGTTTTTTTTCATTTGGTTATTAAAATTAAAAATTATTATTTTATCTTTTTGTTTATTATAAGCCATTTTCCAGACCTCCAGTATGGTAATATGTATTACCATACTATTTGAAACTAAGACAATGCCCCCTTTAATTATTTTTTTCAATGTGTTCAACTATATCCTCAAAAACTTTCTCCACTGATTGCGCGCCGTTTATTTCAATCAGCTTGTCGTTTTTTTTTATATATTCCAGAACCTTGGAAGTCTTGTTGTGATAGTCGCTTAATCTTTTTTTTATGCTTTTAATATTTTCATCTTTTCTTCTTTTAATTTTTCCTCCGCAATCTGGACAAATTAATTCTTTAATATTATCAGGAAGAACAACTATTTTCTCGCACTCTTGGCAAGTCCCTCTTTTTAGCATTCTTTGAATCGCTTCTTCATCGCTTATGTTCACAAGAAAAATATAATCAAGCTTTCTGTTCAACTCTGCTAATACTTTATACAAATTTTTTATCTCCGGCAATATTCTTGAAAAATTTTCCAGCATAAGTCCTTGCTTTTTATCAACTTTTCTAAACTCCTCTTCTGTTATTTGAAAAATCCACTCCGAAGGCACAAATCCTTTGTCCATAGCTTCTTGCACTTTTTTACTAAAATCAGTTTTTTTCTTCGCCCACTTCCGCAATATCGCCCCGCTTTGCAACCGCTTCAGATTATATTTTTTCGCCAGCATCTCCGCCTGCGTCCCCTTTCCCGATCCGGAAGGCCCGAGAAAAAGAATATTGATTGGTTTTTTTATTATTTCTGTTTTATCCGTCATATGATTTAATAATAAATATAAAGCCTAATTCTATTTTACTCTCATTCGTAAAAATTTCAAAATCCAAAAGATAAAAACTTTTACAGACATTGCATTTTAAGATTTTTTAATTTCTTCTGATATTTCTTTCTTTTCTTATCAAGCTTTAATTCTTTTGGCATGTTCAGCAAGGCTTCTTCATAAATATTGATAAGCGAATCACGGTTTAAAAAATTAAGATTAAGATCGCCAAAAATAGCTTTATTAAATTCCCGAGACATTGGATCTAAAAAATGTTCAACAGAATCTATGTCAATTTTCATACCATTTTCAAATACTTCAATGCTGTGCCATGGCATTACCTTATATGTGATATTTTTTTGACTATCAAGCATTTCCTGAATGCGAATAAAATCCGATTCTGGTACAAGCAAATCAATGTCTTTAATGGGAATTGTTCTGTCCTTCGTGTAATAAAAATAAGCAAGGCCTCCATAAACAATGGGTTCAACATTAAGCTTATCAAAAATTTTATAAATTTTTTTGTAAAAACAAAAAAGAGGTTTTGTTGAATCAATTTTTTCTAATTCATCAAAAGTGTTTGATTTCATATTTTATGATTAAATTATTTCTCATCCAATCCCAATAAAATCCTTCCCTATATGCTTGAAAATGTGCTTGCCGTATTTCGGATGGGCGTTTCTTTCTTGCGCGAGTTTTTCGTATTCCGCTTTTACGCTTTCAAGGCTCGGGATTTCCAAGCCTTTTAATTTCAAAAATATGAGAGGATCAAAAACCGCTTCCCTGCCGATCATCACGCCATGGCAATATTTTAATTTTTCTACATCTTCTTTTGTTTTTATGTCTCCATTCGCGATTATATTTTTCCCGGTTTTCACGCATTCGGAAAATACTGTCCAATCCGCTTTGTCGGCATAAGTTTCTTTTCCGTGCCTGGCGTGAACGATAAAATAATCCGCGTCAACATTGTTTATTAAATTTAAATATACTTTTCTATCCTTTTCAAATTGATTAAGCCCCAGCCTCATTTTTACGCTCGCCTCATAGCCAAAACTTTTGATTATGTCTATCAGCTTTTTTACTTTTGAAATTCTTTTTATCAGCGCCGCCCCATGCCCCGCTTTTATTATTTCAGGATTAGGGCATCCTAAATTCAAATTGAATCCGCAAAATCCTTTTTCCGGCTTGTATTTTGAAAAGAAATCATCAAGCGACTTTTCCTTGTGGCCGATCAATTGTATCGCGCAAGGAGTGTCATCGTAAAGTTTTATTCTTTCCCATGTGAAAGGATCGCCTTTCGCCAGCGCCTCAATACTCGCCATCTCCGTAAATGTCATATCCGCGCCATGGCACACCGACCGAAAGCACGAATCAGTCATATTCTCCATCGGCGCCAGCATATAATAGAATTTGTTTTGTGTCAGCATTTTATTGATTGAAGTGTAAGTTTTACAAAACCGTTTTTTCGTCAATGGAAAAGTATTTTTTTCCCGCGTCAATTGTCGCTTGGCAGCCAATCGGCATAATATAATTTTCCACATTATGCCCGATCTCGCCGATTTCGAGGATTGGAAAGGAATAGTTTTTTGTAACTTCCAAAATAACATCCCGCACTTCCCTGTCTTGTTTCTTATCTTGTATACGCGATCCGTAAAAATGACCGAGGATCAAACCGTTAATTTCATCAAAAACTTTCGCTTGGCGGAAATGCGTTAAAATCATATCTATATCTTCAATACCAACCATATACGCTTCTAAAAACAAAATCTTATTTTTATAATCAGGTCTGAATTCCGTATTATCCAAATTTTCAAGACAGGTTATATTCCCGCCAATCAATTTTCCGCTTGCTTTGCCCTTACGAACACATTGCCAGCCTTTATATTTTTCATCTTTATTTAATTCATCCAACCCTTTCCAATCTGGATTTGGATATAATTGCCCAATCTTTCCATTAAACAAAGCTTTGATTAAATTATTTTTAATTATCAGAGACATCGGCTCGCCAAAAGTAAAAATCAAATCCGGGCCGTGATATGTGATTAAGCCGGTTTTGGAAAATATTGGATTTAACAAAGTCGTGCCATCGCTAATGCCTAGAAATATTTTTGGATTTTTCTTGATCAAGTCAAAATCCAATCCATCCAGCAAATGATTAGCCGTGTTTCCGCCAATAGACATTATTACCGCCTTAACTTCTTTATCCGCAAACGCTTCGTGAATGTCGCTCAATCTTTCTTCCGCCGTTCCAGAAGAATAATAATATCGCCCCAAAGCATTTTTCCCGATTTTTACTTTCAACCCCAATCCTTTCAAAAATTTCACGCCATTATTAAATTGCCTTCTCAATTCTTTCGACACTCCGCCAGAGGGCGAAATTATTGCTACTATATCGCCTTTTTGAAGTTTTTTTGGTTTAATGATTCGCATAGAATTGAATTTATTATTTATTTTATCGCTAAGAATTTTTAATATTAGCGCTAAACGAAGGCGAACAAACGCTTGTTCGCCTTCGTTTAGCGCTTTGCGTATGCATTGATAAATCTAATTTATTCTAAGCCAAAATAAACCGTTCTGAAACCAACTTTGCCGTTGATTATGTTGTCTTGCGTTTCATATTTTCGCTTATATTTTTTAAGCTCATTGAAGTCAAAAAAATCTGGAACTTTCAAGGCGACTTTTTGGAAATGGTTAAAAGATAACTCCAAAATTTTATTTCCGTTTGGAGAAAAATTATTTAGCTTGAAACTTTCCAACTTTTTATATTCCGGCCCGCCCCAATCCGGATCAATAAAAACCCCATCGGCTTTGATCTTCGGCGCTTCAATAAAAAAATCTCCGAGGATAAAAGTAATTTTATTTTCTACGCCGTAAAGTTCTGCATTATGTCGCGCCATTTCCAACCGCTTTTTATTTTTTTCAATCGCAAAAACTTTTTTGCCTATTCTCGCAAAAGCAATCGCGTTTCCCCCAACTCCGCCAAACCCGTCGATTACTATTTCACAGCCCATCTTCTCCGCCTGCTCCAAAGCGATTTTCTCCGGAGTCACTAAATACAGCCCGACCTCGTCTATTTTAATTCCCTCACTAAACCTCAAAAACAAATCATACCGCCTATCCCAAAACTTTTGCGTTTTTGTCCCGAACGGGCATTTGTTTTTGTTAGAATTTGTTGGCATAGGTGTTGATATAAAAATTTTAATAACTGCTTGTTTTGTTTAAAATACTTGTCATCCTGAACTTGTCCGCCTTCTGCGGATCTGCCGAAGGCATGATTTCAGGATCTTTTTGCTATAAAGTTTTAGCTTTATATATTTCACAAGATTATAGATTACAGACCTTTGCGAATGTTGTTATATATATTTTTGCGCCAAATCATAAATTAAAATGTAGCACATAGAAGATGCTGAACTAAATTCAGCATGACAGATTTTTTAGAAATGAACATTATTATAGAGATAGAGTAATTACAAATCTACAACCCCGTCGGAATATTTATAAAAACCGTTTCTACTTTGAATTTATTTTTTATAATTTTAGACAGCGCTTTCACTCCGACAATTTCCGTCGCGTGATGGCCGGCAAAAATTGCGTTGAATTTCGCGTCCTTCGCAAAGGAATAAATATCAATCGGCTCGCCTCCTAAAAATAAATCTACCCCTAAATCAAACGCTTCAAAAAATGCTTCATAACTGCCTCCTCCGCTTACAACTGCAATCGTTTTTATTTTCTCTTTCCCAAACGGCAGAGCAATACATCTCGCATTTAATTCGGCTTCTAGTTTTTCTGTTGCGTATTTTATAGTGATAGGCTTTTTATACTCTCCAATCCAGCCGATATTAAGATTTCCATGTTTAAAAAATTCTTTCGTGATTAAAGCGCCAAGCAGTTTCAAAAGCTGAGCGTTATTACCCGCTATTTTATGCCTATCCAAAGGCAAATGTGAAGCATAAAGCGAAATTTTATTTTTCTGCAGTAAATCAATTCTTTCTTTGTTGAAACCAATAAAAGACGGATTTACATTTTTCCAAAAAAGTCCGTGATGAACCACAACCATATCCGCGCCATTTTTAATCGCCTCTTTGAAAATATCAACACTAGCATCCACGGCGAATACTATTTTCTTAACTTCGCCCTTCCCCTCAACCTGCAACCCATTCCACGAACCATCCTCAAATTTCTCCGTCTCTAAATATTGATCTAAAAATTTTACGATATCGTTTAGTTTTGGCATAGGTTTTAATTTAATTATAATTATAAAACTTCTTCTTGCTCCGGTCGCCACCAAGGGATTGTTATAAGAAATAATTTCATTTTTCCAGTATATCTGAAAATACTGCCGGCTGGAATGACAACCAAATCCCCTTTTCCACATTCCTCAATCTTTCCGTCAATTTCAAAATTTCCCTCCCCTTCTAGCACATAATAATGAAAATCGCATTCTTTTTCCCTAATTTTATTTTCATGCCCGGTTTCAGTTTCAATCACAGCAAATTTAGCCTTGTCGCTTATTCCCTTGCTTTCAAAATTCGTGCCTCTTATCCCCTCTTTTTGAAAAGTGTATTCTTTTGGAAGTTTAAAAATGTGTTGCATAGTTTTGTTTTATTTATTTTATTCAACTTCCTTATGCTGTTCATGACTCCATACCGGAACGCAAAAACCAAACATTGTTAAATTTCCTTCCCAAAAATATTTCTCGCTCTTGTCAATCAAAACCAAATCGCCTGCGCCAAGTTTTATTTCCTTGCCTTCAATTACTGCTATAAACCTCTATTCTCATTCTAGCGGAAGTTCTTTTGCCTCTTTATAATTTTCTATTTTCATAGATTCCATAATTAATAAATATTTCCGCTAAAATAACTCTCCATAATTTTTTCACTCGGCTCAAACAAAGGTTTGGGCAGATTGTTTTTATCATACCAATCCCAACCGCCGCACTTATCAGGTTCCATAAGTTTTAATTCTCCTTTAAAACTTTTAGCCAGAAAACCAATTGTCACATAATGCTTTTCATAAGTAATTCCATTTGCCAAAGAAACTATTTCAAAATCCAGCCCGTCTAAATTTGTTTCTTCTTTTAATTCTCTTTATGGCGCATTCTTCAAAACTCTCTCCAAATTCAAGATGACCACCCGGAAGAGAATATGTATTTTCACCGCGCTCACTTTTTCTTTTTCCAAGAAGTATTCTGTTTTCTTTGTTTATTACCAAAACTCCGATGCCAACTTTTACTATTTTGTTATTTTCTGTCATAAAATTAAAAAACTTAAAAAACCTCAAAATCAATTTCCTTCCCTTCTCTATCTTTCAACTGCCCCCAGACTAGGAATACTTCAGCTTCGCGGTATTTTTTCAGAATTATTCTTTTTGCTTCCTGCATATCTTCAAGCTGTTTTTTCTTTTCTTCCTCGGGAGAGGCAAATTTATAATCTTTCGCATAAGCTCCGCAATCACTGTGATGGAATATAATAACATTTTGCGCTTTATGCAGTTCGATGGAAACTGCGATATGTTTCATAAAATTCTCACTTATTTTATAGTCATCGCTCACAAGATCTTTGCTCGCTCCAGCCATAGAAATTAAGTCAAAATTTTTCCCGTCAAAAAGAACAGATCTTTTTATCCATCTTATCATTTCATTATTCAGCCTAAAATCCATACAGCGGATGAGGAGAGTTTTGCAAATATGTGGCATAAATATAAGTTAAAAGTTAGAAAGTTAAAAAGCTATAAGTTTTGTCATCCTGAACTTGTCCGCCTTTGGCGGATCTGCCGAAGGCATGATTTCAGGATCTTTCGCATAGCAGGCATTGTCCTGATTTGTTTCACGTGGCTAGAAGTTGTAAATAGTAGATTCTGAAATAAATTCAGAATAACAAATGGATTTGAAAATTGTGAATTGAAAATTTATTGTCCGCCTTTTGCGGATCCGCCATAGGCGGAAAAATTGTGAATTGAAAATTGAAAATTCCAATCTATCCCGCTCCTCCGCCGCCTCCACCCCCACCACCGCCCGCTCCACCGCCTCCGCCAGAAGCGCCGCTTGCTCCGGAACTTGAAAAAGCGCTGGAAAATGAAGAGGCAAAGCTGGCGCTGAAAGCGGAAGGAGAAAATGAAGATGCCATGCTTGCGGCTCCAATATGTCCCGCCACAACCGCATTTCCGCCATACCAAAACGGCTGAGGAACATTCATCGTTTCAAACGCCTTCGCCCATTTCTTTTCTATTCCAAAGATCATCGCGTATGGCAGATATTTTTCAAAATATTCCGGCTTCAGATTCTGCATTCTATATCGTTCCGCCGTTTCCAAATACATTTTAAATCCCAGCCAATCTTCTTTGAGCTTTATCCCTTCGTCGGATAAACGGGCTTCGTATTTGATAAAGGCGTAGAGGCCGGCCGCACTTAAAATGGCTGTCGCTATCAAAATCAAAGGCTGTCCGATTTCTATGCCGGCATCTCCGACGACAAATGAAATAAAATACACAACCACCGCGATACCGATCCAAATTCCGGCTTTCTTTTTTTCCTCGCTCACTCCGACTTCAAACGCTTTTGTGTCCAATTCTGTTTCTTTATAAATTTCATCTTTTACTTTTTGTATTTTTTCATACAACGTCCTCGCTTTTGTCTGACTTTTCTTTAATTCTTTTGTTGAGAAATGATCGCTTGACCCAAAAAGCGCTTGCAAATATTTTTTCTCATAATCTTCAAGATTCGGATCATTCTCATATTCTTTTATCTTTCTGACTAAATAGTCGCTACTTTTTTTGCCGCCAATTGATTTTACTAATTTAACTGATATTAATAATAAAATAATAAATATAAATAGTAAATTATAAAACATGATTCTATCTTCAGAAAGAAACCATAATAGAAATAAACATATTACAAATGGAGAAAACAAAATAAACATAGGAGCTACAAATCCAGCATTAGATAAAATTTCTTCCCATTTACTTTTCTTATTATCTTCCTCAATCCTCACATACCCCCTCACCGCCAAATCAATAATCGTCGCCGCCAGACCCTTGTTGGTAAGTTTTTCTTTTATAATAACCTCCGCCATTGCGGGACGCAAATTCTGCGGCGGTTCATATTGCGGAACGATAGCGCGTTTTCCTTCTCTTGATTTTTCGGTCTTATGCCAATAAACAAAACCGATAATTATACAAGATAAAAAAATTATTATTGAAAAAATGTAGCCGTAATACATCGCCAAAAAATCTTTGAAATATGCGCTTTGGCTTACAATGCCTTTTGGAAATCCCGCGGCGATAGTGAAGTTAGTATTTGGTTTTAGGTTTCTTCCCCAAAATACAGCTTCTGTATTATCTTGATTAAAATAATATCCGCCGATAGATGTTGGATTATTATATATTGAATCGCTAAAATATGGTTCACTAGACAAATTTATGTTTATCGGATTCATAATATTCTCCGCATAAAGCCGGATTAAATCGCTTCTGAATTTTTCGCCAGTAGAAAAACTTACTGTAATTTTTACATCCCTGATCCCGACATCTCTGACTTGCGGAACAGCATTCCAATAAATCTCGTCGTAACTTTTCAAAAAACTTATCCCGCCGTGAACTTTATATTTCACCGTCCAGCTTTTTTCTTCCTTAGTAAAATCCCTGCGCTCAAAATTCCACTGAATATGTTTTGCCCCGCTTATTGAGTTAATGTCCAATTCGCTTTTAGAAATCTTGTTATTTTCCCCGTCAAAAACTTCCACATCAGTTATAGCGTCTATATCTTTTAAAGCAACATCACGATTAAAAAACCCGAAATTGCCGTCAAGATAATAAGTCTGTTTTTCCGCCACATCAAAAGTAGAATCTTGGTTTATTTTTATATTTACTTCGAAATCTTGGTAATAGTATTCCTTGGCGAAAGCGATACTGGCAATAAAACAAAACATTAAAACCAAAACTGCGGTTAGAATTTTTGTTCTTAGAATTTTCATCGCTTTTGTTATTTAATAAATAAACCTAATTATTTTTTGACATTTGGATTTTTGACTTGATTTTTCATTCGAACTTTGGATTTAAAATTCTTCTTTAATCTATATAACAAATATTATCCAGTTTATCATTCAGAATTTTCCAAGACTTTTTAATATCTTCCTTTCCGAGGATTTCCAAGCTTAAATATCCGGAATAGTGAACATTTGCTAGCAATCTCAAAAATTTATCTAAATTTAGATTACCGTCTTTTTGAAAACCATAATGCGCCTTTCCTTGTTTTGTCGCATTGTGCAAATGAATGTTTTTCACAATATCAATATTCTCAATTAAAAATTTAGAAAAGTTGTCGCCATTTTGAATACAATGTCCAATATCTATAGTAAATAATATTTCAGGAACGTCCTGTTTTATTCTTGAAAGCTCGCTCAATAAAACAGGGTATGATATTTGAGTGCTTTTTCTAACAGAAATATTTTCTATTGCAATTGGCATCTTGCATGCAGAATATTTAATAATTTCTTTAAAGTTTTTAATAAATATTTTTCTGGCATCATTCTCGCTTAAAAATAATGGATATGCGCCGGCATGAAAAGTTATGAGCTTAGCCGTAAATTTTTGAGATATATCAATAGTTTTTTTTAGAATATCAATACTCGCGCTATTAATACCATAATGAGATGACACTAACGATAAATTGATAAAAGGAGCATGGATTATCAGCTCGTAACAAGAGAGTTCTTTCTTGAGCCAGTTTATATCCTCGTCATTCATTAAGTTTATTTCCTCTGCCCATATTTCTATATGATCTAAATTTTTGAATGTTTTAATCTCTTGCACCTCTTTTCGCCAGATGTTCTTATGGGACGGCATAAGACGCAAAAACAATCCTTTACTAAATTGAATTGGCATAGTTGTTTATATTAGTAGAATTTATCAGATAACTCTGGAGAAAATATTTCATTTCTATTATGAGAATTTAATATTTTTCTGTTTGCGGTTCCGTCTTTTTTTTCTCTATTCAATTGCTCTTTCATTATTTCTTGAAATAGACTAATACGTTTATTAATCCCCCCCCCTGTTCCATCGTAAAATGCGGGATGATTAAATAACATAAAATTTTGATAAATTCCAGAATAAAACTGATTGTTCTCGATAATATAATTTGGCAAATCAGCGATTACTCCATCGTTAACTTTTCGTTGAGAGGGTACGTTATATTCAAATTGCTTCCCGCTAAATCCACGCTGGCAACATACATCTTTTATAAAATCTCTATTCCTATAATCTTTTATTGTAGAAATTTTGTCGTTTCCTCGTTCTAAATCTTCTTTAAGTTGTTCACCAATCATCTCGTCGAATATTTCTTGTGTTAAGAAATGAGCACTTAAATCAAAATCCGTATCTTCAACATGGAATTTTTGACTTAGTATTTCCGCCTTTCCCTTTTCTTGAAGTTTATTAAATTCTTCCATTCGATTTAAAAATTCCTGTTTTTCCTTATCGCTAAACAATTCAGTTTCTTTAAAATCAGACCAGTATTTCTTATCTAGCTTATTTTTATCCAGAATAATCATAAGATCAATATCGGAGCTTCCAGTTTTATCCAGAGACTTTCGAATATTATAGAAAGGGCCATAGTCCATTGACCCGCCAATGATTATTCCGTCAACCTGCTCTTTTATTGTTTCCTTAAATTGTTCCAATTTACAAAATCTTTCAATAGTCGCTTCGGCGCTTTCAATAAAACCTGGATTTCTTTTTCCAAATTTATTCTCTCCAGAGGAAATAAGAAAATCGGGAAATTTTGATTGTACATCAGATAGTGTTTGTCTCAATTCATTATTAAACTTAGAACTTTTCCCGCAATTACAGCGACGATCATAGGCTCCTTTTAAGAAATCAGCCAACCAACTTCTAATTAGATTTTCGTAGCAACTGTCAACATCCACACTCTCAATTTTTTCAACAAGCAAAAGAAATTTACTGGTCCAATTATTTATATCGATATCTTTACTTGTTTTTTTAATATATTCTCTTAAATTTTTTATTTCCATCAATTCACTGCTCATTCCATTTTCCTCATTCGCAAGAAAAACGCTATTTAAAAAATACTCCTCCTTAAATTCGCGCAACTCTTTTGTGTTTGTAAGATTTGAAATCTTTTTCAACAAAACAATAGCTTCATTTTCCGCAAGAATCCTTTGCTGATATAAATCGCATACACTTATTTGGAGGCTCTCTTTTGTGTCCGCTAAATTTTGCGCAGATTCTAATTCTTGGATCGCTAAATTGCTTCTTTCGAACATAGATTTAAAATTAGCCACCATTTAACAAATAATTTACAGCTTCCTCCCCACAAACTCCGCCATCTCAACCAATCGGCAAGTATAGCCGTATTCATTATCATACCACGCGCAAACTTTGATCAAATTTCCATTCACTTTTGTAAGAGACAAATCAACAATCGCGGAAAGGGAATTTCCCTTATAATCAACCGAGACCAGAGACTCGTCACTCACATCTAAAATATTAACCATGTCTCCTTTGCCCGCTTCAATAAATAAATTATTAACTTCTGTCACGGTCGCATCTTCTTTTTCAACTTCCGCCACAAAATCAACAATTGAAACCGTGGAAGTCGGAACGCGGATTGCTATCCCGTCAAGTTTTCCTTCCAACTCGGGAATGGCCTGCGTAACGGCGGTCGCCGCGCCAGTGGTCGTGGGGATAATATTCATCGCCGCCGCTCTCGCCCTTCGCAGATCTTTATGCGGCAAGTCCAAAATTCTCTGATCGTTTGTATAGCTGTGAACTGTGGTCATAAATCCTCTTTTGATCGTCAAATTTTTATGCAAAATTTTCACAATCGGCGCCAAGCAATTCGTCGTGCAAGAACCGTTGGAAACAATGTGATCTTCCTGCAAATTATAATCTTTTTCATTCACGCCAAAAATCAAAGTTTTTACATCTTCGCTTTCTGTCGGCGCGCTAATTATTACTTTTTTAGCGCCCGCTTTCAAATGTTTCCCCGCGCCTTCTTTATCCGTAAAAAATCCCGTGCATTCCAAAACGACATCTACTCCCAATTCTTTCCACGGCAAAAATTCGGGATCTTTTTGCGCGAACACTTTTATTTTTTTGCCGTCCACAATTATATGCTCCTCGTCATAGTTCACTTCTTTGGCATAAATTCCATAATTGGAATCATATTTCAAAAGATGCGCCAAAGTTTTTGTGTCAGTCAAGTCATTAACCGCCACGACTTCAAGCTCTGGATGTTTATCCAAAATAATTTTCAGCGCCGGCCTCCCAATCCGGCCAAATCCATTGATTGCGATTTTTGTCATAGATTTTTAATTTTAATTGATAAATTTACAAATTTATAAAACTAATTTAAGGCTGAAATATTTCTATTGGATCAAATATAACCTGCTTAACCTCCGGAAACTGCATAGCTGTTTTTACTACTTCGTTGGATAATAAGCCAATCCGACAAGATCCTCCGCTTGTAAAGCTTGGCACTTCAGAAAACTTCAGCGTCAATGTTCCGTCTTTCAAGTCAACTCCTAATAAGTCAAAACCTTCATGGGGAAATTCAGAAGAAAATCCCGCTGATTTTTCTTGCTCTGTTATTTCTCCTTTTATTAATAGATTTATCGCATCTTGAATTGGCGTTTTTGTTTTTGGAATTTCTCTTTCAACCGGAAGCACCGCCTCCGCCAAACAATCAAACTTCGGATCATAATTTGAATTATAGTAATACAGTTTTATTTTTTGTGTTTCGCTTTTTTCCGTGAATTTAAAAGTGGAAAGAATTTGATCGAAAATAGGATCTGTAAGAGTGGAAACATATGATGTGCTTATTTGAATTATATTGTCTCCATTTGCAATATAAAAGCTGGTAAAACCACTACCATTTTCTGTCGATCCTCCGTCCATTATAGCTTTAATAAATTTCACATTTCCTTTTAAAACAGTTTGCCCTCTCACATGACCTTCTAGTGGAGCACTCATCCAATCTTGTGTTATCCAAAGATAAAAAGGCTCGCTATTTGTTCCTTTGTATTTATCATAATTTTCTTTCGTTCGCAAAATTGTATAATTTCGATTTTCAGTTCCGCCGTCATTATTAGAAAGTATTTCGTCCGCATAAAAATTATTTGGATATTCAATTTCATATCCATATTCCTCATTCCGATATGTTTGCCAATCCGCGGTTTCGCCAACCATAAATTCCGACATTTTTTCTTGAATTTCATTCATTACTTTTTCGCGGTTAAAATCTGCCGGCGGCTGATAAAGTTCAACACTATGATCGTTAAATCCCTGCCAAGCCTTTTCTTCTTCGCCGGCAAGAATATTATTCACCGTCACGCATAATAATTTCGGAAATTGAATCTCAAATTTACCCTTGTCAGAACCGACCAGCGTCCCGAATTCTTTTTCACATGCCAACGCTTCAGCAGTATAATTTTCTTTAAAATCTTCCGTTTTTAATATTAACCCTTCTTCTGCAATTAAATAGTATTTTTTAAAAGAATAAGAGCTGGCGTAAGATGTATAAAAATATGCAAATCTGTCATCGTTTACCTCTAAATATAAATTGCCGTCTTTTTCCAGAAGATTATTTTCTCCAATGCTAATCGCATTGCCCAAAGGGAGAGTGTCTATTAATTTTAAATTATTTTCCCCGTCTAGCCTGAAAATATAATCCGTAGTACAACAATGCGCTCCTCCCGAATAATCGCCGACAATAATATATTTATTTTTATTATATTCAAATGCGAATAAATCATTAACATTATAATTTTTTCCCGAAGTATAAATTTTTTCGCCATTATTATACGCCTCAAAATATCCAAATTCATTTTTATCAATATTCAAAGGATATATTTTAAACAGCGCTGTACCTACTGCTTGCTCAAAGGGATTATTTAAATCGGAAAAAACCATCTTTTCAGTTTCTATAATTGAATAAATTTCATCTTCCGCGCTTGGCGTTATTGAAACTTCCGGCTGTTGAATTTTAACCGGCTTGTTTTTCGCCAAATACCCAATCGCTCCGAATAAAACTCCAAGGGAAACTATCATCGCGGCAACTAAAATCATTTTTGCCATTGACTCCCCCAACGGCTTGGGGTTTGTTTGATTTTGCATAGGTTTTAGTTTAAAAATTATTAATAAATTTACTCATACAACATTCTAAATTCTAAATTTCATATTCCAATCTCCACATTCCAATTCTACCACTTTTTCCCAAACCAATCAACCTTTTGCTAAATCAAAATTTATGATATAATTTCATTAAACTCATCAATCCATTTATCCAACCCCAAATTACAAATTACTAATTTACAAATTACCATCTCATGACAGACAAACAACTCCAAAATTTCGTTTCGTATTTGATAAAAAATAATTACAAAGTGTTCAGCCACAAAGAAACCGCGGGCGAAGTTTTGATTGACGAAATCCGAGAAGGAAAAAACTTTGAGCTATGCCCCAAAAGGCCGCTTTATTCTTTCAAGAAATTCTTCCTTCCGCCGTGCCAAAAAATGATGGAGTTTAAAGGTGGCGTTACAACTCTTAATAAAAGTCAGAATATAAAAACAGTTCTTCTCGGGCTTCATTTTTATGATCTGAAAGCACTGACCCTTCTTAATCAAGTTTTCAACAAAGACCCGCATTTCCAAAAAAAGCTAAGAAATATTATTGTAATAGGACAGATCCCGGTTCCGTCAGAAAAAGAAGATTATATAAAATTTGAGAAAGAAATTCTGGAGCATATGAAGTTTGATATTTTCCTTGAAGCAAAATATCACGAAGCCCAGCAATCCTTCAGAATTTTCACCGGCTCAGAAGATGGACAAAGGCTTTTGGATGATTTCGGATATAAAGATTACGAGAACATTGAATATGTCGGACCAAGACCCAAAAAAGGGCTTGATCTTATGAACAGTGAATTAATTGAAAAAATCCCCAAATCCCGCGGCTCAAAACTTTGGGACGAGCTGGATAAAAAATGCATTGATTGCGGAAAATGCGCGATTGTCTGCCCTACTTGTTTCTGTTTTAAAATCACGGATGAAATTCAGAAAGATAAAATTGTGAGATATAGGGAATGGGACACTTGCTTTTATGAAGAATTTTCCGAGATTGCCGGCGCCCATAAATTTCTGGATTCAACGAAAAAAAGGATTTATAACTATTACGACCACAAGTTCGTCAGAATTCCAAAAGAGTTTGGGATGCAAGGATGCGTCGGCTGCGGCCGATGCACGGAGGTTTGTCCGGCGGGAATTGATATAAAAGAAAATATAAAAAGAATTATTAGAGAGAATTGATGATTGGAATTTTGGAATTTAGACTTGCTATCTTAAAAAAACTTTGTCATTTCGAGCGCCTCGCGAGAAATCTATAAATAATAGCGAGCAAAAAGAATTATTGATTTAAATATAATTTACAGATCTCTCAATCGCTGATGCTCATTTCGAGATGACAAACTAAAATAGCGCTTATTTATTCAAACAAGAGAAATAACAAACCAACATGAAAAACCCCTACAGCCCGATTGAAGCGGAAATTATACAGGTTGACAAGCTAACGCCGATTAATAGGCTTTTTACATTTAGAATAAAAAACGAGGAAACGAGAAGCGGGTTTAAATTTAGACACGGGCAATTTTTTATTTTATCAGTTCCGGGATTCGGCGAAGCGCCTTTTGGTTTTTGTTCTAGCCCGACAATTACAGACTATTTTCAAGCATCAATTGACAAGCGAGGAAGTTTGACATCCGAACTTTTTAAACTGAGAAAAGGAAGCTTAGTCGGAATCAGAGGCCCTTACGGGAACGGATTTGACAGAAAAAAAATCAAAAGCAGAAATCTGGTTTTAGTCGCTGGCGGATGCGGGCTGTCCCCTCTTCGCACGATTATTCAGGACGCAAATTTAAATCCGCAAAACTTCCAGCAAATACAAATTTTTTACGGCTGCCGAAATCCAGAATTGCTTTCGTTTAAAAATGATTATAAAAATTGGAGCAAAAATATTGAAATAAATTTGACGGTTGATTCGCCTGATCAAAATTGGAAAGACAATGTCGGAGTTGTCACGAATTTATTAACCAAGGAAAAAATCAAAAAAGATTCCACAGCCATCCTTGTCGGTCCGCCGATTATGTATAAATTTGTTACGCAAAAACTGCTTGAACTCGGGCTTGCTGAAGAAGATATTTACTTGTCGCTTGAACGCCGAATGCACTGCGGAATTGGAATTTGCCAGCACTGCGTTTTGGTCGGCAACGGCTATGTCTGTACCGACGGACCGGTGTTTTCGTATGCGGAAATCAAAGATTTTCCAGAAGGAATATAAGCTAAAATTCAAAATTAAAAATCCAAATTATGCCAAATCAAATTCAAAAATCAAAACCAAAAACAGCCATTATAAGTTTAACTTGTTGCGAAGGGTGTCAACTATCAATTTTAGATTTGGGCGAGAAACTTTTAGATATTGCAGATAAACTAGATTTAAGAAGTTTTCGCTTGGCATCCGGAACAAAAAGCTTTCCGGGGCCTTATGATTTGGCGATTGTGGAAGGCTGTCCAATCACAAAAGATAATTTTGAAAAATTAAAAGAAATCAGGAAGCAGTCTAAAGTTTTGATTGCGCTGGGAGCTTGCGCGCATTTGGGAGGCGTCGCGGAAATTAAAAATTACAAAGGAGACAAGGACGAACAGCTAAAATATGTTTATAAAAATATTGAAGGGATTAATAATCCTGACATTACACCGATTAGCGACATCGTAAAAGTTGACGGATTTATTCCAGGCTGTCCGATAAATAATCAAGAGTTTTACAGGATTGTAATGGAATACGCCGAAGGAAAAATGCCCTATATCGCCCAAAGGCCCGTGTGCTATGAATGCCAGCTCCGAGAAAATAAATGTTTGTTGCAAGAAGGCAAACCTTGTTTTGGTCCCGTAACTTTGGGAGGATGCAACGCAATTTGCCCATCAAACGGATTCATCTGCGAAGCCTGCCGCGGTCCGCTCAAAGGAACAAGCATTGAAAAACTGCAGGAAATTATGAAAGGCAAAATGAGCAAGGAAGATTTGATGAAGATTGCGGAGATTTATGGAGTGAAAAAGGAGTTTGAGGAAAAATAATATATTGCTAAATTGTAAAAATTTTGCTGGTTCGCAGTTGGACTGTAAACCATGATGCGCTAACAACGAATTATTAGAATAAATTTGTTGTAAGTGCAATATGGTTCGGAGCTGGAGCTCCGAACCAGCTGAGTAAAAAATATTTATTTATTAATTATTTAAAAATGATTTTATATATTCTTTTATCAATCGTTACTATTTATTTTATTATAAGCATTTTGAAGAAAAAACTTCCGCTTCCAACTAGATATGAAAATTATATTTATGAAGGCAAGAGGGCCATTTTTCTGTCCTTATTTTTCCTATTTTTCTGTTTGTCATTCATATTTTTTAATATTGGAAAATCAGATTTAAATAAATTTTTAATATCATTATTAATAGGAGTTCCTATTGCTTTCATATTACACCTTTCCCTACTTAAGGTTTTTAGATGTTTTGGAATTATTGTTCCAGAAAAAACAAAAACAAGAAAAATTACAGTGTCAAATTTGATTTTATATGGAATATTGGGCATCTTCATTGGTTTTATTTTCTTTTTTCCTACAAATTTTGTTTTTAATGGCATATTTAATCTTTCTTTCAACGCAGTAATAATAATATATTTTTTAATTTTTATAATAATAGTTGTTTTAACTGCTTGGTTAGGCGCAAGATCAGTGTGTGGAGGATATACTTTTATAGGTCTAGCAAGTAAATCCAATACAGAAAAAATAAAAGAAATACTAGAAAAAAATAATATTCTTTATATCATGAGAGCATTAGTGAAAAATAATGAAACTGCTACATCAGATAATCAATCGGTTGAAGTGTTGATTAATGAAGGATATGAAAACAAAGCAATAATACTGCTTGATAACCTTATTGACATAGATAATTTAGCCCAGTAAAATTATATTTTTGTTAAAATGTTAGTATGTTTAAATATTAAAACGCTCCGCCATGAAAATAAAAATTGATCACATCGCAAAAATTGAAGGGCATGCCGGGTTTGTGGGGCATATTGTGAAGGGGAATGTCAAAAAAGCGCGGGTTGAAGTTGAAGAAGGCGCGCGGCTGATTGAGAGCTTATTAATAGGCAGAAGCTATGAAGATGTGCCTGTGATAACTTCGCGGATTTGCGGGCTGTGTCCTGTGATTCATATGATCACGAGCATCAAGGCGATTGAAGAAGCTTTTGATATTAAGCCGGCGAGAGAAACGGTTATTTTAAGAGAGCTTATGCTTGCCGGACAAATAATCCAAAGCCATGTTTTGCATATTTTTTTCCTGAGCGCGACGGACTATTTCAAAAACAGAGACGGGCTTGATATCGCGGGAGAAAAGCCGGAGTTCGTGAAAAAAGTTTTAGCGCTGAGGGATTTTGGGAATAATGTTATAAAATTAATCGGCGGACGGACCGTTCATCCTCTCACTCCCAAAGTCGGTGGATGGCATAAAGTTCCGAATAAAAATATTCTGAATGAAATTGAAACTGAGGGGAAAAAGGTTCTTCCTTACGGCAAGCTTCTCGTGGATTTTATTCTGGGACTTGATATTCCTAACTTTAATAGAAAAACTGAATATATCGCGCACAAGCCGAAAGAGGAAAATAGATATTCGTCATATTACGGTAAAATGCATTCCTCGGAAGGCTGGATTGCCGATGAAGAAAAATTCCGAGATGAAATCAAGGAACAGCAAATTAACGGGACTGTTATGAAATTAGCAATGCGCGACGAAAAAAGTTACGCGACGGACGCGCTGGCAAGGCTTCACATCAACAGGGAAAATTTAAATCCGGAGGCAAAAAAAGCTTTGAAATCCACAGGACTTGAATTTCCTTTATATAATCCTTTTTATAACACGCTGGCGCAAGCGATTGAAGTTATCCACTTCGTAGAAGAATGCCGCAAACTGGCAAGCGAACTTGAGGGCTCAAACCTTGAAAACATTAATACGGATTTTGAAGTTAAGGCGGGATTTGGCGCGGCATTGCTTGAGGCGCCGAGAGGAACGCTTTATCATTCTTATGATATTAACGAAAAAGGCATTATAACCCGAGCGGATATAATGACGCCGACCGCCCAGCTTTTGGTAAATTTAAACGACGATTTGAAAAGTTACCTTCCTCGCATTGAAAAATATAAGAAAGAAAAAAGGGAGCTGGAAATCCTGAAGCTCATTCATTCTTATGATCCGTGCATTTCCTGCTCAACGCACTAATTTAAGATAATTTTTAATTTTGTAATTTTTAATTTTGTAAATAATGTTTAAATTTCTTAATGTTCAAAAATTTAATCATTAAAGAATTATTTAAAAATTATAAAATTAAAAATTAAAAATTCTACTATGCATGACATCCACGCCGCCAATCAAATTCTCAAAACCGCGCTGGAATACGCGGAGAAAAATAAGCTCAAAAAAATAAGCTCAATGAAAATTGAGCTTGGAAAAGTTGTTGAGCATAACGAGCTCATCGCGCCTGAGAATTTGAAATATAATATCGGACTTATCTCCAAAAAAACAATTGCCGAGAATTGCGAAATTATTGTAATTTCAAAAGATAACAATGAATTAAAGCTGGCGGAGATTGAGGGGGAATAAAAAATAATTTCAAATATCAAATTTTGTGATTTAGGTTTTGAATTTGACTTGGAATAATTTGGATTTTGAAATTTAAAATTAAATTATAAAAACAATAAATCATAAGCTCATCTAAAATATTTAGTTTGCTTCAAGCTATTGCTTTGTTTTTTACCGTTTAACCCCGCATCTGAACAATTCAATTTTTTCCTCCACTGTCTTCTGCACTTCATCCCTCGCCTTGCCTAAAACTTTCCTAGGATCAACCGCCATCTGTCCGCTAAGGCAAAAATCTCTCAAAATGTTCATAAACGCAAAACGAATTTCCGTGTCAATATTTACATTGATAACGCCATAATCTTTTATGGCTTTTTTTATGTCTTCAGAGGGCGTTCCAGAACCTCCATGAAGGACAAAAGGGATTGAAACCCTTTCGCGCAATTTTTTCAGAAGTTCCAAATCAAGATGAGGATTTTCCCTGCCCTTATAGCCGCCGTGTATATTCCCCACAATTACAGCTAGAGTGTCAACTCCTGTTTTCTCAACAAATTCTGCGATTTCATCAGGGTCGGTTTCTTTCATTTCTTTTAAAGTGGCTTCAATGCCAGATTTTGAATTTACTCTTGGAATTTTTCCAAGTTCCGCCTGAACAACAACTCCTTTTTTATGGGCATATTTCACAATGTCTTTGGTAATTTTAATATTATCTTCAAACTCATACGCGGAAGCGTCTATCATCACGGACTCAAACCCGTCATCAATGCATTTCTTCACAAAATTCGGGCTTTTCCCGTGATCAAGATGCAAAACCAGATCCGCTTTTGATTCTGCTATTATTCCTCTTACCAAATTCACCAACGGCAAAAACCCCGCGTATTCAACCGCCGATTCCGTGATGCCGATCATCACCGGCATATTTTTCGCCTCCGCCGCCCGCGCGATTCCCTGCGCCACTTCCAAATTAGAAGTGTCAAAAGTCCCGAAGGCATACTTCTTCTCTTGCGCGTTTTTTATCATTTCTTTTATTAGCGACATGGATTTTATTGTTAAAAATTAAAAAGTTTGTAAAGTTGAAAGTGGTGAATTTTTTTATTTTTCTAATTTTTCTTCAATGAATTCAATTACTTTCTCGGCGATTTCTATGCATTTTTTTGCTTCATTTTTGGAAAAAACTTCAAGATGGCTTTCGTCAGGATAGCGGGCGGGAATATATGACTGCGTCAGTATTCTTAATTCTTTTTTAAATTGCGACAAATCAACCAGTGGCTTGCATTTTTTGGCTAAAATATTAAGATTATGAATTTTATCTTCTTTGTTGATTTCCCCTTGAATTGATAGTATTGCCGCTTTTATATATTTTTCAACCGCTTGCTGGCACAAACAGCAAATCTGGCCGTAAAACTCCGTTTCTTTAAAAGCGGCTTTCGCAAACAGCAAATCATCTTTGCCTTTATACATCCAAGCATTTAGCATTTCTTTATTTATTTTTTTCATAAATTAATTTTCCTTTATTATTTATTTCCTTGAAAAAATAGTATTTCTTTTTCAATCCTTCCTGCCATTCTTTCGGGGTATAAACCAGAATGTCCGTTCCCATTTCCGAATTGATAATCTCGGCAACTTCAAAAAGCCGAGTTCCGAATCTTTTGCTAGTCTTCTTAACTACCAACAAATCCACATCGCTGGATAGCTTAGGCTTTCCATAGGCATAAGATCCGAAAAGAATTATCTTCTCGGGATTGTATCCTTTGATAATTTGATCGGTTATTTTTTTGATTTCTTCTTGATTTTTTTTGCTCATATTAAAATAATACGGCTTAATTGATTTATAATTTTATCCAAACAACCCCACAATCCTCGCAAACTCGCTCGCATTCAAAGACGCTCCTCCAATCAATAGCCCGCTGGTATTTGCTTTGCGCACAAAATCATAAGCATTTTGGCTGTCCGCGCTGCCGCCGTAAAGAATAGAGATTTTCTCGGCGGTTTTTCTGTCATAAAGCTTGGCGATTATTTTTCTGATTAAAAGCGCGGCGCCCATTATTTCGTCAACCGCGGGAGTGCTTCCGGTTCCAATCGCCCAGATCGGTTCGTAGGCTACTTGAAGCTTGAAACTTGAAACTTGAAACTTATCAATATTCTTAAGGGCTGATCCTAGCTGCCTAGTAATTACTTCGCTTGCTTTATCTTTCTTTTTTTCATCCAGCGTTTCCCCAACGCATAAAATTGGAATAAGGTTATTCTCAAGAGCCGATTTGATTTTTAGGTTTATCATTTCGTCAGTTTCGCCTAAATATATTCTCCGCTCCGAATGGCCTATTATCGCATAATTAACCCCTAAATTTTTCGCCATCTTCGCGGAGATTTCTCCGGTATAAGCTCCCCTGTTTTCCCAAAAAATATTCTGGATTCCCAGCTCAAATTTTGCGTTAGGCTTTATTTTGGAAAGATAAACAGCCGGCGGACAAATTACGATTTTAACATTTTCAGATTTTTCAATTCCATTTTTGACAGCCTTTATCAAACTATCCGCCTCCGCAAAATCAACCGGATTCATTTTCCAGTTGGCGATAATTGTTATATTTCTGGCGTCAGAGTCTGGCATTTTTTTATTTTAATTTTCGTTTT
>CAYPQL010000011.1:28820-29796 GCA_964412905.1 uncultured Candidatus Saccharibacteria bacterium
CCTCGCGCTGTTTCAACTTTCTTTCCGCTCTATCAGATATTTTTCCAAGCAAAACATTTGAATAAGTCCCATCTAAAAAAGAAATAAAATAAACATCGCTTCTTTCTTTTTTAACACTTAAGATTTCAATCAATTCAGAAACTTGCTTATCTTGCTCTCCTCCTCCAACATTTGAATGTTTCGCTTCAAGCAAAAACATTCTCTTATTAAACTTTATAATTAAGTCTAGTTTCTTGTCTTGTTTTTTAAGAGACATTGTTAAGTTTAGTTTTTCTCTAACATCTTTAATTGAAAAACATTTTTTAGAAAATTGAGCTACGCATATTTCTTGCTTATTAAAATCTTTCCAGTTTTCAACTTTTTTAAATTTTAGCTTCTTTAAAATTTTTATTAATTTATTTTCTCCCAACTCTCCTTTTCTTCTCGATGAATTAGAGTCTAAAATCGCCTGTATCCAATTTTCTGGGACTTTATCATCAGAATCTCGTTTTTTCAAAAATAATTTTGTAATTTTTTTAAAAGAACTATAATCTTTTTGGATTAGATCGCGCGTCGTATCACAAGCATTAACAAAACATCCTAACTCCGAACAATTAGCAAATTTTTGATTGAATATGTTAAATAATTTAAAATAATATTTTTCTATAATTTGACTTTTTTCTTTCCCTTCTTGCAATTTTTTAATTGTGATTAAAACCTCTTTGATTTCTTTCACTCCCAAAACATAATCAGAAAGCTCGGGATGTTTTTCCAATAAAAAATAATTCTCATCTAAATGAGGTTCTGGATTTTGCCAGGATATTTCAAAATAATACTTGTTGCTTTTCATGTTTTTTTTGGTAGAGGTAATTCAAAAATTTATAAGTTAAATCAAAAGAAATTCTCTTGCGATTATTATCTCTAAAATTTGTAAGAAAAAAAGAAAAATATTTCTGCCTGTTTTTATTTAATTCTTGATTAAATTCTCGCATTAACA
>CAYPQL010000012.1:0-26015 GCA_964412905.1 uncultured Candidatus Saccharibacteria bacterium
AAATTGATTCTTTTGAACTTTTTTATTATCACGATGAAGAGCCGGAAGCGGAAGATACCTATAAAAAATACTGGACCAATGATCTTGATAAGATATTCAGTTAAACTTTTGAAGAGTTGAAATGCAGTTTTTTAATATGCAAGTTTAATGGAAATGAAGTCGAGCAGAAGATTGTCGCTTAAATCCTAAAAAAGAAAAAACAAAGTCCAAACGCGGACACGGGGGAGTTGGAGAGGGAGATTGATGGGATGGTTTATAAACTTTATAATTTAACGGAAGAGGAGATTGGGGTTGTTGAAAAAAAATAATTCCTAATAAAATAAACTTTTTATGAGCAAAGAAGAATATTATAACAAACAAGATAATTTAACCGCAGCAAAAATTGATTTTTATCAAAGTTATATTGAAGGATATTTAATCAAACTTTTAATGGGATTTGGTAAGTGTTTTATTGCTGATTTATTTTGCGGAGCAGGAAAAAACGGAAATAAGCAGGGAAGCCCGTTAGTTTTGATTGATAAAGCAAAGTATATTTTGAGAATACCTCAATTAAAAAATCCACAAATATATATTTTATTTAATGATAAAGATAAAAATAATATCAAGAGCTTGAAAGAAGAGTTGGAAAAAGTAGAAATTGATGAAAATATTAACATTTTTTTTCCACAAGATAAAAACTTTGAAGATATTCTACAATCAACATTAAAACAGTTTGAATATAGTAATATTCCAAAGTTTTTCTTTCTTGATCCATTTACATATTCAGATGTAAAAATGAGACATTTGAAAGAAATAATGAATTTAAAATATGCGGAAGTGTTATTATTCTCACCAATTTTTCATAGCTACAGATTTGCTAGTGATAAAAAACTTAAAGATGATCACAAAACCAGAGTATTTGTAGAAGAATTTACGACTAAAGGAATTTATGATTATGAGAATATTGATGATTTTATGATATCGGTAAAAGAAAAAATAAGAAAAGAATTAGGTTTAAATTTTGTCAGAAAAATTTTACTTGATGGCGGTTCAAGAAAAAATTCTCTTTTTTTATTAACAAAAAGTCAAGAAGGAATGATGTTGATGAATAAAATTGCATTAAAAAAATCTGAAGATGGCAAAGGATTTAATATCAAAAATTCTGGACAAAAAACACTTTTTGGCACAGAAGGAACATCTAAGTTTGAGTTATTTGCTTTAGATTTAATGAATAAAATCAAGCAACAAGGACAAATGACAAATTTGGAAATTATCAAATTTACAACAATTGAGGAATTTTTACCAAAACATGCAAAAGATGTTTTAAAAGATTTGAAAATAAAAGGCAATATAAAAGCGTTTGATCAATTCGGCAATGAAGTGAATCAATTAACTAAATTTTATATAGCAGAGAAACCACAAAAAATTTCTATTTTTAAATATATTTCTTAAATTTATCATTTTTATAATTTCAGAAAAAATGCTATAATAGAAATATAAAGATAAATTAAAAGTTTATGCTTAAAATAAAACGAAAATCATTATTATACAAAAGCAATGTGGAATACGCTGACTATTGTCTTAACCATGTTGAGGGCTGTTCGCATGGGTGCAAGTTTCCTTGCTACGCCATGAATATGAAAAAGAGGTGCGGAGTGATTAAAGATTATAACGATTGGATCAAGCCGAAAATAGTTGAAAACGCTTTGGAATTGCTGGATAAGGAAATTCCGAAATTAAAGCATAAAATAAAAGTCGTGCATCTCTGTTTTACGACAGATCCTTTTATGTATAAGCAAAAAGAAGTTTCTGATTTAACGCTGAAAATTATAGAGCGGTTAAACAGAGACAACATAAGATGCACTGTGTTGACTAAGGGAATTTATCCGAAAGAGCTTGCTGATGTTGAAAAATATGGAAAAAATAATGAATACGCGATTACCTTAGTTTCGTTAAATAAAGATTTCAAAAAAGATTTTGAGCCGAACGCGGCGCCATACGAAGCTAGAATAAAATCATTGAAATTTTTACACGATCAGGGCTTGAAAACTTGGGTTAGTATGGAACCATACCCAACGCCAAATTTATCAAAACAGGATTTGTCTGAAATTTTAGAAAAAATTAGTTTTGTAGATAAAATTATTTTTGGCAAGTTGAATTATAATGTTCAAGTTTCTGATTTTCAGAATAATAGCGATTTTTATAATAATTGCGCGAATACGGTAATTGATTTTTGTAAAAAATATAATATTGAGTATCATATTAAATACGGAACGAAGAAAAAAGATGATAAAAAAACGGAAAGAATATTCAGGAAATTTCCAATTAAAAATAAAATAAAATTATGCAATGTGGCGCAAATATAGAAAATTCTGAAAATTAGTTTTTTATAAAATGAGCCGCAATGGCTAATTTCATATCTTTTTATCCCGCTAGGGCGCATCTCTTGTTAAGACGGCAATATTTGTTTTAAGAGGTGGAATTATTAATAAATAAGATAAAAAATTATGCCAAAAAAGAAGAGTAGCGAGGTTAAAAATGATAAGAAGGAAATTTATCAATTCAAAATATCGCTTAAATATTCCGATCCGGTTATTTGGCGAAGAATTCAGGTTCCAGCCGGATATAGCTTCTGGGCTCTTCATTGCGCCATTCAAAATGCGATGGGTTGGAGCGGCGGACATTTGCACGGTTTTCGTTTTGTAAGCAAGAAAAATAATCATAATACAATAAACATCGGGATGCCTATGCCCGATGATGCGGAATATATGGAAGGATTAATTGACGAGACAACGGCAATGATCGCCGATTATTTCGGAAAAATTTCCAAACAAGGCGTTTATGAATATGATTTTGGCGATGGCTGGGAACATACGATTACGCTGGAAAAAATTATTCCGGCGGAGCCGAAAGAAAAATATCCAAAAATTATCGCCGGCGCCAACGCTTGTCCGCCGGAAGATTGCGGCGGAATCGGCGGTTATTATGATTTGCTGGAGATATTAAAGAATCCAAAAAATCCGGAGTATGAAGAAAATCGCGAATGGCTTGGTCTAGAAGAGGATGAAGATGTCTTTGAACCGACTGTTTTTGATTCTTCCGATATGGTTTTCAGCGACCCGAAAAAAGAATTGAAATTTTTTGAGTAAATATTGAACAAAATCAAACTCTAACAAAAAAACAGACATTTGCGCCTGTTTTTTTCAATTGGCGCCGCATAGCGAAAAGCATCAGAGCTGTATTTGGGAATTCAGCAAAGCCCCATCTTTTTTTCGCCCCATCTTGACAGAATTTTTATTTGTGGTAAATTGACTAATCAACTTAAATCAAGCTTAAACCAACCTTTTTATATCTAATCATTAAATCATTAAAATGGGACTCTCTCCAAAAGAACAAATTATTGAACAAATCAAAAAAAGCGAAACTATTTTGCTTTGTGTCGCCAAAAATCCCAACGGAGACGCATTGGGCTCCGCCTTGGGTTTTTATTTGGCCCTGAAAAAACTTGGCAAGAAAACGGATGTTATAAGCCCGACATCCATTTTGGAAAAATATTCTTTTCTGCCCTCCTCGAGCCTGATAACCCACAAGCTTGAAGGAGCCCGCGATTATGTCTTTCTTATTGATATTGAAAAAGATAAGCTTCAGCAGTTAAGATATGAAATTCAAGACAATAAACTGAAAATATTTATAACAGCCAAAGACGGAAACTTAAACGAAAAAAGCGCGACGCTTGAATCGTCAAAATTTAAATATGATTTGATAATCGTGCTGGGAACAGCGGACTTGGAAAATTTGGGAAATGTCTATGACGAAAATTCAGAGCTTTTTTATGAAGCTCCCGTTGTTAATATAGACAACAATCCTTCAAATGAATATTTTGGAAAAATAAATCTGGTGGATGTCGCCGTTTCGTCAACTTCCGAGATAGTATATAATATTATTTCAGAACTTGGTGAAAAATTATTTGACGAGAACATCGCGACAAATCTGCTGGCGGGAATAATTTCAAAAACGGACAGCTTTCAAAACAAAAATACCACTCCCAAAGCGTTTTTGACCGCGGCCTCTCTGATCGCCAAGGGAGCGAACAAAGAAAATATTATCAGATATTTATATAAGACAAAATCAATCTCGGTTATAAAGCTTATGGGGACGATTATGTCCGCTTTGAAATATAACAGCCGGCACAAACTGGGCTGGGCGGTTATCGACAAGGATGATTTTGAAAGAACAAACACAACTCCTGAAAATCTTAATTTGGTTATAAGCGAATTGGCGAACAGCTCGCCTGAATTTGAAATGCTGCTGCTTTTATACAGAAACGATTCCGCGATAAGCGGCATTATCAATTTTTCCGAAAAGCTGGAAGTCAGCGCGCTTGTAAAATCGCTTAACGGAAAAGCGGAATATAATCAAATTATTTTCACCACGAACGAAACCGAAATGGCTTCAGCTGAAAAAGAAATCCTGAAAAAAATCAAAGAATGGGAAGATAGAAATTAGAAACTGGAAATAAGAAACTGGAAACTGGGGATAGAAAAACTGGCTTATCGCCAGTTTTAAAATATCTAATTCCTAATTACAAATTCCTAATTACAAATTACAATTTCCATCCATTTGCCAATTCGCTGATTGTTTAGTAAAATATAGGTAGTGTAATAAATAATATCTAATAATATGAGAATTATAACCGGAGTAAATAATAGCGACAATGAAAAAAAGGAATTGCAGGAAAAAATTCAGGAAGAAACGATAAAAAGATTATATCATAAAAGCGAAGAAGAAAAAGCGACGATTGTCGCCAACAAATTCAAACTGCCCTACATAGACCTGAGCCTGATACCGGTTGACGCTGAAACCGTGAATTCAATTCCGGAAGAAGAAGCTAAAAAGGCGAATTTGGCCACTATATATAAGGCCGGCAGAAAATTTCAAATAGCGACAGTTGATCCCGACAATTACGAAACAAAGAAACTCCTTAAAAAGATGAAGGACGAAGGAATAAATTATAATCTGGTCGTGGTTTCCGAAGATAGTTTGAAAAAAGCTTGGGGAAGCTATAAATTCGGCATGATTACCGAAAAATTCGAGGATCAGGGAATTCTGCTAAAAAAAGAAGACCTCACTGAATTTGAGAAAGGCATAAACACCATTATTAATTTGAAAAAAAGAATCTCGGAAATAAACACGACCGAAATATTCAATATAATTCTGGCAGGCGCCATAAAAACCAATTCCAGCGACATTCACATTGAACCGAACATTGATTATATAAGATTAAGATACAGAGTTGACGGGGTTCTCCAGGACATTGTCAAACTGCCCAAAAAAGTCCATAGAATTATAGTTTCAAGAGTAAAGATGCTTTCCAAAATGAAATTGAATGTTTCCGACATTCCGCAAGACGGCCATTTTAATATTGATCTGGAGAACACTCAAATAAATATAAGGGTTTCCATTCTTCCCAGCAGTTTCGGGGAAAGCATAGTTTTGAGAATTTTATCGGAAAGCATAACGGGATTAAAATTGGATGAACTTGGATTAAACCAATATTATCTTGAAAAAATAGAAGAGCAAATCACAAAACCGACGGGAATGATTTTAGTCACCGGACCGACCGGAAGCGGAAAGACAACCACTTTATATTCTTTCATCCACAGAATAAACCGCCCCAGCATAAAAATCATAACTCTTGAAAATCCCGTGGAATACAGAGTGGAAGGAATATCCCAAACCGAAGTCGGGGAAGATTCGGCATTAAGTTTTGCCGACGGGCTCAGAGCGGTTGTGCGCCAAGATCCGGATGTTATAATGGTGGGAGAGGTAAGAGATCCCGAAACAGCCGAGATTTCAATCCAGGCCGCGCTTACCGGGCATATGGTGCTTTCAACTCTGCATACGAATAACGCGGCGGGAGCGATACCTCGGCTGCTCCATTTGAAAGTCAACCCCGCGCTGATCGCCCCGTCCATTAATATTATCATCGCCCAAAGGCTTGTGAGAAAACTTTGTCCGCATTGCAAAGAGGAATATGTTCCGGCGCAAGAAACGGCGGATAAAATAAAAAAATTTCTTTCCGGCATACCAAAAAATAACAGCATTAAAATTCCAAGCGAAATAAAAGCCATCTACAGAAGCAGTGGCTGTTCCAAGTGCAATTTCATAGGATACTCGGGACGGATTGGAATTTACGAAATGTTCTCCATGACGCCGAATATAGAAAAAATAATTCTAAAAAATATATCTTCCTCTGAAATTGTGGCGGCGACTAAAGAAGATGGCATGATCGCTATGCAAGAAGATGGGGTTTTAAAAGCTTTGCAAGGAATAACTTCGCTTGAAGAAGTAAGAAGAGTCACGGGCAAAATTTTTGACGGCGCATTGTAAAATATGTTTAGCTCTAAAAAATCACTTATCCTAAAAATCTGTCATTTCGAGCGCCTCGCGAGAAATCTAAATACTGTAGAAATATCCAGAGTTTATAGATTTCTCGCTAATCGCTCGAAATGACACTTTCTGAAAGAAGATAAAAGTTGCTAAAAAACCAAGCTTCAAACACCTGAAGCTTAGTTTTTTAATAAATCCCATATTTCCAGTTTCTAGTTTCTAGTTTCCAGTTTCCAGTTTCCAGTTTCTAGTTTCCAACCCCGATTTTTTGATAAACGGTTTCCAGCCAAAAATATATTTCCAAATTGTGACCGTCAAGTTCAAGCGCTTTGGCTAAGTTTTCATAAGAATTTTTATAGTCTTCTGCCAAAAAATAAGACTTGCCCAGCGTGAGAAAAGAATCTCTGTAATTTGTTTTTTGCTTCACGGTTTTTTTGCCTTTGGCAATAGCAAGATGCGACTCGTTTATTCTATTGAATAAATCCGCCATCAAAACATCGGCATACGGCTCGTTGTCTATTTTGCCGTAATCATCTGAAAACTCTTTGATCTTCCCCGCTTTCTCTTTATAATCAGCATTCTCATTGTTTTTTATAATGGACGCCAGATAATCGTTATATAATCCATCTTCATAAAAACGAATAATTCCCAGATAATATAAAACCTCATTATTGCTTTTATTTTTTGAATATAATTTTGAAAAAATATCATCCGCCAAGCCGATTTCGCCGACAGCTATAAAACTTTTCGCCAATTTAATTTCTATCGCTTCATTATTGTTATTTTCCGATTCAACGGCTTTTTGATAATATTCTATCGCATTTTCCATATCTGATTTCGCGTAATAAATATCCCCCAAAATTTCAGACGCCCTAAAATCATTTTTTATTTCTCCCATTGCTTCCTTCGCTTCTTTTTCCGCTTCGTCCGGCATATTATGCGAATAAAATATCTCCGCCCTTTTTAATCTGGCTGAATATGCCGCGTTCCCGTCGCCATCAACGATCGCCGCGTATTTATAATTTTTCAAGGATTCATCATAGTCTTCGTTTTTATAACTTTCATTTCCCAAAAATAAATATCCGTTTGAAGTCATAGCCTGCCATTTATAAAACAGGACCAGCGACAAAAACAAAACAAAAACCGCGATCATCATTTTTCTTTCTTCATTTTTATTTAATATTTCTTTTAAAAACATAAACTGGGATTTGTAATTGGTAAATAGTAATTTGTAATTTGGAAATTAATTTCCAAATTACAAATTACCAATTACTAATTGCCGATTAATTATATCATTTTGGGCAAAAAAATAAAGCGTTCAATAATTTGCAGACAGCTAGATCCTCAACTTCATAAAGAATAAGGGCGGAGAAATTTCCGAGGAATAGACCAGAAATTCCGGAAGGAATCCAAACTACCCATGTCTGAGATAATGTCCCCAACTGTCTACAAATTGTTAAACGCTTTTAAATTCAGCCATTTTTTGATTCAACAAAGTAGTCTAGCAGAAAACCTCGTCCTTGTCAAGAGGGCAATTACATAGTAAGATATGATTATATATTATGATATTAAAATATAAAGATATTAAAATGACAATAACAAATCCTGAAATAAAAAAAGAGGAGGAGAAAAATTTTGAAATGTCCCTCAGACCGAAAAGACTTTCTGATTTTATCGGACAAGAAAAAATCAAAAAAAACCTTGAGATTCTGATAAAGGCCGCTCAGAAAAGAGACGAGGTAATTGAACATATTTTGTTTCACGGCTCAAGCGGGCTTGGAAAAACAACCCTGTCTCATCTGATTGCCAATGAGATGGGAAAAAATATAAGAATAACTTCAGGTCCGGCGATTGAAAAAGCGGGAGATCTTGGAGCGATACTGACTAATATGGAAGACGGGGATATTTTGTTTATAGACGAAATTCACAGATTAAATAAACTGATTGAAGAAATTTTATATCCGGCGATGGAAGACTACGCGCTTGATATCATCATCGGCAAAGGCCCTTCCGCCAGAACCATAAGATTGGATCTGCCAAAATTCACTCTCATCGGAGCAACCACGAGAATAGACTTAATCTCTTCTCCCCTTTTGAATCGTTTTGGAATTTCTCAAAGGCTTGATTTTTACAACAATCAGGAAATTGAACAGATCGTAAAAAGATCAAGCAAAATTTTGGATGTAGAAACAGATTCTGACGGAGCCAAAAAGATAGCGCAGAGCTCAAGACAGACTCCCCGAATCGCCAACCGCCTTCTGAAAAGAGTCCGCGATTTCGCTCAAGTAAAAAGAGATGGAATTATAAATAAAGATGTCGTGAAAGAAACTTTTGAATATTTGGAAATAGACTGCCATGGATTGGAGCATACCGATCGAAAGCTTTTGGAAATTATAATCAAAAAATTCAGCGGCGGACCGGTCGGCGTTTCAACTCTGGCCGCCAGCCTGAACGAGCAAGAAGACACGATTGAATATGTCTATGAGCCCTATCTTCTTCAATTAGGATTTCTGGAAAGAACTCCACGGGGAAGAAAAGCAACCAGACTGGCCTACGAGCATCTGGAAATTGATTTTCCCAAAGACAACCGGAATACATTATTGTAAATAGTAATTGGTAATTGGTAATTGGTTTTGTATTATTCTAATATACACTATTTATTCATAATTCATAATTCATAATTCTAATCCATGTCTTTTTCTTTCGTAGATTTTTTAGCGTTTATCTTTATTCCTCTCGGCCTTTTCTTTCTTTTCGGCTGGCTGATTTTTTATCACCTCAAAAGATACGGGATAGAAGGAGACTCAACAAAAAATACCGCTTATTTCTTTTCCGTAATTTTGATTTTGATCTCTCTTTTGATAATTTTTACATTTTTAACAATAGATTGGAACGCGCTGGACATCAAAGATTTTATAGAAAAATCAAACATAGAATTCGGACCAAGATTATGAATCAGGCTTCGTTAAATTTAGCGTTAATATCAGTTTTATTTGTGTTTAATATTATGGAAAACGAATCAATAAACTTATATAAAAAAGAAAAATACAAATTCCCCGGCCAGCGCCACAATGAGGAAGTCGTTCTTGTCTTGCGAAAACACAAGCTAACTCTTCTTCCTTGCGCTTTGCAGATTATCTTGCTATTCCTGCTGCCGATACTATTTTATAATTTTATCGCTCCGACCGCGTTTCCCGCGCTTCTGGAAGATTCATACCAAAAAGTTTTCATCTTTTTTTCTATAATCTATTTCGGTTTTATCTGGATTTTAATTTTTATAATCTGGGTGGATTACTATTTGGACATTTGGATTGTCACCGACCAGCGCATACTTGATGTGGAGCAAATCGGATTTTTCAATCGCGTCGTTTCCGAATTGGATCTGAAAAGAATTCAAGATATAACAAGCAGGGTTTACGGAATCCTCCCGACTATGTTCGGTTTTGGAAACATCCAAATTCAAACCGCCGCCGAAGAGCACAGGTTTGAACTGAAATCAATCCCCCGCCCCGTCGCCACCAGAAGAAAAATAATTGAGCTCTACACCAACGCCAAAGAAAACGACAGGTTTATTTTCAGGGATAGGGAGGACGATTAAATTGTTGGATTTGTTATATTCTTTGAATTATGAAGTATCTTAAAAACTGTCATTCTGAACTTGTCAGCCTGTGACTGATCTGCCAGAGGCATGATTTCAGAATCTGTTTTGTTAAAAGGCTTTAGCTTTATGTATTTCACAAGATTAGAGGTTGCAGAGGAAAGATCCTGAAATAAATTCAGGATGACAAAATTATTTTGTAATTCAAGATATATTGTTTAAACTAAATTTTACCCAAAATAAAAGCGCCTTTTACGAGCCGCTTTTTTTATGCCAAGTTTTAGTTTGCTAAGTTATTTTATTTTTAGCCAAAAAATCTCTCACAATTTCAAACATCTTTTTATGCCCTTCCGCGTTCGGATGAAGCCCGTCTTCCAACAGTTTTTTGTAATCTATTTTATTAAATTCACCGAGCATATCAATAAAATAAATATCGTTTTTTTCGCAAATTGATTTTATAATTCCATCGTATTTTTCAATTCTTTCGTTTTTATAAAACATATTTTTATCACACGATATCGGACATGTTTTTGATTCATCAACGGGAGTTAACCCAATAAAAATAATTTTTGATGAATATTTTTCAGATATTTTAATTAATTTTTGGATATTTTTCCTAAACTTTTCAGGGACTATTCCAATATTTCCTATCTGAGAATCGTTTATGCCAATCGCAAAAATAATAATGACTTTTTCATTTCCCCAGATTCTATGCCTAATTTCAGATTCAAGCCTTTTTAATAAATTTTTTGAATCATCACCGTCAATGCTAAGATTATAAACTTCATAATAAGGGTCAGGATTAATTATATTTTTCTCCATATAAAAACTTTTCAAATAATCAGCCCATCCTCCTTTTATGTCCCAACGCCCATAAGATACACTATCCCCAAAAACCAAAATTCGCGCCATAAATTTTTTTATTAAAAATAAAGCCGTCAATTTATAAATTTATCTTTATCTCCCTTCTGTTTTCGTCCAGAAATTCAAACTTCAAATTCAATCTTTTCTTCGGCAAAATCTTTTCAATCTTTTCCGGCCATTCCACGATTATTATGTTGTTTTCCCCGCTTATTATTTCCTCCCAGCCAAGATCCAGAATGTCTTTATAATCCGAAACGCGATAACAGTCAAAATGATACAAAGCGTATTTTTTATTTTTCGCCAATTTATATTTTTTCATAATCACAAATGTCGGACTGTTTACCGTTTCCTTAATTCCTAATTTTTCCGCCACTCCCTGAACAAAAGTCGTCTTGCCTCCGCCCAAATCGCCATAAAGACAAACCAGCCAATTTGAATTTTTGGCCTTGTTTATTTTAAGCCACTCGCCGACCAGAACTTTCGCAAACTCCTTCGTCTCTTCCGGGCTTTTTGTTATGATCTGATTTTTGGACATAAATTAGTCATAGTTCGACAAGCTCACTATGACACATGTCACCCTGAGCTTGTCGAAGGGTGATTATTAACGAATATTAAAATTCATTGGCGATAAATCAACTCTTATCCGGCTTATTGCCTTCTCTGTAATCGAGATAGTTTAGAAATTAATTCGCCGACACATTTTTTAATAATGATTTATTTTTAGCGACAAAAGTTTTAAGTTCTTTTTTCGCTTCATTTCTCTCTTTTGTATAGTCATGCCAATTCCAACAAACAATAATCACAGTAAAAGGAAGAAGTTCTAGTATTGGTATGGATTCAACAATAAAAAAACCGACAAGCATTCTGATTAATACTTTCCAAAACCATTTTGGATGCCCTCCTCCTAAAACAAAAAGCCAGAAAAATGTATTTATAAGAGAGAGAGCAGTGCAAATCAAAAAAATAATAATAGTACCTACAATAGTTTCAATTAAAAGCTCGCCAAAAATATCAAGAAAATCAATAATAATAGCTATGCCAAGCGTTATTAAAAAAACAAAAAATGCCCATGAACCTCCTTTGTTTGCTTTTTTAGCCAGTTCTGTCGCAATTCTATATGCAGCTTCTCCTAAAACTCTACTCGCAATTTTCGCCTTATATCCCTTTACATTTTTTTTTAGTTCTTTCTCCACTTTTTCTTCCGCCTCTTTCCTTATCCTCTGAGCTTCAGCTTCTCTATCGGCAGGATCCACTCTAATGCTATCCGCTTTTATGGCGCTATTTATTAAATTTATTCTATTTCTTTTGTTGCCAGAGCTCTCTCTTTCAGCCATATCTTTAATCATTTTAATTCTAGCCGCATCTCCATTTCCAGCTTCGTCTTGAATTGCAATTCCCCCCATTCCATTATCAATATTCTTTTCTAAACTATCTCTTATCTTTTTTTCTACCGCCTCTTTTATTTTTTTAATTTTATCTTCTTCAGACATTTCTTCGTCATCTTCTTTTTGAGCATTATCTGTTGCCGGTTCCGTTGAGCCTTGCGATTGCGGCGGAGTTTTAGCGGGAGAAGCTTGGGGCTGGGCGGGAGCGGCGGCGGAAGGCGGAGCGGGTGTATGAGTTGAAGCAGATTCAGCCGCAGCTTGAGGAGAAGCATTAAGATTTTGATCAGGCGAAGATTGAGCTGGGGTGGGTTCAGCCGCTTGAGAAGCAGGCGCAGTTTGAGAAACAAGCGGAGCTTGAGGCGCCGGCTTTGTTGATATTTCACTGTCCTGATTATCTATCGGCGATTTTGCTGAATCTTGTGATGACAAAACTTGAGATTGAGCAGAAGCAGGCTTAGTAACAGGTTCAGACGCAGTTTGAGGAGAAGGCGCGGTTTGAGAAGCGGATGCGGGAGTTGAAGCTGGTTCATTTGTAGTTTGAGGCGAAGCGGGAGAAGTTTGAGAAGCAGGCGTGGAAGGAACAGCGCGGGCGGGCGGAGTTTTAGGAATAGAGGTTGAAGGCGCGGACGAAGCTGGAGAAGTTTGAGGCGAGGCGGAAGAAGCGGCATCCGAAGGCGCTGATTTTATTGATATTTTCCCGCCTTGACTATTTGAAGATTTTCCCGAACCTTGCGATGGCGATGAAGTTTGAGGAGTTGGCGCGGGTATAGGAATATGAATAGAAGCGAAAGCTGGCGAAGGCGCGGAGGCGGGAAGAGGAGTAATTATTTTTGCCACTTTCCCAATTTTCCCAAGTCCTCTTTGCGCAGCTAAATCCATGATTATCTTAGCCTCTTTTTTTACCATATCATTTAACTTCTTGTTTCTCTTTAGCTTTTCTTCCGCATCTTTTATATCTTTTATTTCTTCTATTTCATTTATAATATCAGGGTTTGTTTTTCTGGCATATTCTTTCGCGGCCAAAAGTTTCGCTCCTTTTTCAGATTGTGATTTTGCGTTTTTTGCTCCTGCGTATTTTTCCTCAAATTCTCTAATCGGTTTTGTTTCAATATATTTATCCGCGCTTGCTATCGCTTCAATTGTTTTATTTATTTCTGAAACTGGAGTACCGCGATCTTGAGCTTCTTTAAAAATATCTTGTTTGGAATATAAATCATCAAAAGCTTTTTTTTCTTCAAAGGGAGGCATTTTTCCGGATTGAATATCTTTTGCCCGATCTCTCATCTCGCTGAGTTTTTCTCTGAATGGCGCCGCTTCAATATGATTTCCTGTTTCTGCCAGAGCAGCCATTGTTTCGTTTATCTCCGTAGTCGTAACGCCGTTTTTTTGAGCATCTTCAAAAATATCTTGCTTGGCGCATAGAATTTTGAAAGCTTCTTCTTTCTCGGAAAGAGACATTTGCGAAGACCGAATTTTTTCCGCTTCAGTTCTCATCTCGCCGAGTTTTTCCCTAGCTGATTCTGCATTAATATATTTATCTGTTTCTCCTAATGCATTAATTGTATCTCTTATCTCCGAATTAAAATTAGCGCCGCTATTTTCAGCCCCTTTATAAATTTCTTGTTGTTTATCGGCTAAAGCGCTAAGAGCCGCTCTCTTCTCGGGAAAAGACATTTTTGCAGACTTAATCTTTTCCGCCTGATCTCTCATCTCGCTGAGTTTTTCTCTGAATGGAATTGCCTCAGTATATTTACCCGCGCTTGCTATCGCGTTAATTGTTTCGTTTATCTCCGAAACTGGAACACCGTTTTCTTGAGCTGTTTGAAAAATATCTTGCTTGGAATACAAATCATCAAAAGCTGTTTTCTCTTCAGAGGGAGACATTTGTCCGGATTGAATATTTTCCGCTTCAGCTCTCATCTTGCTGAGCTTTTCTCTGAATGACTCCGTATTAATATATTTTTCTGTGTCCGCTATTACGCCTTTCACGGGCTCCGCGCCGCCTTCATCAAAACTATCTTCATCGTCGCTATCAAATTCCACTTTCCTTCCATTATTTATATCTGCTATTTTACTTCCCGCTGGTTCCGATTTATTTTCGGGTTTAATTTCTTTGGTTTTATCTTTCTCCTGCTTCTCGGCCTTTTCTTTTTCTTGATTATTTATTGATGGTTTAAAATTTTCAGGCGCGTTTTTTTTCTGTTTTATAATATTATTTTTGGCTTCACCATCCAACTCCCCTTTAGTCTTCTCTTCTGAAATTCCTCCCGTTTCTGCGGTTCTTTCTTCCAATCTTTTAAGATGTTCTGAAAAGTATTCAAGCCCCGCTAATTCTTCAATTGCTTTAGCCGAAATTATATCCCCTCCTTTCGCAATCTCATTTTTCAAATCCCTGAAAGTTTTTTGCGTTATCGTGTCAGGCGCTCCGCTTAATGATTTTTTTATATTATCCAAAGAAAAATCCCCGTCTTCAAATGCCCCCAGATATCTGCTTCTTAATTCATTTATCTTTTCTCTTTCGGTTCGTTTAATTTCCGTGATAATCGCCTTAGGGGAAAAATCGCCGCCCATAACTATTCTTCTTATGGTCTGACTGAGCGGATCCTCGTTTTTGGAATAATACGCGCTATGCCCTTCCTTAAGATTTTTTTCAATTAAGCTTTCGTCTTTTGTTACAGGACCGGGCTTTGGTTTTTTCGCTTTTTTTATTCCATTATTTTTCGCGCCTTGAAAAGAAGGAGACGAGTTCACGCCTCCTTCTTTATTTTTGAATTTTGCATTGTCATTTTTCATTTTGATTTTTACATTTTACATTATCCATCCTACGCCATTTCCTCAATTTCCTTTTTCGCTTCCGCGATTTCCAGGAGCTGTTCGGGGTCGGAGGTGATAATTTGGTCTTCGGAATAGGAAGCGACGATTCTGATTGCCGCGCGTTTTGTGCCGGCAAAGAAAATCCCCTCTCCAATATTACTTTCCAAAAGCAAAAACTTTTCCTCGTCGGTAAGATAGAATGTGTCCACGATTACTTTGATCGCCGCCGTAGACTGCTTGAGAAGAAGCTGGATGGAAGAGTTGGTGACGATCGGCTTGCCGTATTTTGAAGTCATAAAGTCCGTTACATCTTGAGTGATCGTAGTCAGCCCCAGATAATATTTTCTGCATCTTTTGGCGATTCCGAAAAGAAACGACGCTGCATCATCATGCCTCATCATAACCCACGCCTCATCAACAACCAGCATTCTCTTTTTCATTTTTGATCTTATTAATGTCCAAATATAATGCAGAACCAGATACATCGCCACGGGACGCAACTCTTCTTCCATATCCCTGATATTGAAAACAACCATTCCCGCTTCAATGTTTATGTTTGTTTTATGGTTCAAAAATCCAGCAAAAGTTCCTTCCGTGTATTTCCTGATTCGCACGGAAAGGCTTTCCGCCCCTTTCATATTTTCCAAAACCGACTGCAAATCCCCCATCGTCGGAGGCTCAAGATTGGAAAAATCGGCGTCCGGAGTTATGTCTTTTACGGCATAAGTTTCCGCAATCGCCCTGTCCAGAATTGAATCTTCGTCGGCGGAAATTTTTCCAAGCATAACTTTTATCAGTCCCGAAACATCGGAAATCGCTTTTCGCAAAACATCGGAAGGAGTCTCGTCCCCGATCGCCGACGGAAGATCAAAAGGATTTATGTGATGTTTGGAGGACAAAGAAATTCTCATAAAAGTTCCACCTACTGTTTCGCAAAGATGCTTATATTCATCTTCGGGATCAATCACAATCACATCCGTTTCCATCATCAAGCTTCGCAGAATTTCCAGCTTCACGGCATAGCTTTTCCCGGCGCCGGATTTGGCGAAAATAACCATATTCGCGTTCTCCATTGAAAATCTGTCAAACAAAATCAAGCTGTTATTGTGCCTGTTTATGCCGTAAAGAATTCCCTGATTGGAAGTCAAATCGCTGGAAACAAAAGGGAAAGAAGTCGACAAAGGGGAAGTGTTCATATTATTGCCAATCATTAGTTTATCGGATCCGAAGGGCAATGTTGAGTTAAAACCTTTTTCCATTTGCATAATCGCGGGCTTCAAGTAGATAAGTTTTGCTTCCAAGATTGATTCTATTTTGGCTTCAACTCCGGCTAGATCTTCTTTGGTGTCCGCATATATCGTGATATAAAGTCCGAATTGAAAAAAGTGCTCAATCCCCTGCTGAAGATCATCTCTGAGTCCTTCCACATCCCTGTAGGCGGTTTCCAAAATCGGATCCCGCACCATTCCTTTTTCTTCGTTCATTGAAATTTGCGACTGAATCTGCGTCACGATCTTGCGGAGATTTTTCAATATGTCGGCGGTGCTTTGAGGATGGATAAACATCGCGATGTCAAAAGTTGTGTCCAAATTTATAATCGGAGAAAACCAATTCGTCTGAAGAAATCGCGGATAAGCGTAGACAAAAAAAGTGGAGGCGAGCTTCTTGTTAATCATCACATGATCGCTTTCAATTTTAAAAGCGGCGGGAGCGATAATATCCTTGACGGTCGCCAAGCCTTTTTGATATATTTTTTCCGACTCCAAAAGAGCCGCTTTCTCCAAAGCGCCTTCGCTTTTTATTGGCTTATTTTTTGGCGGAAGTATTTTGTCTAGAAACATAATTAGTATTAAGTATTAAGTATTAAGTATTAAGTATTAAGCCTGTTGTTTGTCGCTTTTGAGACTTCGAATTAGCCCGTTGATTAATTTACTGACTTCAACTGTTTGTTCAGCTAGTTTAGTAAATTCTTCTTTTGGCAAATAGTTTATATCTTTTGCTATTAAAAGTTGGTTTTGTAATTCAGTTAATGATCCTAATGATATATGATAAAATTGAATTTTCTCTTTTGAGCTTTTTCTTGAAAACCCTTCGGCTATATTACTGGTAATAGAAATAGCGCAACGGCACATTTGATTTGTCAAAGCAAAAATCTCTTTCTGAGGAAAACTATTAGTTATTTTATAAATAGATATTACCAATTGATGCCCTTTTCTCCAAGCGACTAGATCAGTAAAACTTCTTATCTTTTCCATACTTGGTTGCTTAATACTTAATACTGGATACTGGATACTAATCCTACCTCGCCAAATCCAAATCAGCTATGTCCGCCAGCCCTTTTTTTTCGGAAATTTCCGGGTTGTATAAATTGTAATAGAGCTCTATTAATTCTTGCGTGTTAAGCATTGTCATGCGAAGCCCCGTGCCAGACAAGTTTTCAATCACATGGTCAACTCTCTGAAAAAGCTGGTCCTTGTATTTCTCAAAAGTGGCTCGGTCGGACACCAGTCTCAAAGAACTTCCGCCGCCGCTTAAAGCTGACAGCATCCCTCCTTTTGATTCCGACACCGAAAACGGGACGACGACATAAAAAGTTTTGCTGACGATATTGGCCATTTTCACCAAGCCCTGGATATATTCTATGTAGCTCGCGGTTTGCATGCGAAGAAGCTCGTTCATCTGCTTTTTCTCCTGATCTTTGAGAACCTGAAGATAATTATCCAAATTTAATTGCCGTGAATTGATGACTATCTGCACTGAGAAATCAAGGGAATTCAAAAAGTTTTGATATTGATATATTATCGCGTCCTGCTCTTCAATGGATTTGAGGGCGAAATTTATTGACGAAACCATGAGAACGGATTTCATACTTCCATTTTTCATCAAAACAACGCTATCTTTTATCTCGGCAATGTCAAGATATTTTTGGGCGCTCAGCCCTTTTTTATTTTGTTTCTCGGGGGTGGACATAATTATAAAATTAAAATATAAAAATCAAAATGAAAAATGACAATTAAAAATGTAAAATTATTGCAACTACTCAGCTGTTCTAAAAAACATTTATCCTAAAAATCTGTCATTGCGAGCATCAGCGAAGTCGTGCCTATGGCAGATCCGCCAAAGGCGGACAATCTCAGGGCTATGAAAACAAACCAGTAATTATTTTCACATTTTATCGCTGGAACGGGAGCAAGAGATTGTCCGCCTTTGGCGGATCTGCCAGAGGCATGACTTCGTCGCTGATGCTCCTCGCAATGACACAAAAGGTGAGCAGTTGCAAGATATTTATTTTTTTTGTTTTTGTATTTTAAACTGACTTTCATTTTTAAATTTTAATCTGTCATTTTCCATTTTGATTTTTAATTTTTACATTATCTTATATTCTCCCCCGGTCTTGTTTTCGCTTCATAAGGCATATTTACGGAAGTGCTGGTGTCCAGAAGCCAGGCCAGTTCTTTTATCCTGTTTCTGGAAACGGGAATGGCTTGAGCTTCTTTCACGGTCTGTTTTCTCTGAGTCTGTTTGAACATTCTTGAGTCCGGCTCTCTTCTCCAGATGTAAAGGTGCGAGGTGGTATAAAAATTTATTATGTTGCCCGTCCACTGCAAGACGGAGAACCCTTTCGGTTTCCAAAAAGCAAAGGCTAAAGCAAGAACAATAACAGGAATGGCCATAATAATAAAAATAAAAAACTGCAAAAAAGTGAACATTACGAGCAAAATACCGAATCCTACTATCAAAAAAAGTGCCTGCTTGCCCGTGAACGGATCGACGACTTTGTCTTCTACATCTATGAATTGAGGAACGGAGTATTGCATAGAGAATTTTTAATTTTTAATTTTGTAATTTTTAAATAATGATTGAATTTTTAATTTCTAAATTATTTATTGCACAGCTTTTGTAAATCTTAGCGAAAATCAATGTTAATTCGTGGGCTTCTTTCCATAATTTTCTGCACTCGGTTTCTTTTTCTGAATTGGCTCTGGCAATCATTCGAAACCAGTGTTTTGTTTCATTGGCTTCTTTTCCGCAAATGTGAATTTTGTTTTTAAAATCTTTTTTAGAGCTTGCCTGATTTGCTTCCATATAATTAGCGCCGATGCTTGTGGCTGATCTTATAAGCTGACTTGCAAGCGGTTTGTTCATTTCATTTCTTTCCAGCAATTTTATAAAGTCTATGACATTTTCTCCGAATTTAGCAGTCCGCTCTTCTAAATCATAATCCATAAATATCGTTTAAAAATTAGAAATTTAAGAATTATTTATAAAATTAAAAATTACAAAATTAAAAATTCTAATCTATTATTCCAAAATCTATCTTCTTCATCTTCGTGGAGTACGACAGCGCCATTCCTTCGTCGGATGATTTCAGAATTAAATTAAGCTGCCTCCGCTCTTCTTCGTCCATATTTCTGGTGTTTTTGTCGTGATAGACATATTGGACGCGGTCCAAATTGGAATGCTGATAATAGCCCATTTTCTCTTTGTAATCTTCCAGCCAATATTTGATCAGCGGCTTCATCGGCACGGGCATTCGCTTAAGCGCAATTTCCTTCTGACTCCCGATTACTTGCTCCCCGACATTCGGGAATTCTTTAATTAGTTCCTCAATCGGCTTTTCAATTATCATATCCTTCATTCTCTCCTCTTCCTCCGCCTTCTCTTGCTCATCCATTCTTTCCATCTCCTCCTCCCTCTTCAAAAGCTGCTCATCCAACCTCTTCGGCGCTGTCTTTGGAACCTCCCCGCCCAATTTTAAAATCTCGTCTTCTATGCCGGGGAAAAAGCTTTTAATCGGATAAAAAATTTCAGAGAGGATTATGAGGGTTATTCCTTTGGTGGGTTTATCTTCCAAACCTAAATCACTTTGAATTCTGTTTTTTATTTCTTCCAGTTTTATGTCTTTGAGAATTGACAGACCAATGAGATTTTTTAAACTCTCTACTTTTTCTTTATCATTTTCCAAATACTTTTCTCTCATTTTTGTAATAGCGTCCGTTGTATAGTCTTCATAAATACTATCCTGCACAAAATCAGGCAACATTCTTAATTTTTGTCTGATTTCTTCTTTCATTTTTATAACTTATTAATAAAATTTATAAAATGGATTGAAATAACATTTTTATAACACAGTTAATATTTATCACCAGTCAGCATGTCTTCTATGTTCTTTATTCCTTTGTCTAATTGCTTTTCTTCTTTTTCTAATACATCGCGAGCGGGACCTGTTTTTATACCAGCTAAATCAGCCTTAACCTCTATTAATTTATTCTGCTTTGATTCTCTGATAATTTTTATTTTCTTTTGTTCGCCTTCTCTATTAAGAGCTCTGACTTGTGAAGAATTAGCATTTGCTCCATACTTTTCGAGTTGAGTTGGTGTAAACTTTATAATTTCTTTAGCGCCGAACTCACTAAATGCCTCTTGTATATCTGCTTCTATTATACTACCACCCTTCTTAAATGATTCTTCCAAATCTGCGCCCATTTTAACCGCGTTAGTTCTAAATTCTATGTCCTTTTCCATATCAACGGGAGCGTCACTTGTATTGGCCATATATCCTTTTTGCAATAATCCTTTTTGATCTTTAGCCATTCTAGTTGTATTGCTTTTTCTTTGATCAACGGTTTGTGATTCGTGCCATACTTTTGCTGACATTCCATCATTAAGCCCTTGAACCTCGTGAGTCTTGTTATCTCTTATCAGATCAGCCATTTTCTCCTTCATTATTTGCTCTTTTACCATTTCTTTTTTCTCAGTATTACTCGCACTGGCAAACTTTGTTTTATCTCTATCATCCATTCCAGTAGTATCAAGATTTTTTATTCTTGCCTTAGACTCGCTTGTTTCTGTCGCAAGACTTAAATTCTTATTAGTCATTCCTTCTTCTAACTCTTTTTTGCTAAGAGTTATTTCTATTGTTGGCATAAACTTTTCAAGGTCTCCTGCATATTTTGCATCTCCTAGCTTTCCCTGAGCAGCAGCAGTTTCCGCAAATAAAACCTTATCTTCATTTGTTGCCAATGCGCCATTTGCTTTTCTCCGATATTCATCAAGGTCTCTGTTTTTAGCTTCTCCAAATTCTACTCTTATTTTTTTCATATTTTCGTCTTTTTCTTTCTCATTTTTCGCTCTATCCTTAAGCACTGTTCCTCTTCCAGCTCCACCGGGAATTTTTAATAAGATTTCTTCTTTCCGTTTTCTTGCCCAATCAGACGCCTTTCCTCCCGTTCTTCTGTCAACTCCTGAAGCCACCTTCTTCCCCAATCCTCCCGCCAATTTTGCCGCGGCATATCCTCCCATCGCGACTTTTCCAAGACCGGCTGTTCCGCCGATGATTTTGCCGGCGCCGGCGACGCCGAGCTTTTGAGTGATTGGAACGACGGCGAGGAGCATAATCAAAGCGACGGAATGAGGGATCATAACATATAAAATGCTTGTAATTGTGTTTAAATCGCTATTAATGTCTGGTGGAATAGGCGTGAAATTAGTCACCACTTCATTCGCCATCGTGGCGGACAGATAAACAAAGAACATAAAAATCGGACCGAAGATGGAATATTTCACCAGCTCGCCCCACCACTCGCTCGTGTATTTTCCAAGCGAAGGCATCGTAATGCTCAAGAACGCGATTGGGGAAAGAATTATCAAAAACACAAAAGCGACCAGGCGAATCAAGAGAAAGCAGGCGAGCATAACATACACAAGACCCAAGCACACAGAATATACTAATGCAAAAGCTACTCTTGTCACTTGTTCAAAGCTAGGCTCCCATCCTACTTTGTCAATTTGTTTTATAAATTGATCAACTATGGAAGTAAGGCTTCCCGCGCCCCCTTGAAAAGTCCCCATCCAGCCCATTATTCCATACATAAAAACTTGCCCGAAATCAATGACGAGCTTGGTAATTTCCGCGCTGAAGTTTATCAGGAACAGCGAGATGACAAGTTTGGGAAGAAGATTTTTGGCGTTGAAGGTGCTGCTTCGCAAGATCGTGCCGAAAGCGATTATGAGCAGAAAGAAAATATAAAAAGTGTTGCACATATCCCGAACCGTCGTCCAGCCGGTATTGACAGTTGAAGATGTCAAAACTCCCGGAACATTGGGAGTAGCTGAAGTATCCCCGACATACAATCGGGGATCAAGCATAGCGTCAATAAGCCACGCTCCGAACATAACTAAAAAGGCTGACAGCTTAAGTCCGATATACAAAACAGCGACCAAAACCGCATATATAAATTTCAAAAGAAGCGTGCCTGCGGCTATTAAGCCGCCTAAAAAAGCGTTCATTCCGCAAGAAATCGGATCTCCGGCGCAAGCGATTATGCCTCCAAGCCAATCTGCTGCCTGCGCTTGATAAACTGGAACGCTCACACTCACGGCTATGAAAAGAACAGCGAACGCCAGCATTAGAAAATTCTTCTTTTGAAAATGTTGTTTTAACCTGCTTATAAAAACTTTAAATTTCTCGCTCATAAAATTGTATTTGTTAAATTGTTTGTAATTACTAATGTCATTGCGAGGAGTATCAACGACGAAGCAATCTCAGAGCTATTGAAATACACCAATATTGCAACTACTCGCAGTTAATCAATCTTTGAGATTGCTTCGTCGCTTTGATAAGCTCCTCGCAATGACAAAGTTATTTTATAATTCAAGAAAATTCAGAATGACAAATTTCGCAATCCTCAATTTCGTTTTTATTATATCACAAAGTAAAATGAAAGACAACACAATAGGCAAAAAAAATTTATTTTTTGCCATCTTCCCGCTTTGTGATATAATATAAACAATATTGAAATTAACCATTTAACAATATAATTTTATGCCCACAAAAAAAACAGCCTTAATTATGGCAGGTTTTATTTTCGCGGTAGCGATAGCTTCCGCCAATTATGCCGGGGCGGCGGTGGAGTGGACGCCGATGGTGAGGATTCCGGGGCTTCCGCCGACGGGGACGGTGAATCTTTCAATGTATTTGATCGGGCTTTATAACTTTATGCTCAGCATTGTTGGAATCGTGGCGGTTGTAATGCTGATCATAGGAGGAATGAGATATATAACCGCGGTGGGAAATCCCACGGCGATAAGCGACGCCAAAGATATAATCAATATTAGTTAAATAGAATCTAAAACCGTCTTATGGTATTATTGACAACAAAAAAATATAAAACAATAGATCGTGATATTGCTAAAATCAGACAAGAAATTGTTAATGTTTGTTTTAATGCTAAAAGCGGGCATATTGTTTCTTCTTTATCGTGTGTTGAAATGATTTATGCAATTAATTATTTTTACGAAGGAGATGATAAAAAATTTGATTTTATTTTAAGTAAAGGACATGCTGCTCCGGCTTTGTATGCTATTTTAGAAAAATTTAAAAAAATAAACAAAGAGGATTTATATAGTTTTTGTAAATTTAAAAGCAATTTAACTGCCCATGTCTCTTGGCATGTGCCAGGCGTGCAGTTTTCTAGCGGAGCTTTAGGATTAGGATTGTCAGTAGGTGTCGGTTTTTGTTTAGCCAATAAAATAAATAAAAAGAAGAAGAATGTTTATGTTCTAATTGGAGATGGAGAGCTAAATGAGGGATCTGTTTGGGAAGCTTTAGTTTACGCTGGCATAAATAAGATAGAAAATTTAATATGCTTGGTTGATTATAATAAAATTCAAGCTTCAAATTACACAAAAAATATTATTGACACAGAAAAAACGATAGATTCAATAAGAAAATTAGGTTGGTGTGTTTTTCGGTGCGAAGGGCATAATATAAAATCAATTTTGACTTTGATAAAAAAAACAATTTTCAAAAAATCCCCAATAATTATATTTTTTGATACTATAAAAGGTCGCGGAGTTTCTTTTATGGAAGACGATCCTAGTTGGCATTATAAAGTGCTCAATAAAGATGATTATATGCAAGCAATAAAAGAACTAAATTATGAGCTATAAATTTGCGAACGCAAGAGAGGAATGCGGTAAATTAATCATGAGTCTTGCAAAAAAAAATAAAAAAATAGTTCATTTATCTCCCGATGGCAGTATGATTGAAAATTTTGGCAAAAAATATCCAAGCAGATATTTTGATTTGGGGATAGCAGAACAAAATATGCTGGGAGTCGCATCAGGGCTAGCCATAAAAGGCAAGACTGTTATTGTAAATTCTATAGCTAATTTTGTTATTTGTAATGCTTTTTTACAATTAAGAAATAACATTTGCTTTCACAATTTAAATGTTATTATTATTGGAGTTGGATCCGGGTTAAGTTATGGAGCTTTGGGATTTTCTCATCATGCCAATGAAGATGTGGCTTTGTTGCTTTCATTGCCTAATATGAAAATTTATTTACCGGCTGATAGTAAAGAAGCGGTAGACGCTTGCAAGCATGCCATTAAGATAGGCGGACCTTCATATATACGTCTTGGCTCCAGAGAAGAGCCTGTTGTATATGAAGAAAAAAATGTAGTTTATTTTGATAAGCTTATGTTTTTGAGAAAAGGGGGTAAAATAGTAATTCTAGCAACCGGAATATTCGTTTCAAAAGCATTAACGATCCATGATCTTTTAAAAGAACAAAATATCTATGCTGATATTGTCAACATAAATTCTCTTGAGATTATTAATCAAAATCTTATTAAACAACAATTAAAGGATTACAGTATTATTATAAGCATAGAAGAGCATTTTGTTCATAATGGCGTCGGTAGCGCAATTCAAAATATTCTGGGCAGCAATATCACTTTTTACAAACTAGGCATACCAAAAAAATTTTCTGAATTTGCCGGCAGCAGAGAAGAACTGTTTAAATATTATAAATTAGACAATTTATCTATATTAAAATTTATAGTTAAAAAATATCATGAGTACTATAGAAAATAAAAAAAGAATTGTCTGCGTTGCGCAACCTTGTGGATTTGGTCCAGCCTCTAAAATGTATTCAATAGCCCGATTATTTAAAAACAACGAATTGATATTTTTGGGAAAAGATATAGCATATGATTTTGTAGATAATAGTCTTGAATTATTTAATGAGGTGATAGATCAAAATAAAATAAAAAATAATGAACTTAATGATATAATAAAAAATTGTGATTTTTTGATAATTGTAATGAATCATGAAATTGCTAATATTGCGCATCAGCTCAATAAAAGGTATTATTTTTTTGATAGCCTTTTTGGTTTTTGGTATTTTAATAAAAAAGATAAAAATCTTTTTCGTGAATTTAAAATGCAATTTAAAGAAAATAATAAAAACTTGGACAAATAAATCAGATAAACCTTTTGATGTGGCTTTTGCAGATTGTACTTCATATGAAAAGTACTTACCCAAGAGAATTTCTGAATGGACAGATTATTGTCTAAATAATGGTGTAAGAAATGTAATTATTTGTGATAGTAGAGGGATAGGAAAACCTGATCAAATAGAAGAAGTATTTGAATATTTACAGAAGTTTGGAAATAGAGTGGAATTTCATCCACATAATGATAATGGTAAAGCCTTGGATAATGTTGTTGTTGCGCTGAATAAAGGTGTTGAGACAATAGGTACTTCTTTTTATAATTCTAGTGAAAGATTAACTATGATTGATCCAAGAGATCTTATTAAATATGGCTTATTCTTTGATTATGAGTCTTTTGATGAATTGGAAAATCAATATTGTCAAAAAATAGGGGATCCAAATATTGTTTCTAAACTTGTATTTGGAGAGGGGGTAGTAGTGACAGGAAATCAATATAGATTAAGAAAAAGAGACTCTGAACTTATAACTATGTTCGGAGTTACATCAGACACTTATATTGCTTCTTTAATGCTTGGAAAAAATGTGTCCCCTTTAGAACTTAGCAGAATGAAAGATCTGTTTTTGTATGAAAATAAAAATATTGTTTTAGCGGAAAACGAGCTAAAGTATTTATCTGAAAATCTATCTGATCGAGGTGTTTTTTATAATGTTTGTTGTAGTTGGGCCTGATAATGAAACAGGTT
>CAYPQL010000012.1:26025-27768 GCA_964412905.1 uncultured Candidatus Saccharibacteria bacterium
GTACTAAGTCAGATTCTCGATTTGTTGCAGTATCTGAACTTGGTTCTGAATCTTCTTTACCTGAAATTCTTAATTTAAATCCTGATTTGACAATAATTGGTGCGAGGAATTGGATAAAGAGAAATTACAATATTTTGGACAAAATTCCTGGCAAAAAAGGGTTAATGTTTGTTGGTCCTTTAGGTCAAGATGAAATTTCTGTAATTGAAATTGAAAATTTTTATATATTTATGGATTGGCTTGATAAAGGGAAAATAGATTATATGTTTATGGGATCAAAATGTTTTGCAGATAGGCTAAATAGGGACGATGTATTATATCTTCCAGCACCTTATGTAAAAGAAAATTTACAATTTAAATTAAAGCCAAAACCTAAAGTTAACATTGTCTCAATTCTGAATGATAAAGCAATTCATAAAAACATATTAAATAGTGTTGCAGGAATAAGTTTATCAGAAAACATTGAAAAATTCATAATTAATGGTGCAAAAAAAGAATATCTTGATATTTTTTCAAGATTTGGACTTGATTCTATTATGGAAAATGTTGGTTTTTTATCTAAGAATAAATATTATGAAAAAATAGATGAGTCTTCATTACTTCTTCATTTAAGCTATTCGGAAGGTTTGTGTTATGCTGCTCTTGAAGCATTATATAGGGGAACTCCTGTGTTAGTTTCTAATGCAATGCCTTGGTTTTATCATTCTAAACTTACAGTAAATAATATTGCGGATCATTATGAAATTGCTGAAAAGATAGATGAAATTTTGTCTTTAGATAATAATGAATATAGTAGACTTAGTAAACATTGTTGTGAAATAGCTCAAAAAAAGATAGATGAAAACAATGCAGCAGTAAAACAAACTTATGTGAAATTGGGAATTGAATAATATGGAATTTAAAAATCTAGAAGAGGTTGCAAAATATTATGATTTAGGTAAAGTTCTTTCAATTGAATCAATAAAAATATCTGATTTTTCTAGTTCTGGAAATGGATGTGTATCTGATGTTGATAAGAGGGTTATTAGAACTAACAAAGGTTCTTTTCTTCATAAACAATATAATAATTCAAAATGCAAACCAAAGCAATTAGATTTTTTATATTATCTTACTGAAAAAAATTTTGAATCTCAGCATTTGTTAGATAGATGTTTTCACACTATTAACGGAGTAGAAAGTCTATTTTTTTCTTATCTTTTGGGTGAGAAAAAGAGACTATTTGGCGAATCGGATTATTTTAAGTTAGGAAATCTACTTTCTGATTTTCATACAACCAGTCTTTTATTTTCAAATGGGCGTGATACAATAATTTTTGGTGATTGCCATCCTGGCAATATAATATTTATAAATAATATGCCCTATTTAATTGATTTGGACAATGTTTGTGTGGGTTCTCCTGAATATGATATTGGCCTTCTTTGTTTTTATCATTTTGCAATGCAAAAAGCCAATTTTAAAGAAGTTGATGGGGTTCTTAAACAAATTTTGCTAGGATACACTAATCATAATCTTTTAAGTTCTAATCTCTCAAAAGTTTTAAAGAACGAATTTCTTAAAATAGTTGCACAATCTAAGCAAGTGACTAAAAATGAATTTAAATCAGAAAAGATAACTGATGAAAAAGTTAAAAAAAGATATAGATTATTCAAAAAAATCGAAAAATATGATTTTATCAATATTTAGTACAATTGACAAACAATGTTCCTTGATCAATTCTAGAATCAATATCAAATCCTTCGTCTA
>CAYPQL010000013.1:0-27701 GCA_964412905.1 uncultured Candidatus Saccharibacteria bacterium
CGGCTTATTTTAGATGTTTTTTAATGAACAAGAAGAAATTAAGCGGACACTAGTGTTAAAAAGGTAATCGTCAATTGCAAAACAGCCGCGAATAAAACCCAGACTAAATACGGAATTTGAATGTAAGCAAGCCGGCGCGCATGCGGATAAATAGCGGCCATCGCCCAAATAAGAGTGCCTAGAACAAGTAAAATATCAACGGTTGCAAGAAGATTGTTTTTAAGTCCGAATTGCAAAGGCGTAAAAGCAAGGTTGAAAATTAAATTTAGAATAAACGGCAATGCGACTACAAACCTAATCTGTTTTTTCCGCGCCATCCAAAAAACTTTGCCAAAAGAAATAGCAATCAGAATATAAAGCGCCGTCCACACCGGTCCGAAAAGCCACGGCGGCGGCGACCACGAAGGCTTGATCAATGACTGATACCAATCGTATGTGTCCATAGTTTTCTGTTATTAAGCAATAATTACATTTTTGAATATATCTATTTTCTGCTGAAGCGTTAGATTGTTCATTTTACCGGCTTATTTATTATCATCTGGATTTATTTTTTAGATCGCTGCCCTCCATATGCCTTTATAATTTTTTCAAGCAATTCCTTCGGCTGAGTTTCATATTTCTTAAACTTTTTTATATTATCGCGATTTAAATGAAGCTGGCCTTCGCCAGTATTGCCGCGATGCTGATCCCTTGAATAATGTTTGTTATTCTCAACTTCTTTTAAGGCAAATACCCGGTATTTAATCGTATCACGCCAAACAGCGACCCAAATAAAAACATTACAATGCTTCGGCTTTATTCGCTGGAAATTCATATCAAACGATTTTTTGGATTTCCGAGCGAAAGCTTTGACTTAAAGAAATTTATTACATTATGTTTTGAAAACTCACTCCAAATTCTTTTTCTAAAAATTTAATTGTTTTGATTTGACATTCTAAAGACGCTTTGATTAGTTGCGTTGTAAAAAGACCGAAATTATTTTTCCATTTCGCCTCGTTTGCAGAAACACTTTTAATCCATTTAACTTTGACTAAATATTCTGAATTTTCATTATCTGAGTTTTCAAAAAGACTAGAGCTGGCTAAATTTTGGCTTTTTAGCGATTTTCCGTCAAATCTGAAATTGAGCACGCGTTTGGCTTTTTCCATAACTTTGCCAATTCCGACATATCCTCTTCGTTTTAAGTATGCCACAACTATATCGCCCGGGTTTAATGTTTTTAATGGGTTGCTCCACTTTGAATCTTGGCCAGCCGATAAAAAGCCAAAGTTCTGGCAATCTTCCCATGTTCTAGTTTCTCCCTCGCCTACATTTACATAGAAAATTCCGTTTTCAAAATCAAAACAATTAAGATTAAGATGAAAACTATTATGCGGTCTAAATTTATCGGCAAAATGGCCCGACGAAATGTTTGTTAAATTTTTCCCTAACTTCCAAATCAAAGTTTTTTCAATCAAAAATGCTTCACTTTCAGTTAGACCTTTTGCGATAACTTTGATGATCGGCTCAAGATCTTTTTTTTGAATTGCTTTTATTCTTTTAGTTTTTTCCGTGTCGCTTGAATCATAGAAATGAGATTTCTTTCTGTTCCCCTTGCCCTTGCCATAATAAAATTACTCATAGTTTCGAGGATCAATATAGACATAAACATAATAATTATTGTTCATAATGATATAAAACATTTTTTATTATTTTTATAGTCGGGGTGCCGAGAATCGAACTCGGACCGCGCCCACCCCATGGGCGCGTACTGCCACTATACTACACCCCGAAATAAGTTATAAAGTTGAAAGTTATAAAGTTTGTAAAGTTATGGCCAGAAACACTTTATAAACTTTATAACTTTATGAACTTTATACTAATATAACAATTTAACAATTTTATCAAACTCCTCCTCCGAGAAAAAATCTATGGTTATTTTTCCGGCGGAGCCGCGTTTTTTGATTTGGACTTTGGTTCCAAGCTTCTGCTGAATTTTATCTTCCAAGTCTTGAATATACGGGTCGGCTTGCTTCGCGCTTTTTCTTTGATGGGTATGAACTGTCACTTCTTTGACTTTATTTTCAGTATCCCTGACGGTAAAATCTTTTTTTAGAATCAGCTCGTACAAAGCTCTTTGTTTCTCCGGATTTTCCAATCCGAGAATCGCTCGCGCATGCCCTTCGGTGATTTTCCCCTCAATAAGCCCGCGCTGGATTTCAACCGGCAGTTCCAAAAGGCGGATCATATTCGCGATTGTGGACCTGTTTTTTCCGGCTCTTTTCGCGATTTCTTCCTGGGTTAGGTTAAATTCGGTTTGAAGTTTTTTATACGCCCGCGCTTCTTCAATCGGATTAAGATCGTGCCGCTGGATATTTTCAACCAAAGCAAGCTCCAGTTTTTCTTGATTCGTCGCGAGCTTAACAATGGCGGGAATTTCTTTTTTGCCGACAAGTTTTGACGCCTGAAGCCTTCTTTCTCCCGCTATGAGCTCATATTTTCCTTCGCCGATTTTTGTGACGATAATCGGCTGGATAATCCCATGTTCTCTGATTGACTCGGAAAGACTTTTTAAATTTTCGCCGTCAAAATAAAACCTCGGTTGATTCGGATTCGGAACGATATTTTCAACCGGAATTTTTATTACTTCTTCCGAGCTGGAAAAGCTTTTCTTTTCCAAGAAAGCTTTGTTATCCCCGCCCAATTTATTCGGGATCAAAGACGACAGCCCCGTTCCCAAACTTGTTTTTTTCATCATAGTAAATTCATATTAACATTTTAACAAAAGAATTGTCATTTCGAGCGTGTCGCGAGAAATCTGAATATTTTCGAAATTTCTAAGGCCATAGATTTCTCGCTGATGCTCGAAATGACAAAATTTATCTTTGCCATAAAAATAGCATCTCTACGCCAACCAATAACAATTTAAACTTAGCAATTTATATTCCAAATTCAAAATTCTAAACTCCAGCTTCCAATCCAATCATCTCCCTTGCCAAATAATCATACGCCTTCGCTCCGGCGCTTTCGGGCGCGTATTGCAGAATTGTTTTTCCGAAACTTGGAGCTTCCGCCAGCGCGACATTTCTTGGAATAACGGCGTCAAAAACATATCCGGGAAAATGCCTGCGAACTTCTTTTTCAACTTGATGCGCGAGCTGGTTCCTTTTGTCATACATTGTCAGGACAGCGCCCATAATTTTGAGGTCCGCTTTGAGATTAGTTTGAATAAGCTGAATTGAATTCAAAAGCTGGCTCAATCCTTCCAGCGCGTAATATTCGCATTGGATTGGAACGATGATTTCATCCGCCGCCGTAAGGCTGTTTATGGTCAAAAGCCCCAAACTCGGAGGACAGTCAATGAGGATATAGTCGTATTCTGATTTTACATCTTTGATCGCGTTATGAAATTTATATTCCCTTTCCGCCGCTTCAACAAGCTCAATAGTCGCTCCAGCCAAATCTTGAGTGGCGGCGACAAGATCAAGCCTGAGCAAAGATGTTTTTATAATGGCGTCCTTGAGAAGAGCTTTTCCCGAGATGACATCATATATATTTGTTTCAAAATTCTCCGGCCGAAAGCCCAACCCGGTCGTCGCGTTCGCCTGCGGATCCATATCAATCAAAAGAATTTTCTTCCCGTGAGAAACTAAATAAGCCCCCAGATTTACTGTAGTCGTAGATTTCCCCACCCCTCCTTTTTGATTTACCAATGCGATTACACTCATAAGTTCATTATAATATACGAAACCATAATTGACAAATATATAAGTTATAAAGTTGAAAGTTTATAAAGTTTGTAAAGTAAAATTAGATATTCTTTATTTTTTTGAAAATAAAAACAGACAAACTTGATTGATTGACTAAATTATTAAATTATTGTATTGTTATATCAATATGCAGTATAAAGCTCATAAAGTTATAAAGTTTGTAAAGTTCTTTTTGAAATTACTTTATGGACTTTATGACTTTTAACTTTATAACTCATTTTTGCCGGAGTGGCGGAATTGGCAGACGCGCACGACTCAAAATCGTGTGGATCACTCCATGAGGGTTCGATTCCCTCCTCCGGCACAAGATAATTTTAAAAAATAAATATGGATAAATCGCAGATTAAAAAAATTGTAAACTATTGGAAAGAAACGGCTGAATATGACCGTGAAATTATGAATAGTTTGTTTAAAAGCAAAAAATATTATGGCTGTTTATTTTTTGGCCATATTGTTTTGGAAAAAGTTTTGAAAGCCTTGGTTGTTCAAAATACAAAACAGCAAGCGCCATATACGCATGATCTCGTTAGACTTGAAGAAATCGCTAATATAGGGTTACCAAAAGAAGAAATAGAATTATTAAAAGAGGTCAACAGTTTTAATATTAAAACTCGTTATCCCGATTATAAGCTGAAATTTTACAAGCTTTGCAATAAAGAATTTACTAAAAATTATTTTGATAAAATTATTATTCTATACAAAAAACTATGTCAAAAAATAACGCAAAAAAAATAGTCGAAGAATATGCCGGAAAATTGAAAAAGGAGAATTATCCTTTTTCGGCTATATATTTATTTGGCTCATACGCGCAGAATAAAAACAACAAATGGAGCGATATTGATGTTGCGGTAGTTTCGGATAAATTAAAAAGAAATTGGTGGAAGAATGAAATATTATTGTCGCATATCAGCTTGGATATTGACTCCAGAATTGAACCGCATGGATTTACGGTAAAAGGATTTGAAGACGACAGCGACCCAATGGTTTATGAAATTAAAAAAACGGGGATTAGGGTGGTTTAGGATAAAAAAAGAGAGTTCATGAGAACTCAATATTATTTTTTTTGCTTTATAAATATTTTATAAAGCATACTGTTCCCAGACTTTATTATGCCTTCAGTTATGTCATCAAGAGACGGCATATATAAAGCGCTGAGTAGCATAAGGATTATCCATACTCCGATGATCCGTAAACTATTAATCCACTGCGTTAAAAACGCGCTGATTGCAAGTATAATAGTTATTGCAAACATCGCCATGTACCCCACCCTTTCTCTTGCGCCGTAGAAGGAATCTGGACGATCAATTGTTTCGAGCATGGATCTGACATTTCCTCTTAGAATTCTTTTTTTATAATCAGAGAATTCTTCGCAATTGTTTATGTCTATTCTTATTTTAGATATTTTTTCATATATTTCAACAGCTTTTATTTCAGCCATTTTTTCTACCTCCGCTTTAAGTTTATACATTTATTGGCTTTTGTCAAATTTTTTAAAGTAAAACCTAAAACACAAAAAAGGCAAAAAGCCTTGTTTTTTTGAATAGAGGTGTTATACTTGTTAATATAATTTATTAAATAATAAACTCTATGGAAACCAAAAATCTAATCCAAAAAATTGAGAAGGCGAGGAATTCAAAGGTGATAACTTATGTGACGGGAGATCGGCAGCCGTTTGTGACGAAGGTGGCGGATGATATTATTCCGATATTCGCGAAGCATTTGGAAAAAATCGGCAGGCAGAAGACGATCAGTTTATTTTTGTACACGAGAGGCGGAGATATGATTACGCCGATTCGGCTGATAAAGCTGATTAGGAGCTATGCGGATGAAATTGAGATGATTATTCCCTATCGCGCGCACAGCGCGGGGACTTTGATTTCCATCGGCGCGGACAAAATCGTGATGGGCAGGCTTGGCGAGCTAAGCCCGGTTGATCCTTCAACGGGACATCCTTTTAATCCGGAAAATCCGCTTAATCCGAAGCAGAAAATGGAAATCAGCGTGGAAGATTTGAATTCCTATTTCTTGCTTGCCAAAGAAAAAGCAGGCGTGAAAGACGAACAAATGGTAAATGTCTTTGAAGACCTTACCGCAAAAATCCATCCGCTCTCTTTGGGAAATGCCTATCGCGCGACCAGAATGGCAAAACAAATCACGGAAAAATTATTGCTGATGCATTTTGACGCTAAAGCTGATAAAGAAAAAATTGACAGCATCGTCAAAGAAATTACTGGAGACATCTGTATTCACGGCTATCCAATCACCCGAGACGAAGCGGATTCTCTCGGACTGAATATGATTGAGCCTGATTCTGATCTAGAGAAAACTATGTGGAATTTATTTGAAAGCTACGCGGAAAAAATGGAGCTTAAGAAAAAGTTTGATCCGGTCGCGCTTCTGGGAAGCCAAGAAATGGCAGCTTTTAAATATTACGGAGCGTTCATTGAAAGTGCCGATTTGACCGACGGTTTTGTCTTTGACGGAAAAATCAGGAGAATCATCAAAGACAACCGCGCCAACATTGACGTCAATGTTGAGTCATCAGTTTGGGAAAATTTGTAGATTGGTATGTAGTATGTAGTGTGTCGTATTTAGTATTTTTTGCATTAGTCCAAGTCTCATAGCTTGGACTTTTTTGCTTTCTAATAAATCCTAAAGTCAGGCTTTAGGATAAATAAAAAATTATAGCGATCGCCAAAATTATTCTATAGCCCACAAAAATATCATAGCTTCTGCTCTCCAGATATTTCAGCATGTATTTAATTGCCAAGTATCCGCTTATTGCGGCAACGATTGTTCCTGTGAAAATATTCATATCCAATCCCCCGCCAAGCAAATTTGGAAATTCCTTGATTCCCGCCCCCAGAATTATCGGGGTGGAAAGTAAAAAAGAAAATCGCGCGGCATCGGTCCTTCGAAAACCAAGAAGTAAAGCCGCTGTGATGGTAATCCCGCTTCTGGATATGCCGGGAATAATCGCCAGCGCCTGGAACAGGCCGATTATAATTCCCATTTTTAAAGTCAAACTTTTTAAGTCTGTTTTTTTCGCGCCTGTTTTATCGGAATAAAATAATAAGACAGCGCCGACTGATAAAGTCCCTGCAATAAGCAAAGGATTTCTGAAAATAGTTTCAGTGCAATTATTCAGCAAAAGTCCCGCGACAATTCCCGGGATTGTGGCGACGATGATTATGAAGAGCAAATCGGATTTTAGTTTTGTAATTTGTAATTTGTAATTTGTAATTTGTTTGATATTTGATATTTGATATTTGATATTTAAAACCTTGTTTAGCAAATAAGACTCCTTTAATATCTCCATCCAGTCTTTCCAAAAATAAGCCAGAACAGCAACCAATGTTCCCCAATGCAAAGCCACATCAAAAGCAAGCCCCTGATCGCGCCAATTAAATAAATTAGGGATTAATATCAAATGTCCAGAGCTTGAAATCGGCAAAAATTCCGCCACGCCTTGAACAAATCCCAGAATTACAGATTGGACAATTTCCATTGTGATCATTTAGTTATTGTTGAAATAGTATCTCATACGAAGGCGACATTCGCGAATGCCGTCTTCAAAGAATGTCTTTTTTAAAAACTATTTATGAGTTTTAAATATATATAGAAGCGACCACAAACCGGATAATCCGAATATCGCCAAATAAAAATTAAAGTCAAAAATAATTAAAGAAATAAAAAACGCCATCCACGCTATCGCCATTTTCCCTGTCGCGATTGACATTTCAAAAAAAGTAATATATTTCAAAAACCCCCTGTGATTGTCGCCTTTGTTATAAGCGGATGTTACGAGCGGATAATCTATGCCGATTTTTGAGCCGGAAGAAAAAATATCAACCAGCAAAACTCCCAGCCAATTTCCCGAAAAAGGGCGCAGAAAAGAGGAAATCAGTCGCAAGCACGAACTAAACTTTATCATTTTTATTTTTCCGCCTTTGTCGGTTATGTCCGATAATTTTCCAACATAAAGAGATATAAATGAAATAGCCACAGTCGAAACTCCTATCAAAATTCCCATAAGATAGAATTTTTCAATTATCAAAAAAATAAAAATAGGCCATGCGACTGCCACAATAAGTTCTTCCCCATATCCGAAGTAAGCGATAAAATCTTTTCTTTTGTAATGACTATAAGGATTTATCAATCTTTTAAAAGCTTGTTTATAGGAAAAAATATGAGGCTGGAAATTCTCGCGCGTCGTGAAAAGAGGAATGGCGGAAATCAGGCTGATAATGGAAACGATTACAAACAAAACTTCAAACCCGAATTTTGAAATAATAATTCCGCCGATGACAGGTCCGATGATTGTCGCGATCGTGGAGACGAATGACAAAGTTCCCAATTCCCGGCCCCTGTATCCCGACTTGCTGTAATGCGCAAAATCGGTGTGGTAGGACGGCCAAAATAAAATCTTATACATTATGAGAAAAATCACAGCCATGACAACCAGCCAATTGTGATTTGGAATTTGAGAAAGGGCGAGAAAATAAAGAATGGCAAAAGGAATGCTGTAAAAAATGCAATGTTCAAAACCATATTTTGCCGCCGCTTTGCTTCCCAAGGGAATCGCGAATATGTAAATGGAGTAGACTGCCGCGTAATATAAAAACACGATTGAAATGGAATTAAATTGTTTATACAAAAATATCGGCTCAAAAATCGTGATCATTGAGAACGCGAAATTTTTTATGGCAACCGACATATAAAGTTCGGATATCTCGCGCCTAAGGCTGTGTTTGAGATAGTGGCTTATAAAAAAATTGGACATAATAAATGAAATTAGGAAATTGGGAAATTAAGATGCGACAAAAGTGTCATTTCGAACGCCTCGTGAGAAATCTAAAAATTGTAGAAATATCTAAAGATTATAGACTTCTCGCTTAAGACTCGAAATGACAAAAAATAACATCGCGCAATCCAAAGTAATTTAAATATCTTGATATTCTAATATCCCGCATCAAATTTTCCAAAAAGCTCCCGCAGCTTATCTTTTCCCGCAATCCCCATTCTTATTATTTTCGGAATTCCCGTTGTCAAATCTACGATTGTTGAAGCCGCGGGATTTTTTATTTCTCCGGTGTTTATGAATAAATCAGGACTCGTTTTTTCTTTGCTCAATTTTTTAATTATTTCTTCCGGCTTTAACAGATTGCTTTCTCCCGAGATATTCGCGCTGGTGGCCGTCACGGGAAAATCAATTTTGGAAAGAAGCGCTGAAACAAATTTATTGTCCGAAATTCTGATTGCCACAGTTTCGCCCGCACCGGTTAGAATATAGGGAATTGTGTCTTTCTTCCGCAAAACTACTGTTATCGATCCCGGCCAAACGCGGTTTAAAATCTTTTCAACTTTTAAATCAATGCAAGAAATCTTTCTCGCCATTTTTATATCTTTCACGACAACCGAGATAGGCTTGCTCCGATCCTGCTTTTTTATTTTTTGAACTTTCACGATCGCGTTTTCATTAAAAGCGTCCGCCCCCAGCCCATACAAAGTGTCCGTCGGATAAACAACAACTCCTCCATTCTTCAAAATCCCCGCGGCAATCTCCGCTGTTTTATTTATTTGAGCCTGATTATTCAGGTTTAATTTTATTTGTTTCATATAGATTTGATTCCCTTCGCTTCAATATTTTTTGGCTTAATTTTCCCCAAAACCTCTTCCGCAATTTTTTCAATTTCCAGATTTTTCTCTTGATTGATAATTTCTTCCAGCTTGGCTTTTGTTTCAGGATGCTTGGCAATCAGAAAACTGCAGCAGTCTTGATAAGGCAAAATTGAAATTTCATAAGTTCCGATTTTGGAAGCTATGTCAATAATTTCCTGCTTGTTCATTCCGATCAGCGGCGGAAAAACCGGCAAATTCGCGGCGTTATAAATTGCCGTGATGTTATCAATCGTCTGCGAAGCGACTTGGCTCAAGCTGTCGCCCGTCACAAAACCCTTGGCGTTTTCTTTTTTCGCGATCATTCCCGCAAGGCGAAACATCATTCTCCGATAAATTATCATCCTGTTTTTGGCGGGAATTTTGGCGATGATTTCTTTTTGGAATTCTTCAAAAGGAACTATGTATAATTTCGATCTTCCTTGAAACTTGCCTAATTCTTTTACTAAACTCTCTATCTTATCCTGTCCGTCAGCCGATCCGGAGATTGTCTTGTTTTTAAAATGGACAAAAATATTTTTCGCCCCTCTTTTATTCATCATAAAACTTGCCACGGGACTGTCTATGCCTCCCGAAATCAAGCTTATTAAATTCCCCACCGTCCCCGTCGGCAATCCGCCGACTCCTTTTATTTTTTCAAAATATATAAAAGTTCCTTCACTCCCGACATTTACAATGATTTCCAAATCCGGATTATGGACATCGACTTTAAGCTTTGTCCTTTCATATATATATTCCCCTATCCTAGAATTAATCTCTGGAGATTTCATAGCAAATCTTTTGTCCGATCTTCTCGCGCTTATTTTAAATGTCTTATATTCTTTTATTTTTTCATTTTCATTCAACAATTTCAATGTCTTTTTACAAATCTTATCAATATCATTTTCTTCCATAGACGCAAACGAAAAATTTGATATCCCCGGAATATTTTTTAAGATATCGCCTATTTTCGAAACTTCCGCCTTTTCATCGATTTTAATTATCAGCCTGCCTCCTTCTTTAGAAATTTTATCATAAGCTATTCCCGATAAAAATTCTTTTATATTATTAATCAAAGCACGCTCAAAAAAAGGCCTATTCCCGCCCTTCAATATAATTTCATCGAAATTGATTATAACATGAGTATACTGCATAAATAAAAATATTATAATTATAATTATATTTATAGTCACTTTTCTCACGGCCGTAGGAAAAGTGACTATATTTCTATTTCTTCTATTAAAAATAATTTCACATACGGATCAAGAGAATATTTTCCTAAAATGAGCTCCGTTTCTTCTGAAACATTATAAGGGCAGATCCAAATGCTCTGCTGAAGCATTTTATATTTCAAAAAACGAAGCTTTTCTCGCAATAAATCTCTAAGATATCTTTTTTCTTCAGGAATATCAAAAATAATCATTTGCCATTTTCCATCAGATCTTTTCTCTTTATTTGTTTTAAACTTTGCTCTTAAAACTTTTTCAGTTCCCTTTTTTGTCAAAACAATTCCTTTGTTTTGTTTTAAATTCTTGATTTTAATATATCCTCTTTTTTTTAAATAATAAATCAACTGGTCAAAATTCTGTTTCGCTTTTCGTCTTTTGTATTGTTTTTTAAGCTCGTAAAGAGACGGGCAGCAAACCTCTTTCATCGTCTTGGGAGCAAACAAGTCAAAAGTTTCATCCAGTTTTTCCGAATAATCATATACGCTCAATAAAAATTTGTCAGTAATCGGCAAAATCATAATAACTTTGATTAATATTATAATTTTATCACACGCCCATTCACAATATGACCATATAGGCACTTTTACCACGGCCGTGAGAAAAGTTTATATATTTGATTAGAGGTTTATCTTTTGAGAAATATTGAGAATTGAGAATTAGAAATTGAAAATTTAATCTCACATCCCCGAAATCTCTCTCAATCTCTTTATTTTTTCAATCAATATTTTCAAGGTAAGGTCAATTTCTTCTTTTGTAGTATCTTTTCCGAGGGTAAATCTGACGCTGGCGTGGGCGATTTCAGGGGGTATTCCCATTGCCATTAAAACATGAGAGGGCTCAAGAGAGGCTGATGAACAGGCGGAGCCGGTGGAAACCGCGACGCCTTCTTGATCAAGCAGCATCAGAATGCTTTCGCCTTCCACGCCTTGAAAACTGAAATTAGCGTTGTGAGGCAGTCTGAATTCCCGCGAACCGTTAAGTTTCGCGTTGGGAATATTTTTCAAAATTTCGTCTATTAAATAATCGCGTAATTTTTTTATATCTTCTGTTTTTTTTCTGTGCTTGGAAATCATACTTATAGCTTTGCCGATTCCCACAATCCCCGGAACATTGTGAGTGCCGGCGCGCAGATTATATTCTTGTTCTCCGCCTTGCTGAATTGATTTTATTTTTGTCCCGCGTCTTATATACAAAATCCCAATTCCCTTCGGGCCGTAAATTTTATGCCCCGAAAGAGAAAGCAGATCCACGCCAAGCTTATCAACATCGCAATCACAATAATTCGCCGCCTGCACCGCATCCGTGTGAAAATATATTTTCGGCAATTTATTTTTTTCTCTTTCAATATTTATCTTTTTGATAACTTTTCCAATCTCCGCAATCGGCTCAATCGTCCCGATTTCATTATTCGCGGACATTATAGAAATTAAAATCGTATTTTCTTTTATCGCCCTTTTCGCATCTTCCGGATTTACAAGTCCGTCCTTATCAACTTTTAAATAAGTTACTTCCACTCCTTCTTTCTCCGCCGCCTTGCAGGAATTCAAAACGCAATGATGCTCAATCGCAGAAGTTATTATATGCGGAATAAAGTTTTTAGCTTTTAGCTTTTCATTTTTCGTTGCCTTTATTATTCCCTTAATCGCCATATTATTGCTTTCCGTCGCCCCGCTTGTGAATATTATTTCACTTGCATTGCAACCCAAAAAATCCGCCACCTGCTGTCGCGCCCTATCAACACCCTCAAGCGCTTCTTGCCCAAAAGTATGTACGCTCGAAGGATTGCCGAATTTTTTTGAAAAATAAGGCATCATCTCTTTCAAAACCTCTTCATCCACCGGCGTAGTCGCCGCATAATCTAAATATATTTTTTTCATAAGGATTGTTTTAATTAATTATATTATCTGTCATTCCCGCGAAGGCGGGAATCCAGGAGCAGAATCGCATAGCTTAATATAACGCAAATTTTGTTTAAAAATCAAAAACTTTTATTCCAAATTATAATACAAATCTTTCCAGCAAGAATTTTCTTTTTCAATTAATTTTATTTTCCATTCCCTCTCCCATTTCTTCATTTGCTTTTCTCTTTGAATAGCGCTATTAATGTCATCAGTCATTTCAAAATAGACAAGTCTATCAACCTTATATTTTTTAGTAAATCCACCCACCAAGTCTTCTTTGTGCTCATAAATTCTTTTTTTGAGATTTGATGTCGCGCCGACATACAAAGTGCCGTTTTTTTTGCTTGCCGTAATGTAAACATAATAAGTTTGTGTTTTCATTTTTTTATAAAAAAGTTTTTGTTTTTTATAAAGTTTTACTTAAAATACTGCCCGAATAAACTTCACATGGATTCCCGCCTTCGCGGGAATGACAAGCGAAATTAAGTTAAAACTCCCAAGCTCAACCCCATTACAATCACTCCCGCGATCATAATGCCAAGGGAAATAAGTGACAGGGCTTTTTTGAATGGTATTCCGAAAACGAATGCCGCGATCGCGCCGCTCCAGCCGCCGGTTATGGGAAGCGGGATGGCTACAAATGTTATGAGCGCCAGCGCTCCCCATTTTTCAAACTTTCCGTTATATTTTCTTCTTGTTCTTTCAAAAAGCCAAGTAAAAAAAAGATTGAAGCCTTTTGATTTTGACATCAAATATTTTGAAACAGGTTCAATGTATTTCAAAATAAAAATCACGGGAATTATATTTCCAATGACGGCAATGGCATACGCCTGAAGCGGGCTTAAATGATAAACTCCGATAGCCACCGGAATCGCGCCTCGAAGTTCAGAGACGGGAAGCATAGAGATGATAAAAGTGGCTAGTTCGGGAGGAAGGTTGTTGAATAGGTTTGATAAATCCATAAAAATAAATATTAATTTTCAATTTACAATTCTCAATTTTCAATAAATGATCAATTTAAAAATTTTCGTATTCTGTGTCATTGCGAGGAGCATCAGCGACGAAGTCATGCCCTAGGCAGATCCGCCTAGGGCGGACAATCTCACATTCCCATTCCGGCGATAAAATGTAAAAATAACTATTGATCTGTTTTTATAACTCTGAGATTGCTTCCCCGCCTGCTGGCGGGTCGCAATGACAGCTTTTTAGGATAAATGTTTTTAGGGCAGCTGAGCAGTTATAAATTTTTAAACATTGAAAATTGATCATTGAAAATTTTGTCACTCCCTCAGCATTTCCACCGCTCTTTCGGGGAGAATTGAGCAGACTTCTATTCCAGTGCTAAGTTCAAGCCCCGCCCATGTGTTTGTTTTGGGAAATATCTCAAAGTGCCAATGATAATGATCGTAAGTTCTGCCGTCGCAAGGAGATGTGTGAAGAAACATATTATACGGGGAATTGTTCAGATTTTTCTTTAATTTGGACAGGCAATATTTCATAGCTTCCGCCAGTTTCAATTTCTGCTCGTCCGTAATTCTTTCAAAATATGACAAGTGCTTTTTGGGATAAATTCTGGTCTCAAACGAAACTCTGGAAACAAATGGGCACAGAGCGATAAAGTCTTCATTTTCAAACAGAATTCTTTTGCCGCTTTCTTTTTCCCACCCGATCATCACGCAATGCACGCATTCTCTGTGAGAATTGAAATAATTTTCACTGCCATTTATGCTCCTGAAAACATCCGGATCGATAATCGGCATAGCGACTATCTGGCCGTGAGGATGCCGGATTGAAGCCCCGGCATTATGCCCGTAATTTTTGAATATGGAAATATATTTTATGTGTTTTTTATTCATCAAAGAAATATATCTTTCTTGATAAGCGTCCAGAATTTCCGCGACTTGAATAACTTCCAGATTGGCTATGTCTTTCTCGTGATCTTCGGTCACCAGAACTTCGTGATACCCCACTCCGTCAATCACTTCAAACGGACCGTGCTCTCTTTTGTTTATATCTTCATATTCGGACGAAAGAGCCGGAAATTTATTGGGAAAAACCTTCAAGCTCCAATCGCCATTTTTTTTCATATATACCAGCGAGTCTTCCTCTTGCCCCGTTATGTTTTTTTTGCAAAACGGGCAATTTTCTTTTTCTTTTTTAGTTTCTTTTTTCACATCTCCTTCTCCCGAAAAGTCGGGACGCTGGCCTCTTTTGGTTGAAAACAAAACCCATGTCCCGCTCACAAGATCTTTTCTTAATTGAGAAAATATATTTTCTCTCTTGTTTTTAGTTGTCATATTTTTTTCTTATTAAATTTATTTTTATTTTTAAAAGTTCTTTGAATGTAAAAAGATAATCCCGCGCTCGCACTTTCGTTTCTTCCCTGTTTTTCCAAATTACGGGAACAGATTTTATTTTATAGCCCAGTTTATTCGCGACGGCCAAGGCTTCAATATCAAAACCCCAGCGATCAATCGTTAACTTTGAAAAAACATCTCCGGCGGATTTTTCCGAAAAGATTTTGAATCCGCACTGTGTGTCATTTATTTCCGGGACGGTTAAAATTTTGACAAAAATATTTCCTATATTTCCGAGTATTTGCTTATATTTTGTTTGATTGGCTAAAATCACGCTTTTCCCCAAGCTTCTATCGCCAATCGCGATATCATATCCATTTTCCAGATACGGCATAAAGTTTGAAATTTGATCTATTGTCGTTGAATTGTCGGCATCCATAAATAATCTAAATTTTCCTTTTGCGGCCAGCATTCCTTTTCTGACGGAATATCCTTTCCCGCGATTTTTATCGTTCTTCAAAATAGACAAATTTCTTATAATTGATCGCAAATTACTCAATATATTAAAAGTCCCGTCTTTTGAACCGTCATCAATAACAATTATCTCATAATTATAGCCTTGCCTTGATAAAAAATCATCCGCCTCAACAAGCGTACTTTTTATCAGCTTTTCCTCATTAAAAGCCGGCATAATTACTGATAAATATATTTCTCTTGTATTTTCCATTTATGTTTATAATGCTACTTATAAGATATTATCTATTTTACCACAAACGAGCTCTTTCGCCAATTTAAAAATTCATTTTTTATATTCAAAATAATTATAATGAAACAAATCAATAAAGCGCTTAAACTGACATAAATAGAATATAAGAATGACTTAGGCTCATATTTAAAAATTATTGTATGCTCACCTCTTGGCAAGAATATGCCTCTGAAAGCGATATCAGATGGATAAATATCTACCTTCTTGGCGTCTAAATATGCATTCCATCCTTTGAAATAAGAGTCTGTTAAAACCAAATACCCATTTTCTTCATTATTAGTAAAAATTTCTATTTTGGTATTTTCATAAGTTATAACTTCAGCGGGAATATAATCAGTTTCATTTTTTAAATCTAAAATATTTTTATTATCTGTTTCGACAATAGCAGTTTTTTTAGGATCAAATGATTCGCCTAAAAATATTTCAATTGCTTCTTGATATTTATCAGCTTTTATAACATTAAAAACAACAAAAGCTCTCGGCATAACTTTTTCATTTTCATATATATTTATATTGCTATCGCTATAAGCTAAACTAATATTTTCTGTGTCTTCTAGCTCTTTATTTTCGAAATCGCTTTTACTTTGCACAAAATATTTTACCCCCAAGAGGTCAAAAATTTTGTGAGAGAAAAAATTATAAGTATATGCCCCAAAATGTTTTTCAAATGCCTCATATCTTTTGGGTTTAATAATCTCATACCCCCTAATGTCCTGCAAATTCCAGATAATATTTGAATTTGGCACAATTGAAGTTTTAAAATTATCCACACTTATTTTATAGCTTGTCAGTCTATAATTATTAATGTTATTTTGTAAAAAGCTTATTGCGGAAGTTTTTGGATAAATAAATTTTTTATCAATCGCTGGGTGATAATTTTGCGTAAAAAAGAATAACTCTGCTACGATCAGAACTATAAACAGTCCTTGAAAAATTTTATGCTTGAAAGAATTTATTCTGTAATACAGCAAAAAAGATATTATTAGGCTTGAGGCAATAGAAACTACAAGTAAAAAAATAATTTCTCTATTCCACATTTCTGAAGCAACACTGTTAAGAGCAAATTTTTTCCACAGGAATATCATTGATATTACAAATATCATTATGGAAAAATAGAAATAGTTGAACAGTTTTATTTTTTTGTCAAAATCCCATTTTTTACTAAAAAAATAATTAACACCGTATCCAGCTAAAATAGACAAGGCAAAGACAAAAATAAATCTTAAGCGACCAATAAACATAGTGTTAAATACTGGTAAATATGCGACTAGTCTAGCAATTGGAAAAGAAGCAAAAACAGTAAAACAGCCAAATCCTATCCAAAACCAAAAAGAAATATTTTGTTTATTTTTATATTTTTGATTTTTTTTAAACAAACTAAACAACGCCATTAAAACAAAAACGAGAGGAATAATTCCGATATAAATTGCAGCTTCATTATAATTATTTAATCCCCAATATTTTTGCGAGACAGGATTACCGAAAAAATCAGGGTATGCTAGTGGTATAACAGTTTCCAGGGATTGTTTTATATCTGTAATGTTATGCCATCCATTCCATTCAAAACCAACTATCTCCAAAATATTACTGTCAGCCAACCCGCTTCTGCCTACAGACAACGCTTCGCTTTGTAACAAAAATTCTAATGTTGGCAGCAATTGTATTGTTGCTATAGCTAAGCCTAAAAACAAAGATAAAAACAATGAGCCAGATTTTTGTAAAATTATTTTTTTATTTTCAGAATAAGGCTTAAATCTTCTGATTTTATAAATCGAATAAATAAATGAGGTAAGCAATAGGAACCAAGAAATTTCAGGATTGCCTGCAAAAAATTGAAAAGCTATGGCGAGCGCAAAAATGCTAATCCAAAAAGTTTTAGATCCTTCAATAATCTTATCAATGCATAAAAGTAAAAAAGGTAACCATATAGCTGTATTAGTCAGCGGATAACCCATCCAAGCAATTATTGGCCCTGAAAACATAAAAGAAAGACCGCTAGTCAAGCTTCCCATTTCTCCAACTTTTGAATTCTTAGCATATAAATAAGTAAAAATACCAGCCAAAAATAGTGTGATGTAATTTGAAAATAACATAAAACTTTGAGTTGAAATTTTCAAAATATACGAAAATATTTTTGTTATTTCAAAAATAGATGATTGGCTATTAGCTAAAAAGGGCAATCCGGTTAAATTATAGGGATTCCACAAAAGCATAAAACTATTATCCAAGTTACTGTTCAAAAAATGTTGCCACGGATACATTTGAAAAATTATATCTGTTAGCAAATTATTTTGGGGTAAGTCCTTAATTTGAAAAAACAATTCTCTATATATATTATCCATATAATATATATTTATAGCAGGTAATATGCTTAAATTATAAAATATTGGCTTATAAAAAAAGACTGCTAGAACCAAACAAAAAAACAAAATGATTTTGAAATAATCACTCTTTATAATAAATTTGAATAATTTAGAGGAAATAGTTATTATATTCATGCTTAAAATATATTTATTTAAATAAAAGATTTATAGATTTTTCTTTGTCGCCTGTTCCTCTAAATAATCCTGCAAAATTATTCTTGCCGCTTCCTGGTCTATAATGCTTTTTATTTTTTCTCTTTTAACACCCGCGCTTAATAAATTTTCCTCAGCCATTTTGGAAGTGAAAACCTCGTTCGCTTCTATAATCGGCAGATCCATTCTTTGCTTTAACTCATCAATAAACAGCTTAGTTTTCCCCGTCTGCTCGCTTTCCATTTTCAGCCCCACGGGCAGTCCAATTATTATTTTTTCGATATTTTCCTTCGCGATTATATTTCTTATTATTTCAATGGACTTTTCCAAAGTTCTGTTTTCAACCGTCAAAAAACGGCTTGCCAATTTTTCTTCCCTATCGGAAATTGCCAAGCCTATTCTCCTGTCCCCATAATCAACGCCCAATACGCGCATAAAATTTTAGTTTTTGATTTAATAAAATTCTGTCATCCTGAATTTATTTCAGGATCTTTCTTGTTTATCGCTAAAATATAGACTCCTAAAACAGTCGGCAGATATTAAACTTGCTTTTCCCTTTTCTCGGTGGTGACTCTTCCTCCTTGCCATTGCCCGCGATATAAATTTGTCTCTCCTTCAACTTGAAAAAACATTGCATGCACTACGCGCGCTCCCATTTCTATTTCAACTTCACATGGACCAAAATTGGCAATAGCAAAAGTTAATTCCCCGCAATAGCCAGGCGAGCAGGTGGCGGTGAAGATCATCATGCCAGACCTGAAAATAGTAGTCCTAGGCGTAAAAAGCGCCAATATATTCTTGGGAGTATTCACGCTTTCAATGGTTTTTATTAAATAAAAACAGCCAGGCTTAAATATAAAACTTGATTTTTTTTCAGAATTATATTTTTCCAATAATTCCACTTCTGGAGTTTTTCTATCCTCAACCCCGAGAAAACTATTTCCTTTTAATTCATAAATTTCTCCTAATCTTAAATCAAACCCCGCTCCTTCTGGATTAGTTAATTCTCTTTCTGATAAATTCTCCACCAATTTCTCCGTTTTTACTAATTCTAATAATCGATCAACTCCTAAAATCATAAATTTAATTTAATAATTAAAATGTTTTCTGAAATTTAATTTTTATCATAAGCGCAATAATTATAAAACTATTTTTTATCTAAAAATATTTTAATCTTCTCCCAAACCAAGCCTCCTATGTCCTCCACACTCATCATCTCTCTATTTTTCATACAGTTGATTTTTATCCAGTTTTTATTTTCTTTGGCAAGCTCAAGAGCCTGCCTGCGAGCGCTTATCAGATGATTTTTATCTTTTTCATGAATGTCTTTTTTCTTTCCTTTTATATACGCCCGCTTGTCCTTTTTTCCGACCATTTTCTGGCCTATGTTATACGGGACATCAAGAAAAATAATTAGGTCTGGTTTGGGAATTTTTAAAACACCAAATTCCATTTCGTCCAGCCACTTCAAAAGCTCTTCTCTTTTTTTCTTATTTTTTATCTTCCCTCCCTGATGAATCATGTTTGCTGAAGTATATCTATCGCAAACTACGACTCTGCCTTCATTTATTTTTTTCAAAATATAATCTTTTGATTCCCATCTGTCCAGCGCGTATAGAACGGAAGCAAGATACGGGCTCACCTCATCGGCTCTCCCAAATTCTCCTGACAAATATCTTCCTGTCATTTTCCCAAAAAAATTTTTATAATACTGCGGAAAATCAATCGTCGCGGTTTTATATCCTTCTTTCTTAAATCTATCCAAAAGTAGCTTAGTCTGCGTCGCCTTCCCGCTCCCGTCAATTCCGTCTATCACAATAAATTTTCCTTTTTTATTTTTATTTGACATTTTTATAAATTAGGTTAAAGTAGTTTTAAGGAGGTTGCCATAAACATGCTTAAGGAAAAATTTTTTATGCTTTTTATTATAACATTTATAATAAAAAAGGTTTACTTTCCTTTTTGCGAAGTAATCAGTGTAATATTAAAAAAAATTTATACTCTTTACTGTTGTGTATTAGCCATAGAACATTACACTATAGTTAACACAAAAATTTGCATATCAGATATAATAAATTTTATAGCTGATACAAGAAAAGGAAATCTTAAGCTTAAGAAAATATAATAGCAATGAGGTCAAACTGGCCTTATTTTTTTATCTAGACATAATTCCTTATCCTGCTCGTAATTCAAATTAAGCTTTATCGCCATCTCCGCTTTTTGGGAATTTTTTCAATTCTGCCGTTTTTGGAATTTTTCCAAAATATCTTTTGGCAATAAATAATCACATACTTCCAAACTTCCAGCATGATGGACATATAGTCCGGGCTTCACCCCGCAATACCAAGAAATAAAATTTTGTATTGAGATGCCACCATTTGTATTGGCTGGAAAAGCCAGAATATCATGAGCTCTCAAAAAGAAACAGCAATCTATTTGCCATCCCGCATTTATTATCAAGCGCGGATAAATTTCATAAAGACAAAAACAAGGATTATGTGCTTTTCTGGGATCATCTTTTATATCAAGCGGAGGAGTTTGAAGCGACATATAAAGGCGGTAAGAATTTCCAATATTATTTTCTACACAAACTTTTGCCGCTTTTGCATTGGCATAAAGCTGATTAAAACTCTTTTTTTGGACTTTTGCCAATCGCTCATAGAAATCAACTATATCAGAATAAGACGGTATTTTTTCATAGAATTTTTGATGCATATCCACGACTAAATCTTTAATATCTTTCTTTTCACTTTCATCTGCAATTTCATACCAATAAGCAGTCAATCGCCCGCCATAGACATAATCCATATTATCGGGAAAATAAGGAACCCATTTTCTGATTTTTTCATCAAACTTTACATCGCTTAAGGGAAAAAGATAAACCCAGGTGCGATATTTTTCCAGATAGTCCCAAGCTTCCTCATCGTTTTTTATCACATTAAACGGCCGCCAGCCTGCAGGAAACAAATCTTTTTTAGTATTATAAATTACAGTCTGCAAGGCGGTAGCGCTTAAAACCATTCGGGTTGATTCTTGCATTCCCCAATTGCCTTTATGCAAAATATGAGATTTAATCATTGGTTCCGCTTCCGCTATTGTCATTGCGTGAATCGTAGAACCGACTCTTGAATATCCTTCGTAATATCCACCAATTTTTTCTACTTCCAAACTAACAACCAGTGGTTCAAAATCTTCAATACCCTTGTCGCAAAGTTGATAAACATCGCCAGTATTTTTATTAGTTAGCTTAATCGCGTTTTCTGGCTCTTGAATACACAAGCGAATTATCAAGCCCAGCTCTTCTTTAATCCGTTCTATTTCTTGCGGGTTTTTATCGTCATAATTTTGCAAAAGATTTATAACCGTTATTTGGTTTTGAAATCGCTTAATCACTTCTTCCGGCAAATTCGGCAAAAATGGATTAGTTGGACATTTCGTTTCTTTTACTCGTTTACTTTCTTGGTTTACTCCATATTTTGAAACACAATATATTACATCACCTGAAAGGTGCCCAGAATCTTTTCCAGCCAAAATAAGCCAGCGAAGATTTGGGTTGGATATAGTGTTTGTAATTACAAGCTCAACGCCCCTGCCTGGAGTAATACACGGACCGGAAATTGCCGCACCATAAGTTAAGGCCGCAGATTGTAATACACCATCTTGGCGCGGACAAACCACCGCCACCGCTCCTTGCGGATCTGTAATATTATATGTTCCGGAATTTGGCGGCCAATTAATTTTTCTTAAATCTTCACGGCTGAATTTTTTGTATTGATTATTTGTTTTAATCGGCGATTTTTCCAAAACAATTTTTCCATTAGCAATTTCAAGCCTTTCTGGAAAAACTTTTGCCAGATCAACTCCTGGCGCTAAAAGTGATTTTAAGTAAATCATATTTCTTAACTCTTAAAATGTTTGCTTAATTTTGACCCTGATTGGTTGGCGTAATTAGAGCCGATTTCTTCGCTATAGGCGAATTCCGCCGGTTCTATCAATTTTTCAAAACTCATCTGGCAAATCGGCTGATTGTCTCTGAAAATAAAGTTATTGTCATATGATCTCACTTCCAAAACCCCTTGCCGCCCTTTCACTTCTCCGTTCTGTCCGTATCCAAATCCCGGATCAAAAAAACCGGCGTAATGGCTTCTGAATTCTCCATTTGATATGTCATAAGCAATCATCTCCGCAGAAAATTCTCGCGGGATTCTGATAAATTCTTTCGTGGAAAAAATATAGAAAGAATCTTTTTCCAGAATAAGCTTGCCATTTTTTGGAGAATAAATCGGCTCAAAAAAATCTTCGGGATTATAGAAATTTATTTTTGACAAATCAATCACTTGATCCACTAGAAGATTTTTATATCCCGCTATTCTTCTCTCGCCCTCACCATTCAAATCTATAGACATTACCAAATTGCTTCCGTTATATTGCGTCGCGTTTCCCTGATTAGAAATAAAATTTTTCTTTCCATCAAAAAAAAGCTCATAGCGCGAATAAGCTTTTTTTATTTCATCACAGCTGAATTTTGCCTCGCCATTGAAAAATCTAATTTGATTTATTTTGTCGCCATAATTCAGTTTAATTAAAAATGATTTTGGAACAACTTGAAGCCACAACTCGCCTTTATATCCGACAGGAACACTATCAAATCTTGAATGACCGTCAACAATCAGTCTAGTTTGCAAATCAACTCTGCCTGTAGAACTTTTTGAAGAAGAAAGAGCGAACTTGTCTTTGCCTAAATTAAAACCTTCCTTTAGCTTGATTACATAAACTCCGTTTTTTTCCAGAGGATTGTCTAGGTTTATTTTATACAATGACTCCGATTTGATAATATCGCGAACACTCTCATTTCTCCTTGGCAAAAAAGTTCCTCTCATTCTATATCCTTCATCAGAAACGCTCAAGTCCAGGCTGGCTGGCTGGATATTTTTAGCATTGGAATTTATAACCTCGCCTCCTTCAATTATTTTCTTTATGCATTGCGAAGGCAAAGCCCCTATTTTATTTTTTGTTTCCATTTTTAAAATAGATATATTAGATTGGCTTATGCGCAAAACATAAGCAATTTTCTACCCGGCCTTAGCCGAGGGTTTTGAAGCTTTAGCTTGAAGCGCTTTTGAAAGTTCGCGATGCTAAAGCATTGCGAACCCTCGGCTAAAGCCGGGTAGAATAAAACTAAATTGTCATACAATATATTTTCAAACCTACAAACTTACCCGAATCCCTGCGCCCATTGTCGAGGTAATTGTAATACTCTTGATAAACTCTCCCTTTACTCCGCTTGGCTTTGAATCTAGAACGGCTTGAATAAAAGCTTTTGCGTTTTCTTTCAATTTTTCATTGCCGAAAGAAATTTTTCCAACCAGCTGGTGGATATTCCCAGTATCGTCGTTTTTGAAATTCAATTTTCCTTTCTTTAATTGCCCAACAGTTTTTTTGATGTCTGTTGTAACAGTCTCGGTTTTCGGGGAAGGCATCAGCCCTTTCGGTCCAAGAATTTTGGCAATCGCCGCCAACTTTTTCATCATATCTGGCGTGGCGACGGCAACATCAAAATCAGCCTGTTTCGCCTGCTTTATTTTCGCCACGAGATCTTCTCCGCCCACCAAATCAGCTCCGGCGTCTTTCGCTTCTTGAGCTTTTTCACCTTCGGCAAAAACCGCGATTCTCTTTTCTTTCCCAGTCCCATGCGGAAGAACAATCGTTCCTCTCACCTGCTGATCGGCTTGCTTCGGAGTCGCGGTTGTTTTGAAGTGGACTTCCACGCTTTCATCAAACTTGGCGCTGGCGTTTTCAACCAAAAGCTTAACCGCCTCTTCAATATTATAGACTTTATTCTTGTCTATTTTTTCTTTTATATTCCTGTATCGTTTTGACCTCTTCATATTTTTTTCCTTTTGTGGTTCAAGCGCATTAAATTATAACGCTCCCACGGTTAGTTTATTAAGATTATGCTAATTTGTAAATTTGAAGGTAGAAAGGATTTGATTTATATTCTCAGATATTTCATTAGGAGATTTTGTGAGAGAAGGATTGCAATCAAATGCTATACCTGGCATATTTGTTTGAATTTGAATTATTTTTGTCGGACTTTGTTCAATTAAATAATTTATATGACCAAAGGGCATTTCCGCTCCTACCGCAAAATAATAAGCTTTTTTCCCGCCAATATCTTTAATTCCATCATAAGACTTAGATTCAAAATCAAACCCAAAAGCACTTTTCCATATTTGCGCAAAACTTAATCCTGTATATTGTTTAATTATAATTTTTATTTCACTATCTTCCACATTCCCGCTCGTGCCATCTGATTCACAAATAGCTGGAGTAGAAAATATCTCTACTTCATTATTTTCAAACTCAATTTGTAAATTTTTTGGATATCTAATTTCAAAACCACCCTTTTCATTCTTATATGTTTCCCAATCATCGGTTTCATTATTTTTGATAAATTTAGCAGTAAGAAGCATTTGATCAAAAATATCTATATAATAATCAGCCTTTGGATCATTTTTATAATACACGAGAGATAGGTAGAAAACCATCTTCTTGTCTTGTTCAAAAAGCACTATCTTTCCTTCTGTGCCAGAAACATTTTTATCTATTTCTTGAATATATTTTTCCTGACAATCTTTGCAGGTATATGATATTTGACGAGATTTCAATCCATTTAAATCAACTGCGGTATCCGAAGCTACAACATTGTTACTCATAGAACCAAATTTTTCATCAATAATTTCTTGTATAGATGCAACGCCAGTTTTTTCAAAAAAAATCTTAGCGTTATCCTTTGGCAAAGTCCCCACTGGCCACCATTTGTCATCTTGCACAGTTGAAATGATTTGAATATTCTCGTTAGCAAACCAACTATTAGGATATTTTATTTCAAAGCCAAAATATTCACTTTTTAAAGTTTTCCAATCAGTTGTTTCTTCGTTTTCACCTTCATCGTTTTTCTCTTTTTCGTTTTCTATGTTTTGATTTATATCTTTATCTTTTATCATACTTCTTAATAAATATCCCACAACACCAAATAAATCTTTTTTATTAGCTGTTTCGTCACTAATACTTTCCACCTCCTCTTCCCCAACATCAAAATTATTATTAACATTTCCCAATAAATAACCCAAAGCACCGAATATAATTCCCGCAAAAATTATAATAATAATCAATTTTGATTTTTCAATCTTCATATTTTTTTCCTTTTGTGGTTCAAGCGCATTAAATTATAACGCTCCCACGATTAGTTTGTTAGATATAAAAAATCTATTTACCTGGTTCAAGAGTTGAAACCATATTATTTAAATAAGAGATGTTAGTAAGCATTGCGCTAAAAACAATAATTTCATCATATCCTTTTTGAGTAGAATCGGCTATCATATTTTCACCAGTATTAAATATATAAATAACATTGCCAATTGAACTTTCTTCTAATTTTGTAAACTTAAGATTTAAATCACCAAAACTAACTTCTCCTTTGTTAATATATCTTTCATCCTGATAATTAGATAAGACATCCCCAGCAATTATTTTTACGATTTCTTCATTTTTATCATTTTTAAATACTGTTTCTAATTTACCCAGTTTTCGTTCTCCAGCTATTCTTTTTTCTGTATAATTCCAATCAAAAGGATACTGAATTTTGTATACTTCGGACGGAAATATCGCACTATATCCAGATCTATAAGTTTTCCAATCCGTAACATTAGTAGCGGGGGTTGATATGGGGGTTGTTGTTGATTCCACAATACTGCTAAAACTTTTTCGCCAATCATATTTTTGTTTTTCCAACATATCTTTTTCTGCCCTTGTGTCACTACTTCCATCTGAATAAGTTTTGTAACCAGCTAAATATAAACCTCTAGTATCCACGTCGTCATAAACACGACTTATATCAATCTTCCAAGAACCTTCTTCGTTTATAAAAAACATATCGCCCATCCTTGGAGTTTGGATTTTCTTAAACAATGGATCTTGTTTAGCTGAGCTATCAGGTATTTCTCTGTTTTGCGGAATCATAATGGCAAATTTATCAGTTTGCTCGCTAACTTTATAATCAGCTTTTTTATAGTTAGAAAGTAGATTATCATTCCACATATTAACATTTAATAAAGCAGTAAAATTTATCCTTTCATCAATTTCTTTCAATGATTTTTTACTTATTGCGCTTAAAAGCGCCTCTTTATTTTTAACTTCGTATGCTTTTAGAAAAGTTTTTAAAGAAGCTTCGGGATTTGAAAAATCTTCTGCCACAGCCACGCTTGGTGTAGATATTGGATTTACCAAAACAATATCTTTTTTAAATGACTTCCAAATAAAAAATGCTGAAACACTTATTAAGGCTAGGATTATAAATCCGATTAATATTTTAGTATCATTACCATTTTTACTAGCCGTATCCACAGAACTATTAATCGATTCGTCAGCACGAGGTGTCTTTTCAACAAATTCCAGTAAAAATTTCTTACAAAAATAATAAACTGCTGTTGAAAAAATTAATGTCGCAAGCAAGTTAGTAAAAGGCAATTCAAATTTTTCTACTCCAGACAACGCTACATAAATATCTTCTATTATAATAAGCAATAAAAATATAAATGGAATTATAGCTGTCGTTTTACTAATACTATTAATTTTATTCGAATTAATTATAGATCGTTTTGCAGCATATTGAACGCCAAATTTACTGCCAAAATATGCCCCGATTAAAATTATAACTATTGTATAAATTAACTCTAGCGCAAAATTTCCCAAAACAAACTGGCTAAAAACTATTCCTCCAATAAACTTAATCACAATATTCGCCAACAACGCACCCGCGGCAATATTGCTAGCAATCCATAAGTTGCTTTTTTCTGGGAGATTATTGTTTTGCGCTAAATTATTTTTTGGCATATTTTTAAACTTAACTTTTAATCGCAATTTTGCAATTTAGTTTCACGTTTTTTTCTCTAGCAATACAAAATACTTTTGAAGCAACATATATTCCTGCCGGCACGAAAATCAAATTTCCTAATAAATTATTTCTAAAAAACGGAATCGCCATCCAGTAGCATCTTATAAGTCCCGACAAGCTATATTCATACATTCCAGACATTAGAAACCAGCCGAAGTTGGTGTAGAGGTAGAAGAATATTGATGAGCCGATGCCAAGTCCCATTGCTTCTATTATTCGCTTTGTGAAATTAGTTTTGGAAACTGGAAACTGGAAACTGGAAACTGGAAATTTTCTATACAAAACTCCAAATAATCCGATAAACGCAAACGCGGTCCAAGTGAATATGAAAATGTAATTATTGCCGATTATCAAGTCGCTGAAAAATATTATGGAAAGCGGAATTATAATCGCATAGATACCGCCTAAATATATTCCAGCGATTAAAGCCAGCGCGGTTATAATTTCCAGATTAGGAATTCCAACATAACTCACCAAAATAAATCTGCCGATAACGCCGGCTATAATCAATATTATTGCTAAAATAACTTTTAGCTTGTTCATAATTCAAAATTATTATTTCATAACTATTTTGAATTTGTCATCCTGAATTTATTTCAGGATCTTTTGTCTGCAACTTCTAGTTTTGT
>CAYPQL010000014.1:0-27569 GCA_964412905.1 uncultured Candidatus Saccharibacteria bacterium
AGTTTTTCTTTTGTTTGATTATTTTCCATAGTATATTTTAAATTAAATTTTTATCTTTAAAACTGAATGAATTTGAATTTGAAATAATAACATGATCAATGACTTCAATCCCTAATATTTTACCGGCTTCCACCATTCTTTTGGTTAAATCTAAATCATCTTCTGACGGCTCGCTATCGCCAGAGGGATGATTATGCGCCAATATCATACTTGATGCCAAACAATCAATCGCCGGTTTAAAAACTTCACGCGGATGCACCAAGCTTGCATTTAAAGTCCCGATAGAAATCGTTTCTTTGTGAATCAATTGATTTCTGGCGTTTAAATACAAAACTACAAAATGCTCTTTCTTGGCAGTTCGCAATTCCTGAAGTTGCGCCACCGCGTCTTTGGCTGAATTAATTGTCGGTAAATTATTATCTTCAACATCCAAAGCCCGTTTTGTCAATTCAAAAGCTGCCAAAAGTAAACATGCTTTTCCCGCTCCGATTCCTTTTATTTTTGACAACTCCTGAAAATCAAGCGATAGAAGTTTTTTCTTGGGAAATTTGCTCAGTATTTCTTCCGAAATCTTAATAACATTTTTTCCTTCAATTCCGGTTCTGAGCAAAATAGCCATCAGCTCGCCATCTCGCAAATTTTCAACGCCCTTCTCAATAAGCTTTTCGCGAGGCCGTTCATGTTTTGGTAAATCTTTTATTTTTGGCATATTATTTAAGTTAAGTCCGAATTCATAGTTTTTTTATTTTAAATATTTATCCCTTTTTTACTTAATCTTAGCTTTATCAAAAAACCTCTCGAACTCTTTTCTCTCAATTATTTTATAAGCCTTAATTTTCCCGGCTTTGATATGGCGATAATCGTCATTATGTTCGCTTTCTTTTTTTATATTTTAATTATACTTTACACCGCCCTACAAAGCAAGGCTTAATTTGCAATATTTAAAATCCCGTTGTACAATAAATGATATGATAAATATCAAGCAAGTGAATGTTTGTTATGTCAAAAATCTTTAAAATCAATAATCATATCCATAGATTTTTTTGAGCAGGGAAAGCACTTCGTCGCAGATTTATGTGTCAAGATGGGGCGAAATTATAAAAAAACAAATTGCCATAAAAACAAAAAACACACCGGTTTAAAATCGGCGTGTTTTTTGTTGTCGCATGTCTTGGATTTCCTATTTGCTTATATACGGGAGCAGCCCCATAAATCTCGCTCTTTTGACGGCGTTGGCGACTTGCCTTTGGTGCTTGGTGCAGGCGCCTGTTCTTTTGGGCTGGACGATTTTAGCGCGCTGGTTGATAAACCTTCTTAAAGTTTGAGGATCTTTATAATCCGCGTTTCTTTCTTTTTCAAGGCAGAACAAGCATTGTTTCTTGGGTTGCAGGACAGAATCGTTATTATTGCGGCTGCGGTTTTTCATATTGCCGCGGCTGTTTTTGTTATTAATCATAATTTATTAATGTTTTTAACTTAGTTAAATTCGCGACTTGGTAATTTCTAAAACGGAATATCTTCAATTTTTATTTCCTCGCTGCTGTTGTCGTCAGGCTTGCTTTCAGCCGGAGCTTGTTTTCCGGCCGGATCTTCCGCGGCGTTATTTTGCTTATGCTCTTCTTTCGGCTGATATGACGGAGAAGGGCTTCCTTCCTGAGATCTCGGCCTTGGGCCCATTTGCATATTCTCGGCGATGATCTCCGTTTTTGATCTTTTAACTCCGTCTTGGCCTTCCCAAGTTCTGGTTTCCATTCTTCCTTCAAAAAGCGCCAGCTGCCCTTTGGTGAGATACTGCCCGCAAATTTCAGCGAGTTTTCCCCAAGCGACAATGCTGTGGAATTCAACTTTTTCTTTCTTTTCTCCGCTGCTTGAGTTCCAGACTCTATTGGTTGCGATGCCGATTGAAGCCACGGTTTGTCCGTTTGGAGTAGTTCTTGTTTCGGGATCTTTTGTCAATCTCCCGACCACTATAGCTTTGTTGAAATTCATATTTTTTAAGTTAATAAATTAGGCCTTTGGCGCTAATTTCGCGGACTTATGCGGACTTAACGCGGAAATACTGAAATTTCTTAACGATAAATTAATAGTGCGGCAATGCATTTTCAGATCATCGTGTCTTCAAGAATTTCGTCAAGCTTGTCTTCCAAATCTTCCAGCTTTATTTTCTTTTTCTTTTTTGCCGCTTTCTTTTTTTCTTTCGGCTGTTCTTCTGTTGTTTCTTTTTCTTCTTTGCCCATTAATTCTTCTTTAGCTTCTTTCTTTTCAACTTCTCTCTCTCCAATTTCTTTTTCAGTAATTATTGTCTTTTCTTTTTCTTCTTCACTCTCGGGAATTGCCAGCGCTTCTTTTTTAGCTTCCTTTTTATATTCTTCCTTTATCAAAGGCGCAACTCCCTCTTCCTTAACTTCTTTTTCAACCGCCTCTTTTCTTTCTCTTAAAACTTTTCGGTCATCTTTCTCCTTTTCTTCTTTGGCGGTCTGCAGCTCTTCTTTTTTGCTCTCTTTTTCCTGTTCGGATCTTTTTCGGGCAAAAAGTTTTTGCAATTGAGCCAGTCCTTCTTTGGTCATCGGATCGGCCTGAAGAAGAAGATGCCTTAAGATGCGGCTGTTTGTTTTCAAGTATTTGTCAATTTCTTTTACATTTGTTCCTTCGCTTTTAAAATTAAAAAGGCAATAAAAGCCAAAGCGATTTTTTTTGATGGGGTAGGCCAATTTTCGTTTTATCACCGGCAGATTTTTCAATTCCTCGGATCCTTCTTCTTTTGATATTTCCGTCTTCAGTAAAAACGGATGGTCAAGCAAAGTTTCCAGCTTTTCTCCTCCCATATTTTTAATTTCTTTTTCTATCTCTTCAAAAATGGATTTGATTTCCATTCCGGTCATCCCGGAAGGAAGGATATAGAGCAGTTCGTAATTATTCATTTAGTTTGATGGTTAAATTATTTAGACTTGAATCATCTTGCGTTTTGGCGCAAAAAATACAGATATATATGGACCTTTGGGCGCGAAAATTATATCTCCCGCGCCATATATCTTTGATGTTTAAATAATATCACAGGTTTTTAATTTTTGCAAGGGCGGTATAAGACGATTATTCATTAACGATTAAAGAATTAACGGATTGGTATGTTAAAATGTTCAAACAGTTTTTCTCTTGTCAGCCGCATTTAGAAATATCATATTTTTTCAAACTATTGACATTTGTAAAAAAATCGTTTAGAATAGCCCTGTTAAAAGAAAATTAAAGAGGTCTGATTTTTAAGTTTTAAGAAGAGAAGAATGCATGTTTCAATCACCCCGGAAATTATCACCAATTTGCTGGGAATTCCAGTTTCAAATACTCTTATAGCCTCTCTGATGGCTACGGCGGTTCTTGCGGCAATCGCCTATTTCTCCACCAGAGAAATGAAGGAAACGCCAAAAGGAGCGCAGAATATATTAGAAACAATCATAGAAGCGCTTTTTAAAATGGCCGATGGCGTTACCGGAGACAGAAAACAGACTTATCAATTTTTTCCGATAGTCGCCACTATTTTTATTTTCATAATCACCTCAAACTGGCTCGGCCTTCTTCCCGGATTCGGTTCGCTCGGATTTTATGAAGTTGCCGAAGAGGGCATGCTTGAAAGCGGGCATGCTGTTTTTGTTCCCCTGCTTAGATCTACGAACAGCGACTTGAATACGACTCTGGCGCTTGCCATTGTTTCGGTTTTGGCAATTCAGATTTTTGGGATTATGGCTTTGGGAATTTTCAAATACGGCAAAAAATTCATCAATTTCAGTTCGCCTATAAAATTTTTCGTAGGCATACTGGAATTGGTAAGCGAGGTTGCCAAGATGATTTCTTTCTCGTTCAGGCTTTTCGGAAATGTTTTCGCGGGCGAAGTCCTCTTGGTCGTTATAATGACGCTTGCTCCTTTCATCGCGCCCCTGCCGTTTTTCGGACTGGAACTTTTTGTCGGCTTTGTCCAAGCGCTGGTTTTCGCGATGTTAACGATTGTGTTTTTGAAAGTGGCTGTGACAGCGCATTGATGAATAAATTAAAAATGTAAAAATCAAAAATCAAAATGACAATTAAAAATGTAAAATTGTTTAAATTCTTGTATTTTATTTAATTTTGAATTTTACACTGTCATTTTCCATTTTGATATTTCCATTTTGATTTAATTAATAATTATTAACTAAAGAAAGGAAAAAACTATGGATGTAGAATCAATAAAGCTAATTTCAGCGGCGTTTGCCATTGCAATAGGATCTTTTGGTCCGGCTTTGGGTATCGGAATTCTCGGCGGAAAAGCTATGGAAGCGATTGGAAGAAATCCCGAAGCTTCGGGAAAAATCCAAAGCGCTATGATTTTGGCAATCGCCTTTGCCGAAGCAATCGCGATTTACGCGCTTGTCGTCGCTCTCATTATTAAATTCGTTTAATAAGCATTTGAGCAAAAGAGAATTTTTATTCTCTTTTGAGATGCGCTTATTAGAATATGGAATTTAGAATTTAGAATTTAGAATAATTTTGTTTCAACTGAGATTTATATAAATTATACAAAAATATTGTTTATTGAGACAAACTGGATTCCCGCCTCCGCGGGAATGACAAATACTTCATGCGAATGACAAATACTTTTCAACTTTACAAACTTTATAACTTTATTAACTAATCTTTATGCCGGAAATATTTACAAAATTGGGGATAGATTACAAGCTGATAATTGCGCAGGCGGTTAATTTTGTTTTGCTTCTTGTGATTTTGCAGAGGCTTGCCTATAAGCCGGTTTTGAAAATGCTTAATGACAGGACTGAAAAAATAGACAAGAGTTTGAAGCAGGCGCAGAAAATTGGAGAAGAATTGAAGAATACGGAAGAAACAAAAATCGCTGAAATAAAAAAAGCGAAAGAAGAATCGCAAAGAATAATCAAAGAAGCGCAAGATAGCGCGGAGAAAAAGTCGCTGGAAGCTCTGGAAAAAACCAAAGCTAAAACGAAGGAAATTGTGGAAAGCGCCAAGCAGGAAATCAGATCCGAAAAAGAAAAGTCGGTAGCGGAAGCGAAAAGAGAAATCGCCGATATTTCAATTTTGATCGCCAAGAAAATAATCGGCGATAGTATTAATGAAAAAGAGCAGAAAAAAATCGTGAATGATGTTTTACTGAAGATAAAATAATTACAAATGTCTGCTTTCTTTAAGAAATTGTCATTTCGAGCGTGTCGCGAGAAATCTAAATATTGTAGAAATATCTAAGATTTATAGATTTCTCGCTAATCGCTCGAAATGACAGATTTTTAGGATAAATAAATTTTTCGCTATTCAACAATTTAGCAATATAACAATTTAACAATGCAATCTTTATGAAAATCACGCCGAAACAATATGCCGTGAGTTTGTATGAATCAACGAAAGGAGCTGATAGGCTTAAGTCTGAGCAAAGAGTGGGCAGTTTTGTGAAAATACTGAAAAGAAACAACGATCTTTCGCTAATTACTAAAATCATAGAGCAATATTACAAGCATTATAGAAAAGAAAAAAATATTTCCAAAATTGAAATTGCCAGCAATGAAAAATTAAGCTCGGAAACTCTGAATAAAATTATCCAGAAATTTCATAAGCAGATTGAGATTGAAGAAAAAATTGACAAGTCTTTGATCGGCGGAGTCGTTATTAAAATAGACAATAACATTCTAATAGACGGAAGCGTGAAAAGGAAGCTGGAGGATTTGAGGGGGAGTATTAAATAAGTATTAAGTATCTAGTATTAAGTATTAAGGGTGATTAGTTCTTGCTGAAATAGCAATAATAGTCCTGTCATTGCGAGGAGTTCCGAAGCCATCAGGCGGAGGAACGACGAAGCAATCTCATGGTTATTTATGGGGATAAAATAATAAAGCGAGAACAAGAGATTGCTTCGTCGTTGATACTCCTCGCAATGACACTACATAACGCTCATTGAAAATTTAGAAATTGAGATTTGGAATATATTAGGGAGGAAAAATATGAGCATAAAAGATAAAATAAAAGAATATATAAAAAGAGAAAGACTAAAAGGTAAATATAACGAACTTGAAAAAGAAGTGGAAAGAGAGAAAGAAATAGAAAAAGTATGTAAAGAAACAATAAATAAGCAAAGATTAAAAGTTGCAGGGTTGCAACATGATCTGCGCAAGTTAAGGGAAGATTAATTTTTTTACATCTTCCTTTCAAATCTCAATCTCTAAACAATTTAACAATCCTAACAATTTAACAATATAATCATTATGAACAATTACATAATTGAAAATCTAAAACAGCAGATTGCTCAAACTAAGCTGGAAACTCAGGTTGAGAAAATCGGCAAGGTGGTGAAAATTGCTGATGGAGTGGCGACTCTAAACGGTCTGACGGATGTGATGAGCGGGGAACTGCTTGAATTTCCGGGGGAAATTTTCGGCGTGGCGCTGAATCTTGAAGAAGACAGCGTGGGAGCTATGATTTTGGGAAACTATCTAAAAATCAAAGAAGGCGACACGGTCAAAAGCACTGGCAGAATTTTGGAAGTTCCGGTCGGAGAACAGGTGATCGGACGAGTGGTGAACGCGCTGGGGCAGGCGATTGATGGCAAAGGTGAAATTAAAACTGACAAATTTTATCCCGTGGAAAAAATTGCTCCGGGTGTTATCAAGAGAAAGTCGGTTGACACTCCTCTTCAAACCGGGATTAAGGCGATTGATTCTATGATTCCAATCGGGCGAGGACAGAGAGAGCTGATTATTGGAGACAGGCAAACCGGAAAAACGGCCATCGCTATTGATACAATCATAAATCAAAAAGGTAAGAATGTAATTTGCATCTATGTAGCCATCGGACAGAAGGAATCCAAGATTGCGAAAATTGTCGCTAAGCTTGAAGAAAGCGGGGCGATGGAACACACCATAATAGTTCTTGCCGGAGCGTCCGATCCCGCTTCTATGTCTTATATCGCTCCTTACGCGGGATGCGCGATCGGAGAATATTTTATGGATCAGGGAAAAGACGCGCTGATTGTCTATGACGATTTAAGCAAGCACGCTTGGGCATATAGGCAAGTGTCTTTGATTTTGCGAAGACCGCCGGGAAGAGAAGCGTATCCGGGAGATATTTTTTATTTACACTCCAGACTTTTGGAAAGAGCCGCGAAACGAGACGAAAAATACGGCGGAGGATCTCTTACAGCTTTGCCTATTATCGAAACTCAAGCCGGAGATGTGAGCGCTTATATTCCAACCAATGTGATTTCCATAACCGACGGGCAGATATTTTTGGAAACAAGCTTATTCTATCAAGGAATCAGGCCAGCCGTGAACCCCGGAATTTCAGTTTCGCGCGTGGGGTCCAACGCGCAAACTAAAGCGATGAAAAAAGTCGCGGGAAAACTAAGATTGGAACTGGCGCAATTCAGAGAGTTGGCGGCTTTCGCGCAATTTAGTTCTGATTTAGACAAAGAAACAAAGGATAGAATTGAAAGAGGAAAAAGACTTACGGAAGTTCTTAAGCAAAACCAATACGCGCCTATGGAAACGGAAGCGCAAGTGGCTATAATTTTTGCTACCATCAATGGATTTCTGGACGATGTTGAAGTTGAAAAGGTAAAAGACTTTGAAAAAAATCTTCTTGAATATTTAAACTCAAAAAACAAAGAGGTCCTAGACGCAATTTCCAAAGAAGGAGCAATTTCGGAAGAAACGGATAAGAAATTAAAAGAAGCGATTGGGGAATTTAAAAAGTATTAAGTATCCAGTATTAAGTATTAAGCAATCAAATATTGAAAAGATAAAAAGCTTTACCGATTTAATTGCTTGGAGAAAGGGACATCAGCTAGTAATATCTATTTATAAAATAACTAATAATTTTCCTCTTTTATCATATGTCGCTAGGCTCGCTAACCGAATTGCAAAACCAACTTTTAATAGCAAAAGATATAAATTATTTGCCGAAGGAAGAATTCACTAAACTAGCCGAGCAAACAATTGAAGTCAGTAAATTAATCAACGGACTAATTCGAAGTCTTAAAAATATTAAGTAACAAGCTTAATACTTAATACTAATTACTTAATACTAATATGCAATCTCCTCAGCAAATCAGGCGGCAAATCCAGTCAACAAAAAACACCTCGCAAATTACGAAAGCGATGGAGATGGTTGCCGCGTCTAAGATGAAAAAAAGCCAGCAGGCGGCGATGATGGCGCGTCCTTATGCGGAAGCGGCTCTTGGAATTTTGCAAAGCGTGAGCGAGTCTGTTGAGCCGAGAAAGCATATTCTTCTTGAAAATAGGGATGTGAAAAATTTATGTCTTCTTGTGGTAACTTCGGATAAGGGTCTTTGCGGAGGATTGAACAGCAATGTCTTGCGGGAAGCCAGAAATATTATAGAAAAAAATAAAGATTATAATATAACAATAGTCGCCGTGGGGAAAAAGGCGGAAAATTATTTCAAAAAAACGAAAAATATCTCCGCGGTTTTTTCCGGGATCGGAGACACAGTGGAGCTTCGCGAAACGCTTCCTATTTCCAAACTTTTGATCGGTGATTTTGCGGGTAGAAAATATGACAAAGTCACGGCTGTTTATACAAATTTCGTTTCCACGCTAAAGCAGGATGTCAAAATAAAAAAACTTCTGCCGATCACGAGAAGAAGCTTGGAAGAGACGATAGAAGAAATTCAGGATATGGCGAAAAAAGAAGTCTCGGAAGAAAATAATGATAATGGAGTGGAATATAAATTCGAGCCCTCGGTAGAAAAAGTTCTTTGCGATCTTCTCCCCAATTTGATTGAAACCCAAGTTTACCATATAATTTTGGAGTCAAACGCCTCGGAACACAGCGCCAGAATGGTGGCGATGAAAAGCGCGACGGACAACGCCTTGGAAATGCTTGATGATTTGAAATTGACATACAACTATATCCGCCAGCAAAAAATCACGCAGGAAATGAGCGAGATCTCGGCAGGAGTCGCGGCGCAGGAATAGATTAGTTGAAAGTTTATAAAGTAGAAAGTTCGTAAAGTTGATGTATTAATTGCTTTTAACTTTATAAACTTTTAACTAATAACGTCGTTCATTGAAAATTTGGAAATTGGGACTTGAAGAAGAGGAGGTGAGACTATAAATAGAAAAAGAGGAGATCAAAATGAAATTTCTGCTAGAATAGCAGAAATTAAAAAAAGAAAAAAGGAAAGAAATAAATAAGGGAATAATTTTTTATTTCCCTTTAAATCCCAATGTCTAAATGTTTTGAAAAATTATTGTCATTCTGAATTTAGTTCAGAATCTGTCTTGTGATAAGTTCTTATCTGTGGTTTATCTCGCAAGACTAGATGTAGCAAACGAAAGATCCTGAAACAAGTTCAGGATGACAAACAATTTAACAATCCAACAATTTAACAATATAACAATTTAACAATATAACAATATAATTTTATGAACACTGGAAAAATTGCGCAAATAATCGGGGCGGTGGTTGATGTTGAGTTTCAGGATCAATTGCCGGCTTTGCTAAATGCCGTCAAGACGAAAACTTCTGACGGCAAAGAGCTTGTTTTGGAAGTCGTCCAGCATCTCGGGGCGAACAGGGTAAGAGCCGTATCAATGGGCTCAACGGATGGATTGCAAAGAGGAACAGAAGCGGAAGACACGGGCGAGGCGATTTCTGTTCCTGTGGGAGAAGAAGTTTTGGGCAGAATGTATGATGTTTTGGGAAATCCTATTGACGGACTTGAGAATACAAAAGAAGCTAAACAAAGATTGTCAATTCACAGAGAAGCGCCGAGTTTCACGAGCCAGTCTACAAAAACGGAAATTTTTGAAACGGGAATTAAGGTTATTGACCTTATTGCTCCATTTTCCAAAGGCGGAAAAGTCGGATTGTTTGGAGGAGCCGGAGTTGGGAAAACAGTTTTAATTCAAGAACTGATCAGAAACATTGCCACGGAGCACGGCGGATATTCCGTTTTTGCCGGCGTCGGGGAAAGGACGAGAGAAGGAAACGACTTATATCACGAAATGAAAAACAGCGGAGTCTTGGATAAGACTGCTTTGGTTTTCGGACAGATGAATGAAGTACCGGGCGCGAGGCAGAGAGTCGCTTTATCAGGCCTGACGATGGCGGAATATTTCCGAGACAATATGGGAAAAGATGTTTTGCTTTTTATTGATAATATTTTCAGATTTACTCAAGCCGGTTCGGAAGTGTCCGCGCTTTTGGGGCGAATGCCTTCCGCGGTTGGATACCAGCCGACTCTGGCGCAAGAGATGGGCGAGCTTCAGGAAAGAATTACTTCCACTGACAAAGGCTCAATCACTTCCGTTCAAGCGGTTTATGTTCCAGCCGACGATTTGACCGATCCCGCGCCTGCCACGACTTTTTCCCATCTTGACTCCACAGTTGTTTTATCTCGAGGATTAGTAGAGTTGGGAATTTATCCCGCCGTTGATCCTCTTGAATCAACTTCAACCGTGCTTGATCCGAACATAGTCGGACAAGAGCATTATGATGTCGCGCGAGAAACGCAAAAAATTCTGCAAAGATATAAAGACTTGCAGGACATCATCGCGATTTTGGGAATGGAAGAGCTGTCTAATGAAGATAAACTAATCGTCTCCCGCGCCAGAAAAATCCAGAAATTCCTCTCCCAGCCGTTCTTCGTCGCCGAAGTTTTCACTGGAACCGCCGGAAAATATGTCTCGCTGGCTGATACTATTAAGGGTTTTAGAGAAATTCTAGATGGCAAGCATGATAGCAGAAATGAAAATGATTTTTATATGAAGGGGAGTATTGAGGAAATTGGGAAGTAATTATTGAATTGTTGTATTGTTAAATTGCTGTATTGTTTGTCATCCTGAATTTATTTCAGGATCTGTCTAATTGTAAGGTTTTAGTTTTATATATTTCACAAAATTACATAGATTTCGTTAATAAATACTTTCCTGTTAAATCATAGCCTAAGTCGTAGCAGTGAGACAGATTCTGAAACAAGTTCAGAATGACAATTTTTGTCCATTTCAATCAAATTCAATCTTAGCTGGAATAAAAAAAAGAAACAGCATCTATTTCTAGAAACTGTTTTCTGGAACTTTGAAATTTGATTTTCTTTATTGCTTAAAATGACAAAAGCTTTTTAGTTGCTTCTACGGTAATAATCAACTTTTTTTTTGGATCAAGGTGTTCTATAATATTTTCAAATTCTTTTCCGTCAATTACTGCTAAAGCGACAGAACAAACTAATTTTTTGTCATCATCGCTTAATCCATCTTTTCCCATAATTTATTTTCCTCCTTGCAGACTAAGTGTTATTAGTCGCATTTCTAATATAATCAAATTTTAATCTTATGTCAACACCGAACAAAATAAATCTTCAAGTCATCACTCCAGAGAAAGTTGCTTATAAAGGGGAAGCTGATCAAGTGACGCTTCCGACAAGAGATGGGGAGATTACGATTCTGGCTAATCATATTCCGCTGATTAGCACGATGAAACACGGAGAACTGATTATAAAAAACGGAAGCGAGGAAATTCCGATGGCTGTTTGCAATGGGTTTGTGGAAGTGAAGAAGAATAAAATTACTATAATGACGGATATCGCTGATCGGATTGACGAAATTGACGAAGCGAAAGTTCAAGAAGCGAAAAAGAAAGCGGAAGATCTGTTGAAAGAAAAAGACAGAATGTCCGATGTTGCCTTCGCCGATGCGACGGTGGCGCTGGAAAGATCTCTGGCGAGGTTGAAAGTGGCGAGGAGGAAGAGGAGATAGGTTTATTGTAATTTAGGGTAAAATATATTTATGATTATTAATCAAGCTATCAAAATAGCCACTAAAAAATTAAAGCAAAAAAACATTCCTTCCGCTGATCTTGATGCGGAAGTTTTGTTATTGGAGGCGTTGAATAGATATAGGAAAAATATAGATAAAAGCTGGCTTTACATGAATAATGATTATGAATTAAATAAACGAGAAGAAAAGTTGTTTAACGGTTTTGTAAAACAAAGGCTAAGGCACAAGCCTGTCGCTTATATCACCAATAAAAAAGAATTTTACGGGTATGAATTCTATGTGAATGAAAATGTTCTTATTCCGCGCCCGGAAACGGAATTTATGGTTGAAGAAGTTTTAAAAATTATAGATGATAGTAAAAATAAATTTACTTTGATTGATATTGGCGCGGGATCGGGGTGCGTGATAATAAGCGTTTTGAATGAGATTGAAAAAGACAGGACAAATGGGACGAATAGGACTTATTGGACGAATATATGTGGCGCTTACGCCAATGATATTTCTTCCGAAGCAATCAAAATTGCAAAGCTCAATGCGAAAAAATACAATTTAAATAAAAAAATAAAATTTATCGCTGGGGATTTTGGAAAATTTATGAAAGAAAAAATTTCTTCCGCTTCTAATCAATTTATAATAACAGCCAATCTTCCTTATATAAAAAACGATGAATATAAAAATCTTTCGCCGAATGTCAGAAAATACGAACCGAAAATTTCTCTAGTCGGAGGAAAAAGCGGAATTGAATTGATTGAAAAATTAATCAATTCAATATCAAATATTAAAATCAAAAATAATTCAGAAGATAATAATTTATATAATCATATTATTCTTGAAGCCGATCCAGCTCAAATGAAAAAAATAAAATCAATTTTGAAAAAAAAGTTAAGCGCGGTTGATATAAAAATAATCAAAGATTTGAGAGGGAAAAACAGGCTTATTTCAGCGAAGATACAACAAATTTCTCCAAACTAAAACACGGCTCTTGTAAAACCGTGTTTTAGATTTGCAAAATATTATTTTCTTTTCTTTGCTTTTTTTGCTGGTTTCTTTGCAGCTTTTCTTTTTGCTGGTTTCTTTGCAGTTTTTTTCTTTGCTTTTTTTGCTTTAGCCACGACTACCACCCCCTTTCATTTTGAGATTAATGATTAAGTTTCGAACAAAAAAATCAATGCGTTTTATTTTTGTAAAATGCGCTGCGATTTATTTTTTGTTTTGAATTATTATTTTGTGAAAAAATAAAAAAAACTTTTTATACTTTCATTATATAGCATAAAAAAATAATTTACAATACTTTGTCAAGAGCATATAAGTAAAAAGTTTATAAAGTTTGTAAAGTTGGAAAGTAAAAATAAATTTATTAAATTTTTAAAGTTTAAAATATGAATTATTTCAAAAAATATTTTCAGTTTTATAGACTTTATGAACTTTTGACTTTATAGACTTTTAACTTCTATTCCTTGTCATTTTTTAATACTTGTGATAACCTTTAATTGCTGGAAAGATCTTTAATAATTTAATTAAAAAAGAAAGGGGGTGGCAAAAAAACATGGAAAGCGAAATAGAGATAATGGATGCCGATCAAAAGGGATGGTTTGAAAAAATAAAAGACTGGAGCTATGGAAATTGGCAAACTCTGCTAATAATATTAATTGTGCTTATCGTCGGAATAAGCGCTTATAATTATAATCAGAATAACGCGAACAACAATTCAAATCCCGCTGTTGTCAATACTGAAAACAAGCCGGAAGAAAATTTCAATAATAATCAAGAAAATGAAATCGCGGATAACAGTCTTGAAGTAAATAATCAGGAAGCTGCCGTAGAAAGCATAGATCAAAAAGAAGCGGCGAAAGAAGACGGCAAAACGGAAGAGCTCGCCAAAACCGAAGCAACAAGCGAGAATACAAATACAAATACAAACGAAGAGCTGGCCGTTTCAAGCTCGGATAATTCCGGAAGGCAATACACGGAAATCGCGGTTTTCGGAAACGGCATTACTCATTTGGCGAGAAGAGCTCTGGAAGAATATATTCAAGAAACCGGAGACGGCGCCAATCTGAGTAAAGAAAAAAAGATATATATAGAAGATTATATGCAGAATAGAACCGGCAGCGATAAAATAAATATCGGACATCAAGAAACATTCTCGGAAAGTCTGATAAAAGAAGCGATTTTCAACGCCAATAATTTATCGGAAAAATCACTGGAGAACATTAAAAAATATATAAAATAAAAATTTTCTTTTCGTTTAATGGCTTTTGGCAACAAACGCATCAATAATAATTTATTACGGCAATTTATTAAAACGCATTTATAAATATAAAAAAGGAGCTCGGAAAAACCGAGCTTCTTTTTTATATTTATAAATAATTATAGCCCCAATTCTTTTTCATATAAGCTGGCGAAGAGCATCACCTTGTTCGGGTAGAAAAATAAATTTTTGCTTCTCCAGCTTCCGCCTCCCAAATATCTGCCGGCCGCTTCATATTCCGCGTCATAATTTCCGCCCACAACCCCCGGAATGTCTGAAACTTTCACGGCCATGGCGGCCATCGCGTCCGTCAAATCCCATGGGTTCGGGGGATTATTTCCCGTTACATCGGCTATTCTTGGCTCATAGGCAAGCCAAGTTGACGGAATAAATTGAGACGGTCCCATCGCTCCGCCGCAGCCGTAAGTCGGTTCCCTAGACACTTTAACCGAATCGGGGTCTATGCCTAATCTATTTATAATAGAGAAATACGCGTTTTTTTCCGTCTCGGCTCTTTTCACATAATACGCTTTTCTGTCTGCCGTTTTGGCTATTTTGGAAATTCTCAAATAACAGCTATACATATCATCATTCCAGTTTCCGGAACCCGTATTTTTCCCAAGGTCAGATTCAACTTTCAATATTCCAAGGAGATATGCCGGGCGAACTCCGATGACGGAGCCGATATGTTTTGCCGCCGAAAACGCGTCGTCAAATTCTATTTTTTTTCCCAAACTTTGCAGATCGCGCAATTGCGCTTGCAATGTCGGAAGAATGTTTTTATTTTCTTCCAATAGCTGTTGAAATTGTTTTTCTTCTCCTTTAGTCACTTCCAGAAGCTCATTCTTTTGACTTTTCAGCTCGCCAAGCGACTCGTTTTGATAGGATTTTATCTGAATCAAGCTGCCCATTTCTTCTTGCCGCTCTTCAACTTCTTTATTTTTGGAATTAAGATCTTCCCTTTCTTTTTTTAAATTTATTATGGCGTTGAATATCTCATCTTTAACGGAATCTATAATATCAATTTCGTTAAAAAAATCCGATATATTGTCGTTTGCCATCAGAATCTCAAGAAAAGAATCTTGCTCGGAGATATATAGAAGCTTGATTAGATTTTTCAAAGAGTCTTTGTTTTCTGTTATTTTCTCCTCTCCTTCCGCGATTTTTTCTTCAATTTCTTTCAATTCCAACTCAGCCGCTTCTATCGCCAGTTTTGTTTCCTTGATTTCCAATTCATTTTTATAAACCTTGTTTTCATATATCAAAATTTCTCCCTTTAGGGACCGCTCTTTTTTTTGCTGAGCTTTAATTTCCGCTTCATAATTATTTATTTTTTCTTCAACTTCTTTTTTCTCTTCTTTTATTTTATCAATAAGACTCTGTCTTTCCTCCAAGCTCATATTTTCAACATTTTCTTGCGCGAAGATGGATTTTTCCCCAACGGCGAAAACAGCCGCGAATAAAAATAAAACAAACAAACCGCATAACAAAATCATTACGCGGCTTGAAAAATGAATATTATTTTTACATTTAGAAATCAAATTCATAATGTTTAAATAATGCGTTACACTTTTATTTCTTCTCTTTTTCTTTCTTTACTTCTTTTTCTTTTTTCTTATCGCCGTCTTTCTTATCGCCTTCAGTTTCTTCCGCGCCTTCTTCAGCTTCTTTCTTCACGGCTCCTTCAACTTCTTCCACTTTCTCTTCAATTTTTTCTTCAAGATCTTCAATTTCCTTTTCGCTTCTTGGCGGAGCTACGGTTACGACAACCACCTCCGGATTCGCGAGAATTTCAATTTTATCGGAAACTTTCAAATCCTTAACCCTTATAATGTCGTCTACCTTTTCAAGTTTTGAAATATCAACTTCAATGTCATGGATGAGATCTCCAGGCAAACATTTGATTTCAAAAACGCTATGGCTTTTAATCAAAATGCTCCCCTCGTTTTTGACGGAAGGGGATTCCCCTGTAAACCTAACGGGAACGGTGGCGACCATTTTTTCATCCATCTTAACTTGATATAAGTCAAAATGGATTATTTTGTCCGTGGCAGGATCAGTTTGATAGTCGTTTATAATGACTTTCCCGACGCTTTTGCCGTCAATATCAAGATCAATCAAAGTGCTTTTGCCGGCGCTGCGGAGCGCTTTTCTGAATTCCAGACTGCCGACTTTTACGCTTTTATTTTCTTTTTTATGCCCGTAAACAATCCCCGGAATATACCCCTCGTTTCTAAGTTCGTTCACTTTTCTTCTTTTTCGCTCTCTTGTTTGAGCGGAAATCGCTAGTGTTTCCATAGTTTGTCGCTAGTTAAGGAATTTAAATATAATTATTTATTCTTTAAAAATTTATGCATCTCCAAGACATCGTCATATTCAACGCAATTCGCTTCTATTTTGCCGAGATCTTTTTCCGCGAGATCCGAAACCATGCTTATGGAAGTTATGCCCAAAGCGTTGGCCATAACCATCATCATCACGGAACTTTTGCATTTTGAGCAATTCAGAAAAAAAGTCGCGGATCCTTCTTTACTGTCAATCGTTTTAACATCGTCTTTGCTGAAATTGAACCCGCACATCGGGCATTTTGTCGCTATCTGAACATTTGAAACCGGTTTTGATTTTGCCATATTTTTATTTTGTTTTTAAGTTATTCTTGGCTTATCAAGCAAAAATTTTAATGTTTTTAGTTATCTTAGTCTGGTATTCGTTATAATTCGCGTATAATATATTAAACACGAATTAAACTAATATTGACACTAATCTAACCAAAGCATTGAAGTTAAAATTAGTCCGCAATGATAAACCATTAAGCAACATAACCTATGTTAATATATTATAGCCGTTGTGTCAAATTTCATAAACATATTTCATAAACATATCTATTCACCATATGGCGATTAGAGTTTTTGGGCGATTTATGATAAAATATATTTGTAGCTAACATTTTTTAATGATAAGAAATAGACACCCTAATTTTATTTATGACGATAACCTTTAAAACAAAAATTGAAAAATTGCCGTTTATCGGACAGGCTTACGCGAAGAAGCTTCATAAAGTCGGGATTGAAACGGCGGGGGATTTGCTTTTCTATTTTCCGTTCCGCTACGATGATTTTTCGGAGGTGAAAAAAATAAGCGAAGTATCGCTTGGCGAGGTTGTGAGCGTGCGCGGAAAAATATTGGACATCCAAAACATCAGGACTTGGAAGAAAAAAATGAATTTAACGGAGGCGCTGATTGAGGACGATTCGGGGGCGATTAAAACGGTTTGGTTCAATCAGCCGTTTTTGATCCGCAATCTGAAAGCGGGAGCCAATGTAAGTTTGAGCGGGAAAGTCGTCTATGCGCAGGAAGGGCTTCAGCTTTCCAATCCGTCCTATGAACTTTTGGGAAGCGGCCAGTCTCTTCACACCGCGCGGCTTGTGCCGGTTTATCACGAAACGGAAGGACTTTCGTCAAAGTGGCTGAGGGCGCACATCAAGCCGATTCTCAAATTATCAAGCGAGGCGGAAGAATTTATGCCTTCTGAAATTTTGAAAAGCCAAAGATTATATAGGCTTCCAAACGCGATCAGCCAAATTCATTTTCCCGACAATACGCAAAAATCGCAAGAAGCGAAAAGGCGGCTGGCTTTCGATGAGCTGTTTTTGGTTCAGCTTTATATGATGTCGCAGAAAAAAAAGTGGCAGGAGCTCGGCGCGGTGAAAATAAATTTCAACAAAGAGCTTGAAAAGGAAATTAAAAATTTCGTGGACAGCTTGCCTTTCAAATTGACGAACGGGCAGAAAATTTCTTCGTGGAAAATCATCAAAGATTTGGAAAAAAACAGGCCGATGAACAGGCTTTTGGAAGGCGATGTCGGATCGGGAAAAACTTTGGTGGCTCTGATCTCCGCTCTGGCGGTCATAAAATCCGGCTATCAGGCTGCGTTTATGGCTCCTACGGAAATTCTTGCCAGACAGCATTTTGAGGAAGCAAAAAGAAGATTTAAAGATATAAATTTGAAAATAGCTCTTTTAACTGGAAGTGAAGGTAAGGTTTATGATTGTAAAGAAACGAAGGAAATAAACAAAAAAGACATTTTGGAAAATATAAAAAACGGAGAAATAAATTTTATCATCGGCACGCATTCTTTGATACAGGAAAAAGTCGTTTTCAAAAATCTGGCCTTTTCCATCGTTGACGAACAGCATCGCTTCGGGATTGATCAGCGCGCGAAATTGCAGCAGGAAGTCGTAAATATCAAAGACGGGCTTAAGACTGTTCCGCATCTCCTTTCTATGACCGCGACTCCGATTCCAAGGACTTTGGCGTTGACGGTTTACGGGGATTTGGATCTGTCAATTCTGGACGAAATGCCGATCGGCAGGCAAAAAATAATCACCAAATTGGTGGCGCCGGTGAATCGAGATTTGGTTTATAAATTTATTTACGATCAGATAAAAAAAGGCAGGCAAGCTTTTGTCATTTGCCCTTTGATTGAAGAGTCTGATTTTTTGGAAGTGAAATCAGCGACGGAAGAATACGAGAAATTGAGCAAGAAAATATATCCCGATTTAAGCATAGGACTTCTTCACGGGAGAATGAAACCGAAAGAGAAAGAAGAGGTGATGAAAAAATTTTCATCCGGGGAAGTTCATATTCTTATTTCAACTTCCGTGGTTGAAGTCGGGATTGACATTCCCAATGCGTCCGTGATGCTTATTGAAGGATCTGACAGGTTCGGGCTTGCCCAGCTCCATCAGTTTCGCGGACGGGTCGGACGCGGAAAATACCAGTCGTTCTGCTTTCTTTTTACCGATTCAACTTCTTCCACGACAGGCAGAAGGCTTAACGCTCTCGTCAAAAGCGACAACGGATTTGAGCTTGCCGAGAAAGATTTGCAAATCCGCGGTCCGGGAGAGCTTGTCGGAATCCGCCAATCCGGCCTGCCCGACTTGGCGATGGCGTCGCTATCTGACGCGGAACTGATAAAAACCGCTCGAGAAGAAGCGTTCAATCTGATCAGCGCGGATTATAAACTGTCAAAATATCCCAAGCTTGCGGATAAATTAAAAAAATTCACAAAGAAAGTGCATTTTGAATAAAGAGCATTTTTAGTTTGACAAAGATGGAACTTTAGAATATATTTGATAAAGAATAAAGGAGGTTATAATGAGCGTAGATAAATGGAAGTTTTGTAGCAAATGCGGAGTTGTCATTGGCAGAAATGATCAAATCATTGTTTCTGAAAATGGCGATATTTATTGCTATAAAAATAACTGTGCCTATGGCGCGCCAGAAGACGTTGAAAGAAAAAAGGTATACATAAACGAAATGTTTTGCAGCAAGTGCGGTAAACTGGTTTCTGGGGAAGAGAGGAAACCCGATATAATAAATGACAGAGTATTTTGCTCTGACAATTGCAGGTCTGGTTTTTATAGCAACATTCGCGCTTGCAAATGTTGCGGAATAGAAATATAATTTGAAGCGAGAAAAACTCCGCTTCTCTTTTTTTATTTCCAATATTCCGAAAACAAGCCCTTGTGTTGACATAAGGCAATTTTGCTGGTAGTATAAGATTATTGAAAAAGAATGTCGGAGGTAATTATTTTTAAATTAATAACACAAACAACTATGATTGCAGTTATAAAAACGGGTGGGAAGCAGTATAAGGTTTCTCCAAAGGACAAGTTGAAAGTTGAAAAACTTGAGGGCGAAGAAGGCGCGAAAATTGTTTTTGACCAAGTTTTCCTCGTTTCCTCGGACGATGAAAAGGATGTGAAAATCGGCGATCCCGTTGTCGCGGGAGCTAAAGTTGAAGCGACGATTATCAGGCAGGCAAGGGCGAAAAAAGTTGAAGTTATAAAATACAAGGCGAAGAAAAGATATAAAAGAAGAGGAACGCACAGGCAATATTTCACGGAAGTGGAAATTGGGGATGTAATCGGAAATTAATAATTTGCGGTTGCGATTTTACACTTCAATCACCACGGGCAAAATCATCGGTCTTCGCTGGGTTTTAACAAACAGGAATTGCCCGATTTGGTCGCGGATATTGTCTTTCACATAAGCCCAGTTTGTGCCGTGCTCAGGCGCGGTTTTTTTGTTCACGATTTCCACAACTTTATTTTTTGTTTCTTTGACGAGCTCGGTTGATCCTTTCATATATATGAATCCGCGCGAGATTATGTCGGGAGATCCGACGATTTTTCCGGTTTTGCTGTCCACGATGATCACAATAGTAAACATTCCATCCTCGCTCATTTGCTGGCGGTCGCGCAAAACGACATTTCCCACATCGCCCACGCCGAGCCCGTCAACCATAACATAGTTGGAAGGTATTTTTTCCTTGGTTATTGCCGCTGAAGATTTGGTGAGCTCAACAACGGTTCCGTTTCCGGCCACGATGGTGTTCGATGGCGGTATTCCCAAATTTTCCGCGATGTTGGCGTGAAGTCTCAGCATATAATAATTTCCGTGAATCGGCATAAAAAATTTGGGCTTGATAAGATTGATCATCATTTTCAAATCTTCAATCTGCGCGTGCCCTCCGGCGTGGACATCCATCATTTTATAATGCACGACATTCGCGCCCTGCCTGTAAAGCTGGTCTTTGAGATTCTGCACCGTTCTTTCGTTTCCTGGAACAACTGAGGAGGAAAAGATAACGGTGTCTTCTCTTTTAATCTGTATTGACCTGTGTTCCTTATTCACAATTCTCATCAGAACCGCCTTGCCTTCTCCTTGTGCGCCGGTGCACATCAAGGAAACTTTGTCGTCGGGATAGTTTTTCATTTGCTCCGGTCTGATCAAAGTCCCTTTTTTATATTTCAAATATCCAAGCTCATTGGCAATTTCAATATTAGTTTTCATACTGTATCCGTCAATGGCAACTTTCCTGCCATACTTTTCGGAGATGGTAATGACTTGCTGAATTCTGCTGATCAGCGATGAAAAAGTGGCGACGATAACTCTTCCTTTGGCCCGCGAAAAAATGTCGTCAAGCGTTTTTTGAATATCTTGCTCGCTCACGGAATGCCCCGGATTTTCGGCGCCGGTGCTGTCTGACATTAGGACGAGAACATTTTGCGATCCGAGGCTGGCGATTCTTCCGATATCCGCCGGCTTATCCGTTGTCGGGCTGTGGTCAAACTTGAAATCTCCGGTATGGATAATCAGTCCTTCCGGCGTATAGATCGCCAGTCCTAGAACATCGGGAATATTGTGGTTCACATGAAAAAATTCCACTTTGAAGTTTCCAAGATTTATTTTGCTTTCAAAATTCACGACTTTTATATTCAGAGGGCTGGCGTTCGTGTAGTCCTCCTGTTTCTTTTTGATTATTCCCGCGGTCAAAGCGGCCGTGAACATCGGGGGGTTTCCCAGTTTCGGCATAAGGTGGGGAATCGCTCCGATGTGATCCATATGGCCGTGAGTGATGAAAACGCCCCTAATATCTCTCTCCTTGCCTTTAAGATAGTTAACATTGGGAATGATATAATCAATTCCGGGCATATTTTCTTCCGGGAATTGCAGTCCCATATCAACGATAATTATGTCTCTGTCATATTCAAACAGAGTCATATTCCTCCCGACTTCCTCCAGCCCGCCCAGCGGAATGATGCGAAGCTTTTTTGTTTTTAGATGATTTGTTTTTGGTTTAAATTGCATAATATAAGTTAAAAAGTTAGAAAGTTTATAAAGTTATAAAGTTATTGAGTTATAAAGTTTTGATGAAGCCGGATAGTAATTTGGAAATTTCTATTGATAAATTATGAAGTTTTTTAAAATCTTCTTCCGATAAATATTTTAGTTTTAGGGCTAAATAAAGCATTGATCGTAATTCCCCGCAAGATCCTTTGGCAATAAATAGAAATTGCTTAAATTCTTTATTTCCTTTTCTCTCGAATCCTTCGGCAATGTTATTCATTATGGAAACAGCGGCTCTTTGTATCTGATTTTTGAAAGCAAAATCATTATTATTTTTAAGTTTTTCATAAACAGACAAAGACAATTCTCCCGCCTTCTGCCAAGCAATAATTTCTTCAAATTTTTTTATCTTCATACTTTTTACTTTATAACTTTATGAACTTTATAACTTATCCTTGTGCCGCGGAAGAGAGTCGAACTCTTATAGCATTGCTGCCACTGGCTCCTGAAGCCAGCGCGTCTGCCAATTCCGCCACCGCGGCGAGAGAAATGCAAAATTGAAATATCAAAATGAAAAATGACAGATTAAAATGTTAAAATTATTTTAATTTTTAATTTTACATTGTCATTTTCTATTTTGATATTTGCATTTTTATTTTCCTGCGTTTTGATTCAATGTCTCTGGTTTGAATCAGATATTTCTTTTTATAAAAAAGAATCTCTGTATTATCTTATTCCTCCCACAATCTCAAAAATATTCTCTTTGCTTTTTTCGACTCCCGGCTGGTCGCAGGGGTTGACGCCTCGCAATAAAGCGGAATAAAAAGTCGTATAATAGAAAAACGCCATAAACTCGCCGATGGATCTGGGCGATATTTCTTCAAGCTCAAAGTTGATTGCCGGGATGTTATTATCCACGACATCCTGCCATGTTCCTCGAAACTCGGCGGAAAAAATTTCTGATAATGCAATATTATCTAAATTTCCTAAAGTTATATTTCTGCATTTGATATTCTTCAAGCTTTCTTCAACTTCAAATTTCAAGTCTTCTTTATGTTTTGGATTTTTTATAGTTATGAAAAACCCGATGGAATTTTGTCGTCCAGATATTAATCTTTGCAAAGTGTGGTGCTGGTTTTCTGGCGCTTCACTGCCATAAATCAATTGCCCGATGCCGTTTTTACAGACGCTTTCGTGGTAAAGCTGGATGATAAGTTCAATAAAGCCGGACAGTTTTTTGGAATAGATTGATAAGAACAGTTCAGTGTATCCCGCTTTTTCAAGTTTGGCAAGGGTTATGGCAAGCTGGAGCGCGGGGTTATTTCCAGTTTCCAGTTTCCAGTTACATTTTTCATACATATCTTTTCCACCGATAATCAGTTCTTCCGTGTCTATTCCGACAATTTCTGCGGTGGTAAGCGCGGATTCAGTAAGGCCGGTATAGCGATCGGTCATATTAACGGCAGGGTAAAAAGACACATCAAGATTTTTCACTTTTCGGATTTGGTTGAGCGCGCCGTCGTTGTCTTCGGTTATAATAAGCATGGGATAATCCTGGAACGCGAAATAATTCGCCAAAACTTGAATTCTTGATCCGGACTTGCTGGTGAGTATCACGAGCGTGTTTTTTTTATCGCATTTTTTCCGAAGCTCATAAATATAATCCGGATCTTCCGTGTCCAACAAATAAATATTTTTGTTAGAAACTTCTCCCAGCGCGCTCCAAATTCCCCGAAAATTGGAAATCGCCCCGCCGTTTCCTTCCACGATGATATTTTTCTTGTCTTTATATTTTTCCCTTAATTTCTTCAGCTTAGACAAATCCGGCTTATACTCCGCGAACTTCGGAACGGGAGTGTTTTTTATTTTTTCAATTCTCTCTTTGAAGTCGGAAGCGTCTGAATTTGTCGTGGAGTTGGATAGGTTTAAATTTAATTTTGATCTTGACATAATTTTTATTTATGATATGATAGCGTGTTAGTTCTCAAATGAGGTGAATTGCTTGTATAAAGCGATTTACAGACCAAGTCTGGCTGACAAAGAAAAAATATGGAGGTAAAGAAATGAGTAAATTTATCACAGTAATGGCGTTGCTGTTGGTATCTGTGTTGGCATTTGGATTGTTATCTTTGGAATCTTCTAAAGAAACACAGAAAAAACCATTAACGCAGAAAGAAATATTGGAAAACGAAATTTTGGTTTCTGAATTGCAAAAACCGCAAGATTTATTACATCTATTGGTTTGGAACGAAAACGAAATGATTTCGTTTATATGGAAAGACAAATACAATAGAAGTTTTTCATCTATTGCTCTTCCTCCAAACAAAATAAAAGTTAAAATTGTTGAACAAAACAGAGACGATACAATTCAATTTTTCCTTAACTCTAGTATAAAAAATTCGGATTTTAACCTGAAGCAGCTATATCTTAGCGATAAAAAAGAATTTTTTGGAAAATATTTGGATTATGTGTTAATGATATGCAACGCAAAAGAAGACTGTCCAGAAATCAATGATTAAACTTTTTCGTTTCTCTTTTTCTAAACCTGAAACAACGATTTCATTTTTAGGAAGAGAGATTTTTTTATTTTCAAAAGCAATTTCTAATCTTGCGGAACACATCAAGCTAAAACCTTAGAGCAAGAAGATCCTGAAATCATGCCTTCGGCAGATCCGCTAGAAGCGGACAAGTTCAGGATGACAGGTTTCGCTAATGTAATGTTAAAATGTTAATATGTTCAAATGTTAAGATGATTTATCTCCAAACCCTCTCCGTCTTCATATACCATTTTTCAATCCCGTTAAACCTGTCTGATGGAATAATAATATTTTCAAGTTCAACGGCTTGGATGGATTTATTTTGCAGGTATAAATAATTCGGACTGTAAAGAAAAATTGCCGGAATGTCTTCAGCGACGAGTTCTTGGAATTTCTTGTATTTTTCCGCCCTCACATTATTATCCGTTTCCTGCCGCGCTTCTTCCAACAATTTATCAACTTCCATATTGTCGTATAAAGAAAGATTCAGCCCGCTTTCTTTTTTTTGCGAGGAATGCCAGAAAGCGAACGGGTCGGGATCGTAGTTGAGAATTTCCGCGAATAGGACGGCTTCATATTCGCGGGGCTTTATATAGCTTTCGCGAAGTTCGTTCGTCTGGACGGTTTTGACTTGGACATTGGCTCCGATTTCTTGCCACATCTGCCGGACCAGTTCCGCGGTTTTGGAAAATTCCAGCTGTTCGTGCGCGATCAAAGTGAATTCAATTTTTACATCTCCTTTTTCCCTCACGCCGTCGCCGTCGGAATCAATCCATCCCGCCGCTTCAAGAGTGTTCTTGGCGTGTTCGGCCGCGTAATCATAAATTTTTATATCGGGATTATGGCCCAGCAATTGCGGAGGAATCGGGGAATCCGACAAACTGCCTTCTCTTTTCAAAACCTCTTCAATCAATTTGTTTTTATCAATCGCGTAAGCAAGAGCCATGCGAACCGTTTTATCCGAGAGAGCTTTGCTTTTCGCTTGATTGAAAAAAATCGCGAAATAGCGCGGAATTTTTAATCTGTATAAATTTGATCTGTCAAGATCTGCGACTTTTTCTTTGTTTTCCGGAGACAGATAGCTGATGCCTTTGATCTCTTTTCTGTTAAACGCGCTGATGGCGTCTTCTTGTTTGGAAAAAAATTTGAAAGTCAATTTTTCTATGAAAGGCCTTTCAAGATAATACTCATTATTGGCGGCAAGTTCAATGGAGTTTATTTTTCCGGCCTTGTCTTTCGCGAATTGGCTGAATTTATACGGCCCGGAACCTATTGGTTTTAAATTATATTCCGCCAGAAGAAAATTGCTCGCTCCTATGAATTCCCAAAGATGCTTCGGCAGAACGCCGAAAGTAAGGTTATTCAGAAACGGGGAATAGGCATTTTTCAGAATAAATTTTATAGTGTAATCGTCTATTTTCTCCGTTCTTATTCCGGTCCAATTCGTCCGCAAGGCGCTGTTGAAATCCGGATTTTGAATGGTTTGAATCGTGTATATTATATCGTCCGCGTTCAGATTTTTTGTTTCCAAATTTTTCGCTTTCAAATCTTCTTCATCGTGCCATTTGACTCCTTGTTTAATATGGAAAGTATAGCTTAAATTATCAGGGCTTATCTCATAGCTTTCCGCCAAGTCGTTTGTTAGATTTCCTTTTGAATCCAATTTTAACAAGCTGGAATATATAATTGCCGAGAGATCGGAATCAACATCATTAGCCTGGGCGAGAATCGGATTGATGAATCTCGGCTGCTGCCCGACCATTCCTTCAATATATTCTCCGCCGCGGCTTGGAATTACCTCCGTGTTTTTCAGATAATAATCAAATCCCAGATAAGCGCCGGAAACCAAAATCAAAAAAAGAGAAAGCCTGATCAGCCAAAGCTCTTTTTTGCTTAAAACGCAAAAAATCCTATTCAGTTTTTTGAAATAACCTATTCTGTTTTTTATAAATTTTATTAATATTTAGATTCTCTAATCAAGAAAGGACTTAACTCCCGAGGTCTTGATTAGCGTTCTTGTTTTTGTCATTCCCGTGAAGGCGGGAATCTAGGTGAAATATCTTCGTTATTAAAATAACATTATAATCGTTTAAGTATCATAAAGCATTATTGCTATTTTGTCTTCAAAGTTTTTATCGTGAAATAAATGTCTAATGAAATTTCGTGGATTCCCGCCTTCGCGGGAATGACAAATGCTTTATGGAAATTTCTGGCGTGAAATGTAAATAGCAAAACTTTGTAAATAAAATACCAAATTTAATTTTGCATAAAACTGTAAAACGCGATTCCTAAAAACGCGATAGCGAGAACGATTGTTCCCGCGAAAAGAAACTTGTCAAAGCCTCTTTTTGTCTGATACACATTTCCCGATCCGCCAAAAGTTTCGCTAAGTCCCGCGCCTCTGTTTTGAAGGAGAATGGAGATAACCAGCAATACCGAGATAATTATTTGAATTGTTCCGAGTATTTTGTCCATAATTAGTATTAAGTATTTAGTATTAAGTATCAAGTATTCTGAAAAAAGGGGAGTAGGAAGTTCTACTCTAATTTTCCTAAAGCATCTATTCCGAATCTCGCATGACATTTCTCGCATTCTATTGTGTCAAAGGGGTGTATTGCCTTATATTCTTTACATTTGCATACTGGACAAATAAACCTCCTTTTTTTATTGCCAGTGTGTTTTCTTGTTTTTAGTTGTCGCATATTTTCTCCCAAAAGGTCTTTGAGCCTCCCTCTTTTCAGAATACTTGTTTTAAAGAACTACCCGCTTACTTTTTTGAAAAAGCTCCGATGAAAATATTTACGGCGCTGATGACGACCATTCCCCAGAAGGCCGCCCAAAAGGTTTCTATGTTCATTTCAACGACAAAATAATCCAGCAAAAGAAGCATAGCAACATTTATCACAATTGTAAAGAGCCCGAAGGTGAAAAGGATAATCGGCGCGGAAACGAGCTTTAGGATCGGTTTTATAAAAAAGTTGATCAGTCCCAGCATAAATCCCGCCGTTAAAAGAGGCGCCAGATTTCCCTGGTCTGAAAAATTAAATCCCGGAACTAACCTAGTGGCGATATAAATCGCAACCGCGTTAGTCAGGATTTGGATGATGAGTTTTGCGAGCATAGTTTTGAGCTTAAAATTTAAAATAATACCCTTGATATTAAATTAGCATATTTCGGCGAGTTTGTCTATATGAGTTATAAAGTTAAAAGTTCATAAAGTTCATAAAGTCATTTTGTTGGTAATTTTTTTATCTTTTACTTTTGACTTTATAAACTTTATAAACTTTATAACTTTATAAACTTTTAACTCGCTTGAATTCTATTCCAAAGTGCAACATTTTTTAAGAAATTATTTCTCATAGAACA
>CAYPQL010000015.1:0-26113 GCA_964412905.1 uncultured Candidatus Saccharibacteria bacterium
TCTGAAATCATGCCTCTGGCAGATCAGCCACAGGCTGACAAGTTCAGAATGACAATAAAATTATTCTTTTAAGCATGATTAAATTGCATATGAGCAATTACTTATTACTCCTGTATTTTTCAACCGCATCATGCAAAGCGTCGGCGGCTAAATTCGAACAGTGCATTTTAAGAGGAGGAAGGCCTTCAAGACTTTCCGCCACATCTTTATTGCTGATCTTCATCGCTTCGTCCAAAGTTTTTCCCTTGGCGAGGTCGGTTATCATTGAGGATGTCGCTATCGCCGCCGCGCATCCTAGTGTTTCAAATTTTATGTCTTTAATAGTTTTCTTTTTTTTGTCAACTTTTATATAAATTTTCATCAAATCTCCGCAAACCGGATTCCCGGCATTGCCCATGGCATCCGCTTTTTCCATCTTACCATAATTATGCGGTTTTGTGAAATGCTGAATTACTTTTTTTGAATACATAGGATTAGTTGTAAAGTTTGTAAAGTTTGTAAAGTTTGTAAAGTTTGTAAAGTTATTAAGTCTGTAAACTTTCTACTTTATGAACTTTATAAACTTTCGACTTATCTCCCCTGTGGATAACTTTCTTGCGTGATTTTTTTGATGATGATAGAATAAAAACAAGGAGATGATAATATGGAGTTTTTAAAACCTTATAAGGATATTTTTGAGAATATTCTTATAATAATAAATTTGTTTGCTAAGGGACCTCCCAAGGCAATTGGCGCTTAGTTCTTTTTTAGAATCTCAGCGCCTTATTTTTTTTGCGCTAAAAAGTAATGAATTTATTTGATTATTTATGTCATTGCGAGGGAGTATCAACGACCGAAGTCATGCCCTAGGCAGATCCGCCTAGGGCGGACAATCTCTTATTCCCATTCCAGCGATAAAATGTAAAATAACCATTGATTTGTTTTCATAACTCTGAGATTGTCCTCCTTTGGCGGATCTGCCATAGGCACGACTTCGCTGATGCTCGCAATGACAGAAAGATTTTAGATGATAATATTCCAATATCCTAATATCTAATTTCCAACATCCCTTATTCCAAACACAATACCATAAATCCTATCAGTTTTCAAGTTTGTTTTTATAATGTTCTCGCTGGTATTTTTAATATTCAATCCTTGCGATTTCCAGATCGCTTCCCACTCGCCGGGCAGTTTTATCGTTCCGGTGAAATCGCTTCCTTTGCTTCCCGATTGCTTTTGAATAAGCATACTGTATCTTTCCGCTGGTTTTGTAAAGGCGTCAAAATTTATTTTGTAGGGCAATTTATATTTATAAACCACTTCAACGGTTTCGCCCGGGCTTACATAAACCCAATTTCCAAAAACGGTTTTCTCGGATTCTTGAAAAATGTATGTTCCGGAATCGGGATCAACCTTGATCGTCTTTTCTATTTTTTCAACATCCGAATCGGTTTTGAAATTAGAGTAATCAATCGGCGGTTCATATTCCTGCAATGTGTGCCCGCTGGCTTCAAGCAAGATGCTTCCCAGAGGAACGAAGACTCTCATATAGTCCGAGTTGACGCGATTATACCAATCATAGCTTTCGTTTCCGCCCGTATGTTTTCTGGTGATTTTTACTGTATTGATTATAGATCCGTCAGAGAAAATTTCCGTTTCTAGCGCAATTTGCTCATCTATAACTTTGTCTGTTTTATAACCGCCCAAATTACTGTTTACAACACTTAAATAATCTCCCGAAGAATTCAAAATTTGTCCGCCCCAGCCTCTTTTGATGATCATATTTTCTATTTCGGAATTTCTGTGATAAAAAATCATTTGCTTTTCCTTGAGGCTTTCTTCCATAGCATTTATAAAACCTAAATATTTCTGAATCTTTTCTGACGAACTCAAGCTTTCTGTGTTAGATAAATTTTCTATTATTTTTGGCGCCAATTCTGCTAATATTTTTTTTGGTTTATTTTCTTGCTTGTCATACAACTCTTCAACCTGCAATTGCGTTTGAGCGAGAAAATTATCTTTATCTATCACAACTCCATATTCTGGCATTTCTATCGGTCCAGTTATGGCAAGCAGTTTTTCAATCACATTCGGCGTTATAGAAAGTACGCCATCCACCGTCGGTCCTCCAGTTTTTTCATAAAAAAGAGCTATTTTTTTTGCGCTTGTCTCCCAGTCTGCAAACCAATTTGCATCGCGCATGCTCCAATTCGGGTTTATTTTCTGGATTGGCATTGGCGGAACTATTTTTTCTTTAAGCTGTCCGTCTGGATTAAATATTCCGTCAATAAATAAATTTTTAATTTTGCCGTTTTCAACATCCAAAATTCCATAGCTCCCTATAAATCCTCCTGTTGCCCTTATCTCGCTGTTATTTTGGAAAACAAGCAAATATTTTTGCGGGCGATTGCTTCCCAGAATCTCCGCTATCATCGGAAGGTCTTTGGATAAATTTTCAAAATTGCTAGCTATTGCCGGCATGCTTTCTTTGGCTAATTTTATTTTTTCTCGGAATTCTTCTGGGATATAATTCAAATCTACTTTATCTAAATTTTCTTTAGCATTTTTTAAATTTAAAGATATGTTATTGATATCAGTTTGAAAATTTAAGATAAAACCTGCAAAAAAACCCTCTCCGCTTAACTTTGAAATTTTTTCGAATAGAACAGAAATGTTTTCTCCTGTCAAAGAAATATTTTCTCCAGCTTCTGCCAAATTTTTGGCCGTTGAAATAGGAGTATTAATCGGCAAATTTCCAATAGTTCCAGATATGCCCATTCCGAACCCGTCAATTAAATCTTTTATATTTGAAAAATTTATTTTAGCAGAATTAAAATTGTTTAAACTGCTTTGAAAATCCTGATCTGAGACGGACTGTCCTGCTTGCTTGAGATTTTCGTATGCCTGAGTTCCTACGCCCAATACTTTTCCCGTTTTTTCAATTTCTTTTTGAGCGAGCGACATAGAAAAAATTACCGCTGAAATGATAAAAGAAAAGCAGACAAAAACTGCGAAAGATTTTTTTGGAATTAGCCTTTTGCTGAAATTAGAGAATATAGAAGCTAAGCCTCTGCCTAGAGGCTTAGCTTCTATAAAAAAATTCGTAGGATTTAAATCATTCTCTAATGCTCTAAATTTTATATCTCTAGGAAGATGATTTTGGTTTATTAAATTTTTCTCTTCCTCTTTTTTTCTATCTATAAAATCTTTTTCATAGCGAGATAAAAACGAAGAAGTTTTTTTGTCTTTAGTATAATTTTTTGCAACTTCCTCTTTTTGCGTTATAGTTTCCGCTTCATTATTTATAAAATTTTTTACAATCTCCTCTTTTCTCGCTGTGACTTTATTTTTTTGAATCGGCTTTCGAAAAACTATTTCTTGCGTTCTGGTCTTATTTTCAATTTCTTTTATAATTTCAGCAAGGCTTCTTTTTTCATAATTTATCGCCTGTTTTCTTTTTTTTTCAACCACAAAACCTCGCAGGTTGATAATGCCTTTAATCTCTCGATCACCTCTCTGATAAAGAAGCTTTGATTTTTTGTTTGAAATTATGTCTTTCATTAAAATATTTTTATTTGACTTTTGTGTTTGAAGCGGTTATATTTATCTTATGATAGAAGTAATAATTGGAGGAAAAGAAATATTATTATCGCTATTGATAATAATATTTTTAATATTAGGAATAATCTTCTTAATGTTAAGAAATCGAAAAATGAAAAGAAAAATAAAAATGCTAGAAAGAGAAATAGGGCCAGAAACTCTTCTAGTCTTAAGAGGAGATGAAAAATGATAACAGAAAGAGAAATGGGCGCCTTTATAATAGGCTTAATAGTATGTGCGATAGTCGCATGCTATATGCACAAAATAAAAATAAAAAAAATGAAAGAGGAGGAAAGAATAAGAATGGCTAGAGCTTCATATACTGATCATAGTTAGAAGCCAACTAGTCTTTTCTCTCATTAGTTCAAAGTCGCTGACTTGGACTATTTTTTTCTGCTTATTTTCTATTTTTAAAAGAAATATTTGGTTTAGGCCAGAGACAACGAATCAACGAAAAAATCATAGCTTAAAATGTAGTAATTACAAGATCCTGAAACAAGTTCAGGATGACAAATTTATTTATTTTCTAATTCCTCGACATCTCATCATAAATTTTTTTCGTCTCCTCCCCCATCTTTTCCCAGCTGTATTTTTTGACTTGCCGAAATCCTTTTTCTATAAGTTCATTATACAACTTTTTGTCCGTTAAAACCAGCTTTATTTTTTCGGCCATTTCTTGCGGATTTCGCGGATCAAAATATATCGCTGCCTCGCCTAAAATCTCTGGCAAGCTCGTGGTTTTTGAGGCAACAACCGGAGTTCCGCACGCCATTGCTTCAAGTCCGACAAGCCCAAATCCTTCGCGAAAAGAAGGAATAACAAAAACTTCCGCAATGTTATAAAACAAATCCAATTCTTTCTGATCTATAAACCCAACTCTTATAATATCGTTTTCTAATCCTAATTCTTCCCAAGTTTTTCTAATCTCGGGATAATAAGGATCTTCTTCTCCGCCAAGCGCAAGCTGATAGTCCAGCTTGTATTTATTTTTTACAATGCCAAAAGCCTTAATCAACCCGACCAGATTTTTATGATTTCGCCAAACGCCAGTATAAAAAATAAATGGCTTAGTAATTTTATATTTTTTTGTTAGCTCGTCTGACAAATACTGCGGGGTTAGTTTAAATTGTCCATCAACTCCTTCATAAATAACCTCAATTTTATTTTCGTTAATCTTAAAATATTTTATAATATCTTTCTTAGTGCTTTCACTGACCGCTATAACTTTTGAAGCTTTTTTAACTGAAGAAAAAAACACGGCTCTAAACCCGATTTTTCTTATTAAAGATTTCATTTTATGCCCAGGAAAGAAAAAGGGAGTGATATCGTGAATGGTGACGATTGATTTTTTGAAATATAAAATCGGGGAATTGAAATGCGTAAAGTGCATTAAATCTAAATTTGCTTTATATAACTGAAGTGGAAATAATAATTGTTCTTTCCAGCTATACCATTTCGCGGAAACTTTCACTTTTCTAATCCTTTCGTTGGGCAAAACAAAATTATCAAATTCTTCAGGCATTAAAAAAATCACATAATTATTTTTCTCGTCAAACTTGAAAATAAATTCCAAAAGATGCCGGATATAATTTCCGATTCCCGTCTGCGCATACCCATGCATCCGCGCGTCTATCCCGATTGTTTTTGGCTTCATTGGTTTTTATTATAGTGATAATATTTAAAACTCATCTAAAATTTATATATAATTACTTTTCTCTAAAATGACGCATTTCGAAGCAAAGCCTCAAAGATTTTCAGTATATTGACACAATTAATAAATGTCGCTACACTATTTATAGCAAGGAGGAAATAGTGAATCTTTGCACATTAAAAATACACAAAAGGTGATAAAATATGAAAGTATTAGAAACGGGAAAAAAAGAAAAATGGACAAAAGAAGTCGTGTGCCATGGTTGTCAATCTAGGTTGGAGGTGGCGATTGACGACATTAAAACAAATATAAGAAGCCAAAGCAAATTATTCTGGGTAAGTTGTCCTGAAGATGGTACTCAGGTAAGCGTAAATGATATTTCTCAGGATATCAAAAATACCATAGAATCTCGCTTGATTAAAGCAGAAAGAGAACGATTTGATTTGGAAAATGCCGCAATAAGAAAAGCTATAGATGCTCTTTGAATGAAGAGAGCAAAGCAGTCTATAAACTTTTTACTAGATTGCATCTTCATAAAAAGCAAGCAGATTCAACGACCTAAGTCCCAACTTAGGTTTTTTTATTTTATTAAAGCCTTCGTGTTTTTTAATTTAAAATTGATCATTGAAAATTCTTCTTAACATATCCTCGGGATCAATTTCCCTTTTGGCATTTCAATCGGACGCAAGCCTCCGAGGGAAGTTTTGAGATACACTCCTTTCCCTCTTTCAACTTCTCCAATTATTTTCGCTTCGGGATTGAATTGCTGAAGTTTTTTTATAACTTTATTGGCGTATTCTTTTGGCACGCTGGCGATAAATCTTCCTTCGGACGGAAACGCAAAAAGATTAACTCCTAGCAATTCGCTAATGGCGGCAACTTCTTTATGATAAGGCAAGTTTTTTTTGTCCAAAATAATTTTTACTTTTGACTTCTCGGCGATCTCGTTTAGATTTTCCGCGAGTCCGCCGCGCGTCGGATCTTTGCAGGCGTTCAGATATTTCGCGACGGCTTGTATTTCTTTATTGAGCGGCCGGCAATCGCTTTGCAATTTTGTCTTGTAATTAAACCGATGGCCCAAAATAACCGCGCCGTGGTTTCCCAGATTTCCGGAAGCGATAATTTTATCCCCCGCCCTTGCGCCGCTATTTTCTATAATATTTTCCGCCAGCCCCACGCCCGCCGTTGTGATTTCAATTTTATCTATCTTTCCTTTTTCTGTCACTTTTGTATCCCCCGTCGCCACCGGCACGCCGGCCATTTTGGATATTTTATCAATTGATCTTATAATTCTCTCCAAATCTTTCGTCAGAAATCCTTCTTCAATCACAAAACTTAATGATATGCCAATCGGCTTTGCGCCCATTACGGAAAGATCATTTATCGTCCCGCACATCGCAATCTTCCCAATATCTCCGCCTTTGAAAAACAGGGGATCAACAATAAACGCGTCCGTGGTGAAAACGAGTTTCTGCTTTCCCAAATCAAACACCGCCCCGTCATCCCCCGTATTCGTCCACTTCCCGGTATAATTCATAATCTTTCTTAGATCCTTGAAAAACTCCCACGACGCTTTCCCTCCCGAGCCGAGTTCGAGGGAGATGGAGGAACTATTTAAAATATCATTCTTATTTTTTTGTCTTGACATATTGTTAGTTTTGTATTAAGTTAACTTTAAAGGAGTTGAATATTTTGAAAACAGTACAAATAAAAGCAGAAGCGAAAGTTACGCTAAACAATGAAGAAGGTAACGTAAAGCTAATACTTGAAATACCATACCCCGAATCAATATTTAAAGATTGGAACCGAGTTGAAGAATTAGATGAATGTCTTACTCGCGGGGAAAAAGCTCTGAAAGACAAGGGAATAAAAGCTGATCAAAAAGAGGATGTATTTATAAAGATTGAACAGCAAACTTATAGCCCTATAGTAAAACAACTTGTAAATTATCTTGCTGCAACACTGACTTCAGGTATCTCTAATATGGAAATACTGTCGCTTCTTCAGGCTCGTCTTGAAGAAATAAGAAGAGAAGCTATTGAAATTTTAGAAAGAAATCAGAAAAATGCAAAAAAATGGAGTTAAAATATATTTTGTGCCCGCGAATAATCGTGTGGCTCTTTTTTTATTTTCAAATTTTCCACTTTGATTTTCCCATTTTAATTTTCCCTATATCTCGCCTCAATCCCACATGCGCCTTCGCTTGAAACCATACACGCGCCGATCGGATTTTCAGGAGTGCAAACTTTGCAGAATAGTTTGCAGTCCTCCGGTTCTTTCAGTCCTCTTAATATCGCTCCGCAAATACAATTGGATTCATAATTCATAATTCTTGATTCATAATTCATATATAATATTTTCTTATACTTTACTTTCGCATCAAATTGAGCGTATTTTTTTCTTATCTTCAATCCCGAATTCGGGATTTTTCCTAATCCTCGCCAATACCCGTCTTCAACTTCAAAAACTTCATTGATTAGTTTTATAGCCCTAGGATTTCCTTTCGGGCGAACCGCGCGAGTATATTCATTTTCAACTTCAGCGCGTCCTTCAGCGATTTGTTTTAACAGCATATAAATTCCAAGAAGAACATCTTCGCCCGTAAAACCGGTAATGACTTGCGGAATATTTTTAAACCCCCGACCCCCCTTATCAGGGGGACATTTTTTTTCCTGCGGGATATTCATAATTCCTAATTCATTATTCATAATTCTTTCATACGGTTCGGTCCCGATAATCGCGGAAACATGGCCGGGATTTATGAAGCCGTCTATTTTAAGCTGCGGCGTATCAATCAGCGCTTGCATCGCGGGGACGAATAATTTATGCGAGGAATAAACGGTTAAGCTGCGCTTTATCGCATTGGCCGTCATTGGCGCGGTAGTTTCAAATCCAAGCCCGAAAAAAACCAGATCTGGTTTTTCCTTTTGCAATTTCAGCGCGTCTTCCGTTGAATAAACTTCATTCACATCCGCGCCAAGCTCCCGCGCTTTATCCAAATTTATACTTAATACTTTATACTTAATACTTGATACTGCTATCGTTCCCTGGACGCGAAGAACATCCCCATAGCACGCGATCGGTATTCCTCCCAAAGCTAAAACTAAAATCGCATTTATATCCCGCTGATCCGTCACGCACACGGGACAGCCCGGACCGGAAAGTAATCTGATATTTTTTGGCAGCAGTTCTTTTATTCCAAACTTCGCTACCGCCTCCGTATGCGTCCCGCAGAGCTCCATCAGGACTATGCGGTGATTTATTTTCGCGGCAAGAGCATTAATTTCTTTAATAATATTTTTCATAAAAAATTAATTGTTAAATATCAAATTTCAAAGCTCAAATTTCAAATCAATGTCAAACGACTAAATAGTTTCTGCTGAAATAGTCTTGATTTTGTCTGTCCCGATTTCGTCATTGCGAGGAGCTTATCAAAGCGACGAAGCAATCTCTGGTTCGGTTAGTTTTCACAGTTCTGGGATTGCTTCGGTCGCTGATGCTCCCTCGCAATGACAGCCAGAATTGTGGCTATTTCAATAGGAACTAAATGTCAGATTTTTGATTACTTTAGTTTTGAACTTGAATTGGCATTTGGATTTTGGCATTTGGATTTTAAAAACAGTTTTATTATTTCAGACGCATTTTGTTCCCCGAGCTTCTGTATCGCAAACCCCGCGTGCACAATTACATAGTCCCCTTTTTTCGCCTTAACTAAAGAAACATTCACTTCTCTTTCAATCCCGTCAAAATCAACCAGCGCGATGTTGGTTTTTTTATTTATCTTTTTTATTTTCCCGGGGATTGCGAGGCACATAAGATAAGTTGAAAGTTAAGTAACTGCTCACTCTCTTCAAGGAAGTGTCATTTCGAGCGATTAGCGAGAAATCTATAAACTTTAGATATTTCTATAATGCTTAGATTTCTCGCGACACGCTCGAAATGACACTTCTATTGTATTTCGTAATTCAGGATAAGCTAGTTTAATTTAATTGTATAACATATTTGGAAATTATGAAAGACTGGATTTTGCAAACTAGATTTTGCCGAGTTTAAAAATTTAGTATAGAATGAGTCATATAAACATATAAGCAATATAGCAATATAGCAATTTTTACATGTCAGTTTCTAATTTAAAAACCTAAACCTTTCAATGATAAAAAAACTGATAAACGGAAAAACGGAGTCTATAGCGGCGGCGGCGCTGATTTTGGCGATAGCCTCGCTTGCCAGCAAAATTTTAGGGCTGTATCGCGACAGAATTCTTGCCGGAAATTTCGGGCTGGGAAGCGATCTGGATGTTTATTATGCCGCTTTCAGAATTCCTGATTTTGTTTTTAATATCGTTGTTCTCGGCGCTATCTCGGCCGGTTTTATACCCGTTTTTACAAAATTTGTTTCAGAAAAAAAAGAGGAGGAAGCTTTCAAAACCGCCAATATAATCCTAAATTTGATTTTCGTAATTCTGTTTATTTTTTGTCTGCTTGTGGTTATTTTTACGCCGAGCTTAATAAATTTTCTAGCCATTGGATTTAACGCGGAAAAAAAAGAAATGACCGTCCAGCTCACGCGAATAATGATTCTAAGTCCGATGTTCTTGCTTTTAAGCAGCATCATCGGAGGCATTCTCCAGTCTTACAAAAGATTTTTTGTTTATTCTTTGTCGCCCATAATGTATAACATTGGAATAATAATCGGAGCGCTTTATTTCGCGCGCTGGTGGGGGCTGGAAGGGCTTGCGTGGGGAGTCGTTCTTGGATCTTTTCTGCATTTTGCGATTCAAATTCCAATAGCCAAAAAACTGGGATATAGCTATCAAAAAATCATAAATCTCAAAGACAAGGGAACGAGAAAAATAATCAAAATGATGATTCCAAGAACTCTCGCTTTGGCTATGGTCCAGCTTAATCTTATAGTCATAACCGTAATCGCTTCCACTCTTTCCGAGGGAAGCCTTAGCGCTTTTAACATAGCGAACAATTTGCAAAGCTTCCCCCTCGGGCTTTTCGCTATTTCATTCGCCATCGCGTCTTTCCCGACGCTTTCCGCCCTCAGCGGTGAAAAAGACAGGGCTGAGTTCGCCAAAAACTTGACCGCGACGACAAAACAAATTTTATTTTTTATAATTCCCATCAGTGTTTTGCTTATTATTCTGCGCGCGCAAATCATTCGCGCCATTTTGGGAACCGGAAAAATCGACTGGGAAGCAACGATTTTGCTTTTGAATATCTTGGCGATATTTTCTTTAAGCCTGTTCGCGCAAAGCCTTATCCCTCTTTTTTCGCGCGCTTTCTGGGCTCTTCACGACGCCAAAACTCCCTTTCTTACTTCATTCGCGTCCGTTATTATAAATATTATTCTCGCCTTCACGCTTTCAAAACAATATGGGCTTGCGGGGCTTGTCGGAGCATTCTCAATCTCGTCAATTCTGAATGCCGCGCTTTTATATTATTTAATCAACAAAAAAACGGATTTTATCTGCCATAGGAAAATTTACAAGCCTCTTTTGAAAATGCTGTCATCCGCGATAATTTCCGGATATATTTCTTATCAAGCTTTATATTTCGTTGAGCCGTTCTTGAACACCGGCACGGGAATAGGAATTTTGCTTCAGGGATTTATCGCCGGATCTTTAGGACTTGCCGCTTACTGCCTTTTGAGCTGGGAGCTTAAAATTGAAGAATTTATAATTTTCAGAAATTCAATCAAGAGAAGGCTGTTCAAAACAAAAATTGAAACAGCGGAAATCATAAGTGAGGAATAGATTTAATAAATTTGCCGCAAATAGCTTGACCGCGCTTAAAATTCTGCTATATTAAAGGATATTGATAAAATTGTTAGATTGTTACATTATTACATTATTAGTCCCCGTAGTTCAATGGATACCTGCCCGCCGAGGTACTCATGCCCTTGTAGTTCAATGGACAGAACAAAAGACTCCTAAGCTTTAGATGCAGGTTCGATTCCTGCCGAGGGCACCAAAATGGCAGGCGGGGAACAAGAGACTCCTAAGCTCTAGATATAGGTTCGATTCCTGTCGGGGACACAGCTCAACTTATAACCAACAACTTATAGCTCCTAACAATTTTGTTGCGAGTTATGAATTGTTGGTTATATTTTTTGTTTTTTTATTTTTTCTCTTGACTTCATAAACTATAATATGCTATTCTTAAAAAGTTGGAATAAAAAAATTCTAACAACCTAGCTACGAGGGAATCGTGGTAAATAAGATACAAGGAGGAATAAAAAAATGGCAGAATCAAATTTGGTATTTGAGCACGGTAAAGGACAAGACGAGGCGCTCGGGATAACAAAAAATATTCTTGGCGATGCAGAGAGACAGCACAAAAAAGAGATCAGCGAGCTGAATCAGAAATGGGATGGAAACAAATGCATATTCAGTTTCAAAGCTACCGCCAAGGGTATTCCCGTGACTATCTCTGGAACTCTTACTGTGAAAAAGAATGTGCTGGAACTTTATGTGAAGTATTCAGATGCAGCAGTACTCTTTAGAAAAGATGTAGAATCCATACTTATGGAAGTAGCAAAAAAGGCTTTCTCTAAATGAGTTTTCCTGCAACCGCAAAGGGTCCAATGTTCGCACATTGGCCCTATTTTTTTTATTTGAAATCTTATGCGGATTGTGCAATATTTTTCGGATAAAAAAAGAAGCTGTCTGCGTATTACAGATAGCTTGAATCATTTTATTTTAAATGTTAACATTTTGACTGCTTCTTCAATATTGCTTGATTTCAATATATACGATCCGGAGACGAACATATTTGCTCCGGCATCGCGCGCTAAGCTGATAGTATCCAGCGCAATTCCGCCGTCAACTTCAATGTCTAATTCAGGTCGCAGTTTTTTTATTTCGATTACCTTTTTGAGCATTTTAGGCAGAAATACACCGCCATAAGCGCCTGGAACAACTGTCATAACCAACAATTGATCGATAAAATCCAAATAGGATTTTATATCATTAACTGTAGTTTCGGGATTTATAGCAAGCCCGATTTTTTTGCCTTTGTTTTTGACAAAATTTATGATAGCCTCAGGCTTTTCACATGACTCAATATGAACTATGACGGTGTCAACTTTCGTCCAGTTTTTCTTAATCCAATCAAACGGATCATTTATCATTAAATGAGCTTCAAAGCGAAGATCGCTGCCAGCCGCATCAAAATCGAAATTAAGCGAACTTTTTTTGACAAACAAACAATCCATAAAATCAAGCTGGACTAATTCTGAGTATGCTTCGACTTTGCTTAAAAGATCATTTAATTCTTCTTGCGTCTGCGCAATTATCGCGGGGATGATTATTTCTTTCATAACTTTACTCCACTTGCTCCGTTTTGCATGTTAACCTTCTCGCATGCATAGGTGTTTATTATCGCTGCTTTTATTTTTCAAAGAACATAATAGTTAAATATATTCTATAAAACTAATCTTTATACGATAAGTTTAACTCTAAAACATAGTATTAGTCAATAGCGCTGGCTGTTATAATCGAAAACTTATCTGGTAAAAAACAAAAAAACGCATTTGACAGGGGCTGTTTTTTGGTGTAAAGTAAAATTCAATGATAGGGAGTTTTGCTTGCTTTCCAGAAGCCAGGATTGTTCATTTTTAATAAAAATGCTTTGAATTGCAGAATGCCTTAAAGGCTGTTATTCTGAATTTATTTCAGAATCTATCTTACTGTAAGGTTTTAGTTTTATGTATTTCACAAGATTTGAGGTTGCAGAGGAAAGATCCTAAAATGAATTCAGGATGACAAAATTATTTTGTAATTCAAACAAATTTTATTAAAATCGAACAGTCCTGCTTCAAAAGCATGGTTGTCATTTTCAGTTTAGGCTGATAATGGATTGATCGTTGAATAAATAACTATCAAAATCTACGAAGCGTTTAAAGGCGCGGACTGATTTCGATGGTTTATAGTAGGAGAATAAAAATAAAAAGAATTAAGGAGATGTGAATAAGATGGAAGACGAACCTGAAAATAAAATAAAAGAAGAAAATAAGATTAAAAAGAAAAGATCGTATTCAATCAAAGATATAGTTATCACGATTGCAATCGTTTTTATTCTGTCGGCAGCTTACTTTGCTGGAACGGAAGGATTGATAGCCGCAATTCTTTTGGCGCTGGTAATTATTGTCGCATATTATTCGGTGTACATATTCTTTGCGCCCAGAAAGATATTATTCGGTGGAATGAAAGAAGCAACAGGAAAAGCGATAGCAGTTGGCACCAAAGAAGAACCAACATTTGTCCGAGCTGAAATCAGTTTACAAGGACATGACGTTGACGATAACTGGAATATTGTTCCAGAAGCTCAAGGACGCAAAAGAAGCCTTTTTCTAAGATTGATGAGGATCTTATTTCCGGGACTTGTATTTATCGGGTTTCCCGGAAAATCTTGGGTATATGAATATAAATTTACATGGACTTCTTGTGATCTGGAAGGAAAACTTTATACAAGGACAAAATTGCTGGACTATATATTTCTTAAAACAGATATATATGTATCAATGTTAAAAGGCACAGAAGTGGGCATCACATTCGTGCCTGTCGACATACAAATCAATATAACGGCAGTTCCTATAAATGCGTACAAGCCTTTGTTTTTAGTTCAAAATTGGCTTGAATACATTGTAAACACGATAAAAGCTGTAATGAGAGACTTTATCGGGCAAATAGGACAGGAATTAACGGCAGAGGAACAAAAAGTCTTAGATGGAATAGCAGACCCTATAGCAAGAAATCGTCTAGAGACGGAGTTTTATCTTAAAAAAGCTCATGCGGCTTTTGTTTCTGGACAAGAAGATCTGGGAACAGCGATATATGAAAAAATGCGAGAATCGGGAGATCTTGAAAAGTTCAAAACTGAATATGGAATTAATGTAAAAAAAGTCGAAATACCAACAATAGATTATGGAGCGCTCCAAGAACTTTCTCTCGCGCAGTATAGGGCTCAACAAGAAGGAGATGCAAAAATAATAGCAGAAACAAAAATAGGCGAAGCATATCAGTCTCGCAGAGGCTTGGAAGCGAAAGCTGATGTTGATTATATAACAAGAACATTCGGCACTATAATTAGCTTCGGTGATCAAGGGATGCTTCTTGAAACTCTTAAGGCTTTAAAAGCAACAGATAAAGTGATCACACTCGGTTCTATTAAAGAGATTTCGGACCAGTTCCTTGGTATAAAACCTGGAGCAATAAAGCCTGATGCAATTGCTGACTTGCTCAAAAATGCAACTGGCAAGAAATTGTCTGATATAAGCAAAGAAGATCTGGATAAAATATTGGGCGTATTAAAGATAAAGGAGGAAATTTAATGAGCTCGGCAATCACTTTGATTGCTGTCCTCTCTTTTTTTCTATTATTTTTTCTAGCGCTAATAATATTAGGATTTAAAAAGGGACAGTCAATAATTCCAATCCCAACAACAGAAATTTCAACAATAGAAAAACCGATCTCAACAGAAGAAACGCCAACGCCAGTAGCACCAGCTCCAGTCGCTCCCACTGTCAATATTTTGCAAAAAATGCCATGGAAGGAAATAAAACAAATTGCAGGAATAGTTATATTGATGATTGTTGCTTTCTCATTGTTATTTATAGTCGCATTTTATCCATCACTCAAATGAAGTTGCGACAGAAGAAAGTAAAAAACTCAATCAGAGAGATTTTACTTCTGGCGAAGGAGATGCCAGACAAGAACAATGTCTTTGGACTAAGAAAAAAGGAGGTTATATAAAAAATATAAGAGGATACAATATAAAAAGGTTACAAACATCGTGTTGTTTGAAATAAAATAAAGTTTAACGCGGGAATTGTTCTTCGGAACACCCCGCTTTTTTTGTAATATTTTTCTTGACTTCCACATTCAAACGCTTTTAAACCAATCTTTTGAGTTAAAAAAAAGAGAACTTATATTATAAAGTTCTCAACTATTAAATTTTTCATGAAGGAATAGTTCGAATCCCTTCTTATGTATTGTTCTTTTGGCAACAACATCTTTTATTGATGGTGTATTACCGTTTAGGCTATTTGAAAACACAAACCAATCTTTTGATTCCCATCCTTTCTTTTTAAGGAAGGTATCCATCATGTCAAGAATACTATGGCCAATAGGCACTTTCTTATATGACGGAATATGCAAGACAATCTCATTTGCCTTGATAAATCCATTGTAGTAATCTACATCTTTTTCGATATAGACCCCTGTTCTTTTCTCAAAAAACTCTATGGATTTTAGCATCAATTGCATATCCAAGAATCTCTCAGGATCGTCTGCTGGAAGATGCAGGAATGTCTGTGCCTCTCCTGATAATTCCTCATGCGGGGTTTGCATAAATCCTCCCAGAAAGAGAGCATCCCTTTCATCGTCGTGCAATTCGTCGGCTCGATAAAAGTAGGCTTTTTCTTTTGACATCGGATGCTGTTTGAATGTTTTCGTATCCCCGGTTATTATATGATGTATAAAACGGGTTACGCCAATATATACGGGAGTTGCATCTTTTTCTTTTTCTTTAAGAATTGCGACTCCGCGCGCAGAGTTTTCTCGCAACCAATCAAAATCCTCATCTTTCATACCCATATACTCTTTCAGCAAATCTTCGCCAGATACGCTGAATATGAAAGCGTAAGAAAGATTCGTCAACATATCCTTGCCTTCTTGCGAGCGGAGAACATCAGCGTTCTGAATAAGCGTTCTTATTTCAGTCATCAGCTTTCTCCCTTCGCGATAGAATCTGTCGATGATCTCCCATGTAGTCGGTTGCCCGAGATCTGGATCTCCTTCACACACTGTTTGGAACTCGTCTATCGCGACCACATTCTGACGAGGAATAAGATCTGCAATTTTCTCTTCTATCAGAAGAATTATATTGGTAATTGCCTTTTTAGTTTTAAGATTCTTTATCGCCCCCAAGTCATGAACTATAATGTCCGCATTTATGAGATCAATTGGTTTCACATTGACATTCAGCCATGGACACGAGTTCTTATTGGCAAAGAAGCGCAGAGCTTCTTCAACTTTATCAAGGTCAGAACAAGAATTCTGAGCACATTTCTTGCGCCATTCTCCAATTTGAGCGATTAGCGCATCTAATGTTATCTTCATTCTTGCTTCCCTCATCTTTTCCAGTATTCCCTGAATATAAGCTGTTTGCTCGTATTTTAAACCTCCCGAAAGAACATTTAAGGCGTCAATTTCAAATGATTCCTGAAGTTTTCTGCTATTTGGGAATACATTGAAAAGATCTATGCCGGCAGTATCTTCCGTATATGTATATTTTTGAATATACACTTTTTTGTTTTTAAACCTTTCTTTTATTCTTTCTGCTGCTTTCAGCGGCGAATTGCTTGTTTTAACTGCTCCAAGAGGATCAAGATACGCCTGTCTTTTTCCTAAGATAGTGTCATTGTACATTTGCAAAAGCAGAAGATGTGTTTTTCCGCTCTCACTTTCTCCGATATATATCCCGCGTCCGCCTGCCTTTGTTTTCGCAGGATCAAAGAAGATGTACTCGCCATTCTTTCTTCGGCCGATAGGAAGTCCGGATTTATATTGCTGGCTTGCTGGGAACGCATACTTCATAAAGCTATCCATCATTTCACCGGTAAAATACAGACGATATTCATCATCAATGGAAGACTCTTCTTTTCTTATAAGTTTTTTTTCATAAATGACTTTCTGCTCTACGGGCGTCACAAGATAGAATCCCATACCGCGCATGACCGATTTGAATTTCTTGTCTACAGTATCAAGGGTTTTGCTATCTGATGCGTAAAGGACCAACAGCATATTGCATTCACAAACATAGTCGCTCTTTTCTTTTCCGTCTTTATCATCGAGCTTAGCTTCTATCTCCAAGATCATCTGATACTTTCTTTTTAGTCTATCGTTTTCAAGTTGTTTTTCCTCATAAGACACCCCTATTTTTTTAGTGCGCATATTTTTTTCAATTGCAAATCGTTGGCTTGACAAAACCTTATCGGCGTTTTCCCGAGTCATTCTTTTTCCAAAAATAACAGGGCGCACACCGTATGATTCACACACAGTCAGCAAACTTGAAAACTTTGCCGAATTTACTGCATCTCTTACATAAAAGATGCAGTAACATTTTTCTCCGATCATTGGATAGGAATCAACGCCTCCAATTTCTATGGAGGTCGTCTTTGCAATGTCTTGTTTATTTAAAACTGCTTTCAATTTTTGCATTGTGAAAGCTGTTTTCAATTTTTTCATCATTAGTCTTCACCTCCAAAATATTGTTCTGCGTCTATTGGATCTGCCAGAATATCTGCCTGATTGAGAGTCATCTGCTCAGCAAGTCTTTGTTGTGTTATTACAGATAAAGACACAACGCGACCCGGGGTTGTCAACCAATCTAGCTTTAGATCTTTAACATATTGTCTCAGAAATTCTCTTTGAGCAGGGTTTTCTTCTTGGCTAATCCATGTTTCAATCTCGTCTATCAATCTCTTGAGCTCTTTCTGATCAACATCCCGAACCTCAAAACAGAATGTTTCTCCTTCCTGAAATACGGTATTTATATATTCACTTATTATAGGAGACTTTCTTCTCTCCCGTGAAATATTATATGTTTTAACAACATTGCCTCCAGAGTTTATGATAGATCCTGTGCGGTCTAAATTCAATTCCACACGATATCCATTGCCTCTGTTTTGCCACGGAATCCGCCGCAAGAATGAAGGCAATTTTAGGCTGCTTCCATTCGCAATATTCTTAGGCTGCAAAACCAGGCGATATATCGCCCAGATAATTGCAAGCACGACCATCAATATCATCCAAACGAGTTTTATTTTTGCACTAACAGGAAGGAATGACATTACTGATCCGAGCATTACGAAAACTGAAGCAACAAGATATGTTATGATCTTTCTAATATTTTCTTTTTTTGGATCATTATATTTCATTTGTAATCACCTTCTTAATTTTGTCTTTCTTCTGTAGGCGCGTGAGATGACGCTTCCTCTTTTTTCTTTCTCTTTTCTTCTTCTTCTTCTTCATAATATCTTTTTGTGTAATCATATTTTCTTTCGTCAGGTGGTTCATATGGAGGCTGATCATCGCCCTTTCTTCTTCCGTAGCGGCCAAACGACCTTTGCCAAACTCCATGGAATCTTTCATGATATCTATGATCTGTCGCCCAATCGAACAATCGGTACCAAATATAGGCAATGAAAAAGAACAGGCCCATTACAAGAGCAGACCTAGCCAAGACATTCCACCCGGAGTTTTCGGACGCTTTTACGACTATCAATATCAAAAAAGAAATGTACGCAGGAACTATCATATTTACTGCAATCACCTGCGCACCTATCTTTCCCGCGGTTCTCGTTAGAGGTATCATCAATAACACCCCCATGAACTGTATTAAAAACTCTCCAGTCGTATCTACAAAAATGTAGACTACTAATATTATGATCATCGGAATAACTGCAGTCCATCCCAACAGTATTCCCAATATTGATCCGACAAGAATGGCGAATATTGAAGTTACCAAATCAGGTTGCACAGATAGAAAGTAGCTTGTATTGCCACTAACTATCAAATCAGCTTTTGCATATAATTGATTTCCGTATGCAAAGAGTATAAACCCAAGCCCAGCTAGATAGCTGACTCCGCCTTGCATTGTCTCTGTAATCTTGTTTTCATTATTTATCATCTTAGATAGAATGAACAGAAACAGGAATACGATTCCTATATACAAGAAAAGGAGAGCTAATGTGCCGAAGAATGGGTTCTCAATCTGAGGAGTTGGCGGGCTAGTCAGTGCATCATTAGTCAAATCCGCTCCGGAATTTATTATAGCCCCTATGGTTACATCATATAACCATCGAATCACTTTTTGTCCACCTTCCATTATTGTATCTAACAATATCATACTCAATCACCTCCTTGGTTAAAGAGCATTTTTTTAAGTGGCCATAGCATGCTAATAGTCACAATCATTGCGACTATTGCTATGTCTGTCTTGGCTGACGAATCATACAAGTAAGTGCTAATGCTATGATTTAATTTATTCAATCCAAACGGACCTGTCGCATAAAAACTTTTTGCAGTCGTATTTCCGGCATAGACTGTGAAAACAGTATCATTGCCAGTTAAATTCATCCTGTATGAAAGGTTTTCTGCAATTATCAAAGGCTCGTCGCGCTTTAAGACTTCTCCGTAATAGAGTGAGTCCCCATTTTGTTTTATGTTGTAATATTCCGTATAGTAATTCACCTCTAAACTTGCGTTTATTTCTTCCCATCGATCGTTTGTTCGATAACCATAGGACTTCTGCAACATTTCTCGATAAGTTGCATTGAGTTCATAGTTCACAGCTTCCATTCTAAAGCCAAACGGATATAACGATGAGTTAAACAAATCGCTCTTAAATATTCTCGTAGTATTTGTCGCTATTTCTGTTACATCGCACCCATCCGAATAGGAATATTTCTCAGGCTTTGATATGCCGTCTGAAAGCCAACCGCTCCATGTTTTTGGTCTTTTTTCATACCAGCAATAGCTATAACAATAATCAGCTGGACAAATTTTCACACACCTTTTCACTTTTTTAGTATACTGAACATTAATCAAAGATATAAGTGTGGCTGTTTTTTCAACGATATTAACATATTTAGTTGTAACACTAATACTGTCAACGCCGACAACAAGCTCTGCATTCGGATTCTTTTCAGCATAATAACTATAGAATATGTTTTTGTAGTCTGTCTCTTGCGGTACCACGCAAACATCTTTTGAGCAAATGCTTGGTGCATATCCGCGAGCTTTTAGATAAACTAAAATATCGCCAGTGTCCACTAATGTTGCATTAAATAGTTTTGCTTTTATGGGAATCTTTTCATTTATTATCACTAGATCATTCGGATCCTGCTTAAAATTGTCTTCGATGTATTCCAGCATCTCATCGGTTTGATTGTCAAACAGCCATGGGATTTCCCATGTGCTGTTATTCAACCATCCCGCAGAAACATTGAAGGGCATAAACAAAACAGCTGCAACAATTGCTGTTAAAATAATCTGTTTCATTATATGCCCTCCTAAATCCAAATCCAGTTTGATGGTATTTCATAGTCCATGAGATATAAACCCGCTCCTCCTATGAAGTTCCTTAGAGCTATTGCAACTGCTAGAAGAAAATACAATTTGATCTTAAGTAATAATTTTTCGTAGGCCCCATTAAAACCGTTGATAAGGCCCATAGCTATAGCCCATGGTACTAATATGGTGACAATTACTGTACCAACCATTCCCACGATCATTGCGGTATCAGCTATTTTTTCCTGCATTACTCTAACATCAGCAGGATCCAACTGCTTTCTTGCTGATGCTGGAGACACAAAAAATAGTAGCACTAGCAGTATTGCAAGTACAAATAATTTCTTTTTCATAATACCTCCTTGGCATAAAGCACCATACAACGATCACAATCCGCTTAGAGCTTCTGCTGCTAATAAAAGTATGGTTACTACACCTAAGAATACCCCGAACAGCAATAACACTTTTATATGGTCCAGTAGTCCTTCAATGGCCTTGTTAAACCCATAGATCAATCCGCCACCAATGGTTATTGTTCCAACAATTATAAACAACAGCACAAGCAATGCAGCAGAAATCTTCGCATATTTAATATACCAGCTATCATATGAAGTTTTAGCGCTAGATGACCAATCCCAAAAACCTGCACTTGCTACTGGCGCTACAATCGCAATAAACAACAGCAAAAGTGCTATCACGGATACAATACGACTTCTATTTCCCAGCAACCTTGCCACAGTTGCCTTTGATCTATACACACAGCCTAGTAAAAGCTGCAAAATATTTCTTATCTTCTTTGATTTCATATTACTTCACCTTCCTTATTTTCTTTCTTTTCCTTGGGAACATCAAACGGTTTAAGTATTTTCGTCCGTTTTCAACAGCGCGAAAAACTTTTCTCGTCAAAATATCCCCTTTGATTCTTATTCCTTTCATACTCGCCACTCTAACCCCATCTTTTTTGTAGATGAGTCAAACTACTATTCTTTCCGGGTGCTCGTTTGCACAAACACCTTTGATCTATTCAACGGTCTATAACCGCTCGTTTATATTTTTATTTTTGTTTACTATTCGATACTATTCAGTTGTCAAAGAACGACCCTGAACTGAAACCCTCAAGCCTTTTTCTTCAGCTCGAGTTTCAGTTCTTTTTTTTCAAGAACTAAAATCCGAGTTTAAAAAAATGTTCAGGGGTTTTTTGCCATATTATGGGCTTTATCGTCTCCCACCCGCCTTGTATATTTGATTTGCTTTAGTTCTTTATAAGCGCTTCGCTAACTTTTCATTATATACAAACCAAATATAATGTCAAATTTTTTGTAATTTATATAAGCATAATACACAAACTAAATGTAATGTCAACCAGTTTCAAATCATACAAGCATATAAATATTTTAATAATACAACAGCGTGGCAATACAACGATTAGCGATGCAACAATTAATTCTCAATTTATTCTTGCCTTTTTATAATTTTCTGCTAAGCTAATAATAGTTAGGCAGCATTAACTTAATATATTGTTATAAGTTATTTGTTATCAGTTATAAGTTAATCTCGGGCCCGTGGTTCAGTTGGCTAGAACGCCTCCATGGCATGGAGGAGGTCAGGAGTTCGAATCTCCTCGGGTCCACCAAAGACGATTTGTCGCCTCGCTCGGGGCTTCGCTGACACTTGACAAGATTTTTTGGAGGAGTATAATACAATTATTATGAAATATCAAATCAGCCAAAATCAAAATTGTTGCACTTGTTGTCAATCTTCTTTAAGAAAAGAGGCTGGTTTTTATTTTAATTTAGAATCCAAGTAAACTAACAAATTTATAAATTAATTAGCCTCTTTCCCAAAAGAGGTTTTATTTTTATGAATAAACTCAACACAATCAAAACAATCAAACTTGTTCGTTCAGCCATTGAAGATAGGGCTGAATGGCTTTACTTTCTTTACAAAGAAATGGAAAAGGCTTTTGGAAAGAAAAAAGCAGAGGAATTAGCTAGGGAAGCAATTCGTAAATGCGGACATTTTAAAGCCAAAAAAAGAGGAAAAACAGACACTCCGGGGAAATGGGTTAAAAAACACAGTAAAAGCATTAGTCGCTTGGTATTTAAAAGCAAGGCAATTAAGGTAAGCAAAGACATTGGAGAATTGCATTTACATTACTGCCCTTTAGTAAAAGCCTGGCAAAAATTAGGAGCAACAAAAAAAGAGATCTCCTTGCTTTGCGATATTGCTATGGAAGGAGATAGAGGAAGAGCTGAAATTGAAGGATTGGAAATTGAAATTCCGAAAAAAATAGGCAAAGGAGACAAATTTTGTTCTTTGTTGATTTTAAAAAAAATATGACGGCGTAGCCAAGCGATAAGGCAGATGGCGCAGGTCATCGCATTGTGGTTTGAATCCACTCTCTGTCTCCAGTTCTTTTTAAACTAAATAATGAAAATCTGGATGACAGAATTTTGAAGCGAAAAAAATTTCTAATAGGATTTGGCTTCAATATTCTGCTCATTCAGATGAATGACAGAAAAGGAGGTAATAAAAATGTCAGAAATGATGGAGAAAATCTACAAGGCCTTAACGAACAAGCAGTATGTTCGTTATAAACCAGGGGAATATTTTATAGGAGCTGTCTTGAAAAAAATTGAGACAGCTATTGATAGTCAAAAACCCATAACTCTTGTTATAGGATTTGGTTATCACAAAAATCCCAATGCTTGCGAGAATCTTTTGCCGGACATTGCCGAGGAGACAGCTCTTCAGAGATTAGCGAATTATGCTAAGACGATTGAAGAGATTTATCCGCTTGGGATGAAGGTAAAAATCGTTACCTCTGGCAGAAGATCTGAGATTGTTAATGGGATGAACCCAGAACACATTCAAGCCTATCATTTTGCCTTGCAAAAAATGGCAGAGCAAAATGGCTGGCAGATAATTAAAGTTATTTCTTTGGGAAGTCTTTACAATGAATTTTGTGAAGATTTCCAATCAGCTTTGGAAGTAGCCAAAAAAAAGGTAATTCCAGACTGGAATGATTCATTCTGGATTCAGCAAGCTGAACATGCCAAGAGGAATATTTACCAAAAAGGGCTTAATGAAGATCAAATAATCCAAAAGACTTGCCAATCTGCTTGTGATTATGTTGTATATCATCGGGCTGAAGTAGAAGCTAATCTTCTGGAAAAGAAATTTCCAGGAGCAATCAGGGCTTCTTATAATCGGCACGAGGAGTCTTTGGTCCTTTGGACCACGGCAAAAGGGGCAGTGACTCAACCGTGGCAGGGCAAAGGAGAAAAAGATGATAGTGGCAGAATCACTATCATCACCCAAAAAAGAAAAAGAGGTGGATGAAAAATAAAATACTACAATTACTAAGTAAAGGCCTTGTCGAAGAAATATTTTCCGAAAAATATTCTCGCTAAGGCTTGTTTTTTTATTTTTCCTTCAAAAATTGATTATTTTTTCTATATCTTTTCATTAAAAGAGAATTTGAAACAACGCTAACCGATGAAAAAGCCATAGCGGCCGCGGCAATTGTTGGATTTAAAAGCCAACCAGTAAAAGGATATAAAACGCCAGCCGCGACAGGAATGCCGACAATATTATAAAAGAAAGCCCAGAAAAGATTTTGCTTAATTTTATTTAAAGTGTATTTACTTAAATCAATTGCTATTACTACATCTCTTAAATTATCTTTTATCCACCTTTTATTCTACTATCAGCTTTCCATTGCCCATGCCGTTGGCGCAATACATCTTGAATGTTCCAGATTTATCGGCGACAAACTCCACTATATTATCCCCGGGTGCAATCAATTTGCGGATATTATAACCGTCAATAATTACGGTGTCCATTCCTCCGACAAGAGTTTCTGGGTCGCCTTCAATTTTTACTCTTGTTCCCGTTTTAACTTTTATTTCTTTTGGAATATATACACCGCCGGGCGTGGAGGAGAGCCTTACTCTCTCCACCTGATTTGATTGGGTTTTCCCATCGAGTTTTGATTTTGTCTCTGTTTTATTACCGCCAAAGGCGAACCATCCTCCGACACCCAATATAATAACAATAATTAATGCCGGCGCAATTAATGATTTTTTATCATTCATATTTTTTGATAGTTTATTAATTATTTTTGAATCTCAAAATCTGATCCGACAAAATGCATCATATCCAAGGCGGTTTTAGTTTCCGGTAAAATACCGGCAATAATTACATTATTGCCGAATAGGTTGTCTATCGTATCGCCTATTTTAGCAAAAAGTTTTTCCTCAATCATCATCTTCGCCTCGCTTGATCCGATATAAATCGGCAAATATTTTTTGCCGCCCAGATTTATCTGTTCAAATTCCTGAATATCATTCTTTAATTTTTCCGGCGTATTGGATGCGATAGTAAAATAAAAACTTTTGATAATTTCCTTTTCGGCTACATATTTGACGATGGCCGAATTGCTCATCTTGGCCAAAGTGGCATTATTCACGAAATGGTAGCTATCAAGCAAAGTGCCTGTTGATTCAAGTATGCCGACGATTTTTATGTTGGACAGGCCAAAAAAATTATTTAAACTATCGCCCGAACCCTTGATTAGATTTTCTTTTTTCATCATCATCGCTTCGTCATAACCGATTATCATCTCGTCATTTCCTAAAACCAAAGCGCCTTCACCGGCCTTCAATAGACCCGGCAGACTGTCGGCGCCTAAAAATAATTTAGGATTACCTTCGACAAAATTGATCTTAGTCTGACCGCCAGCGATAAAAGTATTCAAGGTTGATGCGTTTTCAACTGACACTGCCGTCTTCAGGTCATCATTTTCCATACCGGCACTCAGCCTAGCAAACTCCAAGAAACCGAAAGTAAAGATTATAACCATAATGACCGGCGCAATTAAAGAAATATAATTTCTTTTTTGCGGATGGAAACGACGCAATAGCAATGAATTGCTGACAACTGAAATTGAACTTAAAGCCATGGCCAAACCTGCTAATTCTGGTTTGAGGATTAACCCTAATCCAGCAAAAATGCGCGCGGCAATTGGAATTCCCATGACATTGTAGAATAAAGCGAAAAACATGTTTTGTTTAATCTTGCCCATTGTTTCGCGGCTTAATTTTATGGCGGTTAAAATATCGCGCAAATCATTTTTAATTATTACAATTCCGCCTGTTTCCATGGCCACATCTGTGCCTCCGCCCATGGCAATTCCTAAATCCGCTTGAGCCAATGCCGGCGCGTCATTGATGCCATCGCCAACCATCGCCACCTTAATTCCCGTGCCCTGCAATTTTTTTACTTCATTAGCCTTATCTTCGGGCAATACCTCTGCTAACACATTTTTAATCCCAATTTGTTTGGCAATAGCCGTGGCTGTTCTTTGGTTGTCGCCTGTTATCATATACACTTCAATGCCCTGCTTCTGTAATTGTTGCACAGCTTCTATAGTATTATCTTTCAGAGTATCGGCAACCGCGATTAACCCCAACACTTCTTTATCTGAAGCCAATATCATCGTTGTTTTTCCGCCTTCTTCTAACTTGCAGATTTTGCGTTCTGCTTTGCTCGCATCCAAACCTGCAATATCGGTAATTAATTTGCGATTGCCAAAAAAGTATTTCTGATTATCAATAACACCTTCAACGCCATGGCCGGGAATGGCTTTAAAATTATTCACTTCAGCGAGTGAGATAGATTCTTCTTCTGCATACTTGACTATTGCCTCTGCTAAAGGATGCTCGGATAATTTTTCCAAGCTCGCGACAATAGATATTATTTCTTCTTCATCACTTAATAATAAACCAATAATATCAGTA
>CAYPQL010000016.1:0-2830 GCA_964412905.1 uncultured Candidatus Saccharibacteria bacterium
CGCCTTATTTTTTATCATCAGGAACATTCAGCTGCCAAAACGGAAAAATGGTAAGCGTAAAAAAAGCTGATTGGGATTTAAGCAATGGATTGAAAAAAGATTTTGAGTTTCATATATGAATTTATCTTTTGACATAAAATTAGCTGATAAATATACAAGCCAATCTCAAAAAGCAAAAACTTTATCAGAATCTCGGGTTAATAAACAAATATATTGTCCTAATTGTGGGCATATAGATTTAAATAAGCATAAAAATAATAAGTCTGTTGCTGATTTTTTCTGTGCAAATTGTCGTGAAGATTATGAATTGAAAAGCAAGAAAGATAATATGGGCAATAGAGTTCCTAATGGTGCTTATAAAACGATGATTGAAAGATTGAATAGTACCAATAACCCCAGTTTTTTCTTTTTGAATTATAATTTAGATTATGAAGTTCAAAATTTTATAGTTATTCCTAAACATTTTTTTACATCAGAAATTATTATTAAAAGAAATTAAGGGATACCAAACAGGCCGAATTATATAATGTGTAGCATAGATTTAATGTTGATACCGAAAAGCGGTAAAATATTTTATATAAAAAATGGAAATCCTGAGAATAAAGAAAATGTTTTGAAAAACTGGAATAGAACTTTATTTTTAAGGGAAACCAAAAAATCAGATTTAAGGGGTTGGATTTTGGATGTGATGAGTTGTATTGATAAAATAAATAAAAAAGAATTTACGCTTAGTGAAGTCTATGATTTTGAAAACATTTTAAGTCAAAGACATCCTGAAAATAAACATGTAAAAGATAAAATTAGGCAGCAATTACAATTTTTAAGAGACAAAAATTATCTTAAATTTACAGGACAAGGAAACTATCGATTAACATAAAGCTATGAATTATCAGGAAATTCAATTAGAATATGATAAAATATATTCTTATTTTAAAACGACTTGTGAAACATTTGATTTATTGGATTGGAATGGAAAAACTTTGAATGTATGGAACAATGATGAAATTATTGAAATTTACAAATATAAAACTTTAAAAATGCTTAATATTTTTAAAGCTTGATTTTGTTCCCGATACATCAAAAATTGGAAATTCAGAAATGCAGCATTTGGATTATGCCTATGCCACGAGCTTAATTAGAACATTTACAAACGATCCGTCTCTTGTATTGACTATAAGGGGCAGAAAATATACGCCGGAATTAGAGTTTTTTGTTGGTAAACAACAGATTGATGTATCGAGCGTTCAGACGGAGGTTGATGCGGGCTATGAAGGCAAAGAGCAGATAGTTTTAATAGAGGCAAAAAATTTTAGCGCAACAAATGTTATTATTCGCCAGCTTTATTATCCATTCAGGCAATGGCAAGAACAAACCAAGAAAAAAGTCATATTAAGCTTCACAATATGGAAAAACAAAAAAATAATAAAGCGTGGGTTGTGGCGGTTGATATGGGATACGGGCACCAGAGGGCGGCTTATCCGTTAAAGCATTTGGCTTGGGGCGGAGAGGTTATAAACGCCGATGCTTATGAAGGCATTCCGGAGGAAGATGTAAAGATTTGGCGCCAAAGCCGGAAGTTTTATAATTTTATTTCCCGCTTCAAAAATTTTCCGATTTTGGGAAAATACGCTTTTGATTTGTTCGACAGATTTCAAGCTATCCCGAAATTTTATCCGAAAAGAGATTTGTCAAAATCAAATCTTCAGCTTTTAAGCTCGATTCTCCTCATAAAAAAGGGATGGGGGAAGCACTTCGTGGAAAAAATAAAAAAGAAAAATATTCCCTTAATCTCCACTTTTTTTGTTCCGGCCTATATGGCGGAAATTCACGGATTTTCCCCGGATATTTATTTATTAGTCTGTGATGCCGATGTCAGCCGCGCTTGGGCGCCTTATGAACCGAATTTGAGTAAAATAAAATATCTGGCGCCGAATCACAGGGTCGCGGAGAGATTGAAATTATACGGCGTGCCGGAAGACAAGATTTTTTTAAGCGGATTTCCTTTGCCGATTGAAAATTTAGGAGACGAAAATTTAAATATTCTAAAAGAAGATTTTGGCGCGCGCCTTGCAAATCTTGATCCGAAACATAAGCATATTGAAAAATATAAAGAAAGCCTTACTAAAGAATTAAATCAGAAAGAGCTATTTTTTAGCACAGGTAAAAAAATATTATCTTTAACTTTTGCTGTCGGGGGAGCAGGAGCTCAAAGGGATTTGGGAATTACTATAGTAAAAAGCTTGGCAGAGAAAATCATCGGCAAAAAAATTCGTATAAATTTGATAGCCGGAATTCATAATGATGTAAATCTTTTTTTTGAAAGAAATATAAAAAATTTGGGGCTGGGCGGAGAGATAGGACGGGGAATAGAAATAATTTTTGGGGCCAATAAAGAAGAATATTTTAAAAAATTTAATAATGTATTAAGAAAAACGGATATTCTTTGGACCAAGCCCAGCGAACTGAGTTTTTATGCTGGATTGGGAATGCCTATAATCATCGCTCCTCCCATAGGATCTCAAGAAAAATTCAATAAAGAATGGCTTTCGTCTATGGGTGCCGGCATTGAACAAGAAAATCCCAAATATGCCAATGAGTGGATCTTTGATTGGCTGGAAGAAGGAATTTTTATGGAGTTGGCCATTAGCGGATATTTTGAAATAGAAAAGCGCGGAACTTTTAATATAGAAAAAATAATTTTCGGAGAACCGGAAAAGAGAAAAACGGAATTTGTGTTAAGATAAAGTTGCAGGGGAAGCTGGCGGATTTTTTAATAAACTAAAATAAAAACTATGGAGCAAAATAATCAAGTGAATAAAAATGGCGCGGA
>CAYPQL010000016.1:2930-25695 GCA_964412905.1 uncultured Candidatus Saccharibacteria bacterium
AAGAAGTTGATAAAAACCTAGACTCCGATCAAGACAGACTGCCGGATTATTTGGAGAATATTCTCGGAACCGACGCCAATAATCCCGACACGGACGGCGACGGTTATGACGATTTAGCGGAAATCAAAAACGGATACAGCCCGCTGACTTCTGAAAAATATACGGAGGATGAGTGGGGGAATGTGAGGGATGTAATAAAAGGGGAGGATAGGGATTTTTATGAGAGAGAATTTGGAGTGCCAGCGGTTTCGCAGATTTCTACACCTAGCAGCGCCCCTGTTGTCGCAAAAAAATGCGAGTATCCGGAAAAAATAGGAGAGTATAGTAAGCAAATAGTAGAAAATATTCCTTTGTATGACGAAAAAGATAAAACAAAGGTAACAGGACAAGGATTATTTTTTAGTTATTATCTTAGCAATTTTAATATTATTAATGGATTATTTTTTGATCTTGAAAATGAAGGAGAGGTGAAAGTTCGCATTAGCGATTTATTAAAAAACGGCGGAGAATCATGTAGCATTGGAAATATCGCCGGTGTTTGTGTTTTTAAGGGTGATCTCGTAAATAAAGATGAAAATTTAGGATTAGATTTTATTTGGACTAATGGAAAAACTGTTAAAATGGCAATGACTGCTTTTACACTTTTTTCTTTAACAAAAGAAGAAGTTGCTAACTTGAAAGGCATAGAAGAAATAAATGAAAAAGTAAAAAAGAATTTAATTCCTTTTGTAGCTCAATTTAAAGATTGTAATGTTAAATAATTTTATGCCCGAAATATCAAAAGCCTACAATCCGCAGGAGGTTGAGGATAAAATTTATAAGAGATGGGAAATAGGCGATAAAGTTGACATAATTTAGTATAATTAGTATACTTGTAGTATAACCAATTATAGTGAATTAGTATAACTACACTTATGATAAATAGAGCAATTAGTGAAAAAATTAAGGAGGCGATAAACGGCGAAAGGCGGGTTATTATTATTTATGGCCCAAGACAAGCTGGAAAAACGACTCTGATAAAGCATATTTTAGCAGAAATATCTAGATCCGCCAAAGGAGGAAAAGAAGATTTTGAGTATTTTACCGGAGACGATCTTTACGCGCAAAATATATTTTCCAAACATGAACTGGAATCTTTGAAAAAAGCCATAAAAGGAAATATTCTAGTGATTGACGAAGCGCAAAAAATTGAAAATATCGGTTTGTCGCTGAAATTGATTTTTGACAATTTATCGGTCAAAATTATAACTTCCGGATCCGCCTCGCTTGACTTGTCCAATAAATTAAGCGAACCGTTGACCGGCAGGACCAAAACTTTTTGGCTTTATCCTTTGGCTTATTCGGAAGTGGCGGATAGATATGGAAAAATTTCAGGCGAAACGGCCTTGGAAGAAATGTTGCGGTATGGAATGTATCCTAAGGTTCACGAATTAATTGGCAATCAGGACAAAGAAAATTATTTGTATGAATATCTGAATAATTATCTTTACAAAGACATTCTGTCTTTTTCCGGGGTGAGAAAGCCCAAAAAAATTATAGACCTTTTGACATTGCTGGCTTTGCAGATTGGCAAGGAAGTAAAGATTTCCGAGCTGGCGCAAAATTTATCCATCAGCCAAAAAGCGGTGGAAAATTATCTGGATGTTTTGGAAAAAATGTTCGTCTTGATGAATTTGCGGGGATTTAGCCGCAACTTGCGCAAGGAAATTTCCAAAACTTCCAAATATTATTTTTTTGATGTCGGATTGAGAAATGCTTTGATTAGAAATTTTAATCCGCTTAAATTAAGATCCGACACAGGAGAATTGTTTGAAAACTGGTTTATTATGGAAAAAATAAAAGCGGCCAATATTTTTGCGCGAACGGCAAATTTTTATTTTTGGCGGACTTATGATCAGCAAGAAATAGATTTGATTGAAGAGCGAGAAGGAAAACTATATGGATATGAAGTCAAATGGAGCAAGTCAAAATCCAAAAAGCCGGCAGAATGGCTTCGCGCTTATAGCAACTCTCAATTTGAAACCGTAAACAATGAAAATTATCAGAAGTTTATAACAAACTAAAATAAAAACTATGGAGCAAAATAATCAAGTGAATAAAAATGGCGCGGAGATAAAATTGGACGGCGAGGGCGAGTCGATGATTTATAACTCTAAAAAAAATTCAAAGAAGAAAGTTTTGATGTTGATTTTAGTTTTGATTATTCTGGCTGTTGCCGGTTTTATTTATTTTTCAGTTTTAAACAAGGATAGCGGTAAATTGCCTTCAGAAGAAAATACGGAAATTATGGAAAGCAAAGAAGTTGATAAAAACCTAGACTCCGATCAAGACAGACTGCCGGATTATTTGGAAGAAATTATTGGAACTGATAAAAATAATTTCGACACGGACGGCGATGGCTATAGCGATTTTGATGAGATTAAAAACGGATACAATCCATTGACTGTGGAAAAATATTCTGCGGAAGATTGGCAGGGTTTGAAAGATAAAATTAAAGTGGCAGATCCGAGCTTCTTTGAGAAGGAGCTTAGAACGCCGGCGGTGGATAATAATTTAGATACTGGTTTAATAAAAAACACTATAACTGCGGAAAATGTTTTATTTGAAATAGCTGAGGGGAATTCTTTGATTAAAGCGGATCCAAAATTTTTATCGGCTGATCTCTTGAACAAGCCGGTGGAATTTTACGGCCGAATAACCGATACAAGCGCTATAAATATGTTTTATGTGCAATCTTTTGATGGAGTAAACGCTTATTCTCGGCGATATTATTTGGAAAACAGAGTATATATAAATCCTCATCAATCAGAATGGGTTAAGATTATTGGAAAATATTCTAATATTGATGCTAAGAACGATGCGCACAAAATTGATGTTATTAGTTTTGAAAAAGTAGCTGATATAGATGAAAAAATAAAAGATGCAAAAAAATATTTGAGTGAATGGCTGGATAAAAATAGAAAAAACTTTGACCTAAACGAATACAAAAAAACAGAGAGATTCAGAAGTACCTTTAACGATCTACAGGATACAGATTTGAATAATAAAAAATTCGAATCTATGAGAGATTTGATTTTTGTAGACGGAAATACGATGACTGCCGGCATAGTCAGTGGAAAAATTATTTTGCGTGAAAATATACAGAGAGGGGATTATTTGTATTATTTATCAATATTTGATTTAGATAATATGAAATTATTAAGGGTTATTGTTAAAAACGATGGATATTTTGCAGAATAAACATATTGCGAATTAATCTGAATATAGTAGGGTAGCTCACAATTAAAATTAAATAAAAATAAATTAATGCCCGAAATACCAAAAGCCTACAATCCGCAGGAGGTTGAGGATGAAATTTATAAAAAATGGGAAGAGTCCGGTATGTTTAATCCGGATAATTTAAGTTTGCCGAAAGATAAAAAAGAGGACAAGGAAAACAGGTTTGTGATCTCTATGCCGCCGCCGAACGCGACGGGGGTTTTGCATTTGGGGCATGCTTCAATGCTGGCATATCAAGATTTGATGATTCGTTATAATCGTATGAAAGGCAAGAAAACTTTATGGCTTCCGGGGACGGATCACGCGGCAATTGCCACGCAGACGAAAGTGGAAAAGATAATCGCCAAGGAAGGTAAGACAAAATATGACTTGGGGCGCGAAAAATTTTTGGAGCGAGTTGAAGAATATATTGAAAGTTCGCGAAGCACGATTAAGAATCAAACTAAAAAAATGGGCTCGTCTTGCGATTGGTCGCGGGAAAGATACACATTGGACGATGGTTTATCTCGTGCGGTAAGAGAAGTTTTTGTAAAAATGTATAACGACGGACTTATTTATCGCGGAGACAGGATTGTAAATTGGTGTCCGCGGTGCGAGTCAACATTGGCGGATGACGAAGTGGAGCATAAAGATCAAAAAGCTAATTTGTATTATTTCAAATATTCAAAAGATTTTCCAATTACAATTGCTACGACGCGTCCCGAAACAAAACTCGGCGATACGGCTGTGGCGGTCAATTCGAAAGATGAAAGATATAAAAAATATATTGGACAGGTTTTTGAAATAGATTTGGGAAATGGCGTTCATAAAATAAAAATTATCGCGGACAGGGAAGTTGATGTGGATTTTGGAACGGGCGCGTTGGGAGTAACGCCTGCGCATAGCGCAATAGATTGGGAGATGGCGCAGAAAAATAATTTGCCGATTATAAAAATAATTGGCGAGGATGGTAAAATAAATGCTAACGCTGGAAAAGAATATGAAGGATTAACAGTTTTGGAAGCGCGGGAAAAATTTGTGAAATATCTTGAAAAAAATAATTTAATTGAAAAAGTTGAGGAGGTTGATCAAAGTCTGAGCATCTGCTATCGCTGCGATACGCCGATTGAGCCTTTGCCGTCAAAGCAGTGGTTTGTCGCGGTTGATAAGAAAATTACGATTGAAGGCAATGAATATTTTCAAAATAAATCTTTAAAAGATGTTGCGTTGGAAGTTGTGAGAAATAAGGATATAAAAATTATTCCCGAAAGATTTGAAAAAACATATTTTAATTGGATGGAGAATTTGCATGATTGGTGTGTTTCAAGGCAGTTGTGGTTTGGGCATAGAATACCGGTATATTATAAGTTAAAAGTTTGTAAAGTTCATAAAGTTGAAAGTCAAGATTTGAAAAACGAAGAAGTGTATGTTGGCGTTGAGGCGCCGAAAGGCGATGGGTGGAGCCAAGATTCGGATACTCTGGACACTTGGTTTTCTTCCGGGTTGTGGACTTTTTCGACTTTATTAAATCAAGAGCATAGGAAATATAAAACATTTGAAGAGTGGGTGGCGAATAGTCCGGATTTGAAAAAGTTTCATCCGACGAGCGTGATGGAGACGGGGTATGATATTTTGTTTTTTTGGGTGGCGAGGATGATTTTAATGACGACATATACACTTGGCGAAGTTCCGTTTGAAAATGTTTATCTGCATGGAATGGTGCGCGATAAACAGGGGAGAAAAATGAGCAAATCTTTGGGCAATGGCATTGATCCCGTGGAAATGATTGAAAAATACGGAACAGACGCATTGCGATTAAGCATGATCGTCGGATCAAGCCCCGGGAATGACTTGAGGATTTATGAAGAGAAGATAGAGGGGTATCGGAATTTTGTGAATAAGCTTTGGAATGTTTCGAGGTTTGTAATTTGTAATTTGAAATTGGAAACTGGGAAATTGGAAACTGGGAAATTAACTCTAGCTGACAAGTGGATTTTGGAGCATTTGGAAAATTTGAAATATGTCGTAAATAATTCTTTGGAGAATTATCAGTTTTCGTATGCTATTGATAGCGATGAAGGAATTCGAACTTTTATGTGGGATAAATTCGCTGATTGGTATTTGGAGATTTCCAAAATTCAAGGAAAAAATGACGCGGTTTTGATTTATGTTTTAGAAACTTTGCTGAAATTATGCCACCCATTCATACCTTTTATAACGGAGCAGATTTGGCAGGAAATGGGGAAAGAAAAGTTGCTGATGGTTGAAGAATGGCCGGAAGGTAAAGATGGAATGGAGTCAACTCAGATAAGCGTAAATTTTGGCATAATACAAGAAATTATAAAAGGCATTAGATCGATTAAAAACGAGAATGGAATCGCGCTAAAAGAGAAAGTGGAAGTTATAATAAATATTACAACAGGAAGTTTAAATCCCGAAGAAGCCGATGCGATAGAAAAAAATATAAATATCATTGAAAGCTTGGCGGGGCTGAAAGATCTAAAAATAACAAGCGATATCAAGAAACCGGAGGGCTGGATTCAATTTGATTATGTAGTATCAGTTTATGTAAATATCGGAGGTTCGATAAACAAAGAGAGGGAAGCGGAGAAAACAAAAAAAGAAATAGAAGAACTAAAAAGATATGTCGTTCAAATAAGCGCAAAATTAAGCAACAAGCAATTTGTCGCTAACGCTCCCGCTGAAATAGTAAATAAAGAAAAAGAAAAACTGAAAGAGAGCGGGGAAAAGCTGGAAAAACTTGAAGAAAAATTAAAGTCCTTGTTGTAATTTTTTAAAATGGTATAATAATGGTAATTGGCAAATAGTAATTTGTAATTTGGGATTTTTAATTATTTTTTATAGAGGGTTTAATAAAATTAAAATAAAAATATGACGAAACAAAAAAGATCATTTTTGGACAAGATTGTCGGTTCCGGCTCTGATGATTATAAAGAAGTGAATATGGCGGATGAAAATGAAATGAATAATAATGAAAATGCCGGCGAAAACGTTTTGAGAGGCGCGGGCGAAAATAAACCTTCGCGCGATGCGGACAAGAATGTCTATGAGAAAAAAGAAGCCGATAAAGAATGGCTTTTGGAAGAAAGCAAGGCTGACGAGGAAGGCCAGCTCACGGTAGATGTTTATAAGACGGAAGATTTTATAGTTATCAAATCCATTATTGGCGGAGTCAGGCCTGAAGATTTGGATGTTTCTATCACAAGCGATATGGTGACTATCAAAGGAAAAAGAAATAATCCAGACGATGTGGCGCCGGACGATTATTATTACCAGGAATGTTTCTGGGGAAATTTCTCCCGTTCAATTATTCTTCCTTGCGACATTAAGACGGACGGAGTTGAGGCGTCAATCAAAAATGGAATTCTTACCGTAAAACTTCCCAAGATAGAAAAAAATACTTCAATGAAAATTGAAGTGAAAAGCGAATAGCGGATTGGTAATTGGTAAATAGTAATTTGTAATTTGTTTTACATTCCATATTCTAATTTCCACATTCTAAATTCTAATTTCCACATTCTAATCCCATGATATTTAATCTTTTCAAAAAACCGCCTCCCAGTTTTTTGGGAGTTGACATAGGAACAACCGGCATAAGAATAGTTCAATTGGGGCTGCAAGAAAAAACCATAAAACTGGAGAACTACGCTTCCATAGAAACTAGGGATTATTTGGAGATTCTGGGAAATAGCGGAAATCTGAATAACATAAGAATGTCTGATGATAAAATCGCGAAAGACATCGGAAGTATTATAGAAAAAGCGGGAATAACATCAAAAAATATTATAATGTCGGTCCCGATATCCTCCGCTTTTTCGTCTGTTATAACTTTGCCGGATATTCCAAGAGAGGAGCTTGCCAAAGCCGTTCAATTTGAAGCTCGGCAATATGTTCCCATATCTTTAAGCGAAGTTGTTTTTGATTGGAGCGTTATTGGCAAAGAAACGGAAAATAACCGGCATACGGGTTTAAAGCAGACGAATAAAATCAAGGCGCTGTTAGTCGCAATTCCAAAGGAAACGACCGGCAAATATATGAACATCGCAAGACTTTTAAATTTAAATTTAAGCGCCCTGGAAACGGAGTCTTTTTCTCTGGCAAGATCTTTAGTCGGCAAAAAAGATGGAATTTCCACAATTGTGGATATTGGAAATAAAACCACAAGCGTGACTGTCGTTGAAAACGGTTCTGTCACAGGAAGCCATAGCATTTTGGGCGCCGGAGGAGAGGAAATGACGAGGATTATCAGCCATGGGTTCAATATTGATTATAACAGGGCGGAAAAGCTGAAGATAGACAATTGTTTTAATAAAAATAAGAATTCTCAAGAAAAGATTTGCGAGATAATACTGCCGGTAGCCAGTATTATTATCTCGGAAATAAAAAAAATAAACGAAGCTTATTTTCGCGTTAATAAAAGAAAAGTTCAAAAAGTTATTTTTACAGGAGGATCGGCGAGTTTCTCGGGCTTGATCAAATATTTTTCAAAAGAGCTTGGTTCGCCTGCGGAGATTGGAAATCCATGGAACAACATCGCGTATGATAAAGTCTTGGATAGGAAATTAAAAGATAACGCGCCATTTTTTGGAATAGCAGTCGGTCTCGCTTTAAGAGGATTTGAGAAATAGCGTTTCTTGTTAAAATATTAAAATGCTAAAATGATTAAGAATGAAGAATATCTGAAAAAAGTCCGAGATTATTTAGTTTCCGGAAAAACGGCGAATAAAGAGCAAGTAGATGAAGTTTTTAAGGAAGCTGGCGGAAGCAATCTGGATATTTTTGATGTTTTAATCAAAAAAAAGATATTGGACGAAGAAGATGTGTCCAAGGCCAAAGGGCATCTTTTAAACATTCCTTATATTGATTTGAGAAAAGAAATAATCAAATCCGAAGTCTTGAAAGAAGTCCCGGAAAGAGCGGCATTATTTTATCAATTTATGCCGTTTGAAAAAAATGATAATGCCATCAAAATCGCCATGGTTGATCCCGCCAACATTGACGCTTTGGACGCTTTGAAATTTATTTCCCTGAAAAGGAATTTGAACGCGAATATATATATTATTTCCAAGAGCAGTTTTAATGCCGCCGTGAAACAGTTCAGAAAATTCGGGGAAGAGCTTAAGAGCGTGCTGGAAAATGTTGATCAGCAAATTATAAAAAAAGAAGATTTAAAAAAAAACAAGAAAGAGGTAAAAAGCATTTCCGACGAAGCCCCCGTGGCGAAAATCGTTAACATAATAATTTCCCATGCCGTGGAAGGAAGAGCCAGCGATATTCATATTGAGCCCAGCGAAAATGAACTTAAAGTGAGATACAGGTTGGATGGGATTTTGCACAACAGCTTGATTCTTCCCAAAAAGATAAGCTCCGCGGTGATTTCAAGGATAAAAATTCTTTCAAATTTGAAAATAGACGAAACAAGAAAACCGCAGGACGGAAGATTCAGATTCAGCCTTTCCATTGATGGAAAGAACGAGAAAAGCGTTGATTTGCGCATCTCTACATTCCCAACCGTAAATGGCGAGAAGGTTGTAATGAGAATTTTGGACACATCCGCCGATATCGGCAATCTTGAAAGTTTGGGTATTTGGAAAAAGGGGCTCGGCATTATAAACGAAAATATAAACAAACCTTTTGGAATTTTGCTCGTTACCGGTCCGACCGGATCCGGAAAATCAACGACTTTATACGCTATGCTTAAAATTTTGAACAAGGAAGGCGTGAATATCGTAACTTTGGAAGATCCGGTGGAATATTTTATGGCAGGCATAAACCAAAGCCAGGTGCAGCCGGAAATAGGTTATTCTTTTTCCTCGGGCCTAAGATCTATTTTGCGCCAGGACCCCGATATTATCATGGTCGGGGAAATCAGAGACAAGGAAACCGCGGAGCTGGCAACGCATGCGGCGCTGACCGGGCATTTGGTTTTATCAACCTTGCACACTAATAACGCCATTGGCGTCATTCCCAGGCTTATTGACATGGGGATTGAGCCATTCCTTATTTCGTCTTCTTTGAATGTCGCCATCGGACAAAGGTTGGTCAGAAAGATATGCAAGTATTGCAAAGAAGAATTCAGGCCTTCTTTGAAAATGGAAGAATTAATCAAAAAAGAGCTGGAAGAAATTCCGGATGATCAAAAAAAAGATTTGGATTTAGGCGGCAAAATCAAACTTTTTCGCGGAAAAGGCTGCGATGAGTGCAAGCAGTCGGGAACCTCGGGAAGAATGGGAATTTATGAAGTTTTATCTATGACGCCGGAGCTGGAAGAAATAATGTCTTCCAAGATTTCGGAAAACGATATAGCCGAAGAAGCAAAAAAACAAGGAATGATCACAATGAAGCAGGATGGCATTATGAAAGCTCTTTTAGGACTGACTACGATAGAAGAAGTTTTAAGAACCACGGAGGATTGATATTGTAACTGGTAATTTGTAATTAGTAATTGGGAATTAATATCCAAATTACAAATTACAAATTTCTAATTTCTAATTTCTAAAAAAATGAATGAAGGCAAAAAAATAAAAGTTTTAATGATTGAGGATGACTCTTATATATCCGATATGTATAAGATTAAGTTTGAATCTGAAAATTTTGAAACTATCATCGCCAGTGATGGAATTGAGGGAATGAAATTTCTGGAAAAAGAAATTCCGGACATTATTCTTCTTGATATTGTTATGCCGCAAATTGACGGATTCAGCGTTTTGAAAATGATAAAGAAAGATAAGAGACTGGAAAAAACGCCCGTTATTCTCTTGACGAACCTAAGCCAAAAAGAAAATATTGAAAGGGGATTTGAACTTGGCGCCAACGGTTATATAATAAAAGCGCACTTCACGCCCTCGGAAGTCGTAAAGAAAATAAAGGAAACTCTGGGGAATCATAGTATATAGTATTTAGTATCAAGTATTAAGCAGACTTAATACTTGATATTAAAAATACTTAATACTTAATGCTTAATACTTAATACTTAATACCAACCTATGACAAGCATAAACACTAAGCAGGAGATGGACAGTCTCTTGATAAACACGGCGCAGGAAGGGGCTTCCGATCTTCATTTGTCCGTCAGCCGTTATCCCACACTTAGAATAGACGGGAGATTGGTTCCATTGACGAATAGGGAAATGTTAACCGCCAGGAAAACAAAAGATCTTATCTATTCTCTTTTGGAAGAGGATAGGATAAGGAAGTTTGAAAAGAATAAGGAGCTTGATTTTTCTTATGAGTTTGAAGGAAAAATCAGATTTAGGGTGAATGTTTTTTATCAAAGAGGTTTTATCAGCGCCGCTTTCAGACTTATAACCACGGAGATCAGGACGTTGGAAGATCTTTCAATACCCAGCAGAGTTTATGATTTCACAAAACCGTCGCAAGGATTTGTTTTAGTTGTCGGACCTTCGGGGCATGGAAAATCAACCACGTTGGCGGCTTTGATTGACAGAATAAACCACCAAAAATACGCTCATATTATTACGATTGAAGATCCTATTGAATATATCTATACTCAAGACAAGTGCATTATAGATCAAAGAGAAGTTCATTCCGATACCGATTCTTTCGGCAAAGCTTTGAGAAGCGTTTTCCGCGAGGATGCGGATGTCATTCTTGTCGGAGAAATGAGAGATTCCGAAACAATAGGCACGGCCATTACGGCCGCCGAGACCGGGCATCTTGTTTTCGCGACACTGCACACCAACAGCGCTTCTCAAACCATAGACAGAATTATTGACAGTTTTCCCGCCGGACAGCAAAGTCAAATCAGAGCTCAGCTGGCGGGAAATCTTTTGGGAATCGTGTCACAGCGGCTGGTTCCCCGAATTGAAGGAGGAAGAATTCCTGCGGTGGAAATAATGATTGCCAATTCAGCCGTCCGAAATTTGATCAGGGAAAACAAGAGCCATCAGCTGGATCTTGTCATTAACACCAGCGCGGACGAAGGGATGATTTCCTTGAATAGTTATCTGGCCGATTTGGTAAAAAACAGAGAAATTTCCATGGAAGACGCGGAAATATATTCCACCAACGCTAATGACTTGAGAATGATTATGCAGAGATAGATTGGAGATTGGAATTTTGAATTTTGAATGATGAATTTTGAATCAGAGGCAAAAAGTTTGCATGCAAAACGGAAAAGTGGTATAATGGAAAAAGTTTCGCTATGCTATCGTTAAGAAGTTTCAATGTTATGCGGAGCCGGCAAAATAAAATACTTAATACTCTATACTAAATACTTAATACTAAATACTAATTCTGAAGGGAGGTGAAAAGAATGATAAAACTTAATAAAAAGGGTTTTACCTTGATTGAACTCTTGGTTGTCATCGCCATCATCGGCATCTTGGCATCCATCGTTCTAGTTTCTTTGAACAGCGCGAGGCAGAAAGGATATGACACACAAGTCAAATCTGATGTATCGCAATTAAGAAATGCAATGGAGATTTGCTATGATAACAATAACGGATCTTATGCTAATTGTGAAACAGCCGCCGCGCTTGGTTCTGCTAGCATGAAACCACCTGCATGTAGTGGAGATGCTCTCATTACTGGTTATATTGGCTCAACTATTGGCGTTTCGGCTAGCGCATACGCTATCCATGCTGATTTATGTGGCGGCACTTTTGATTGGTGTGCTGATAGTACAGGAGTATCAAAAAATACTACTGCTGCTGTTGCGGATAATGCAACCGTATGTCCGTAAAAGTTTCAAAACATGTTTATATATAAACATGCGCATGTTAATAAAAAAGAGTAAATTTAATTTACTCTTTTTTAATTGTTTGGTATAATAAAAAACATAGGAATGATGCCTATATTAATTTTTAAAAATTTATTATGAATTACAAAAACAAAGGATTTACTTTAATTGAGCTTTTGGTGGTCATCTCGATTATCGGAATTTTGGCGTCAATTGTTTTGGTCAGTTTGAATGAAGCTAGAAACAGAGCAAAAGATGTGGTGATAAAAAGCGCTATTCAGGAAGGCGCAAAGCTCGCGGAAGTTCTTTTTGATGATAATGCAAGTTATAATTTAATCTGCGCTGATCCGCGGCTTGCTCCGGGCGGAGTGATTGAGGATACGATTTCAAGAAACGGAGGAAATTTTGTTTGCGGGGATGCCGTTGCCGGATATTGTTTTTCGTCAACTCTGAACGGAGGCGGGAGTGTTTGCGTGGACGGGTATAGGGAGTTGAAATATAACTTTATATGTTCCGGAGCGGGTGATATTACTTGCGATTAAGATTAAATTGCTAAGTTGTATTATTAAAGGTCAGAGGCGGAGACTCCCGCGGGGCGGCAAAATAGTTTCCAATTTCGCAACTACTCAGCTACTCCAAAAAACCACTTGCCCTAAAAATCTGTCATTTCGAGCGATTAGCGAGAAATCTATAAACTCTGGATATTTCTATAATATTTAGATTTCTCACGAGGCGTTCGAAATGACACTTTCTTGAAGAAAGTGAATAGTTACCTAATTTCCAATTTCTAATTTCCTATCCATGTTCCTATTTTACTCCATAATTTTTCTTCTCGGTCTGGCGGTTGGCAGTTTTTTGAATGTGGTTATTTTTCGCTTGGAGAGCGGAGATAAAATTATAAACGACAGGTCAAAATGCATGCGCTGCGGGCATATTCTGGCATGGCACGATTTAGTTCCTTTATTAAGTTTTGTTTTGCTTGTCGGAAAGTGCAGATATTGCGGGAAGAAAATATCGTGGCAATATCCGATTATAGAGTTGGCAACGGGAATAATGTTTGTATTAATTTTGAATTCACAATTTTCAATTTTCAATGAATTTCCAATTTCCAAATTCCAAATTAACGAGGCTACTTTCTACTTTCTACTTTCTACTCTCTATGTTATTTTTTTAGTTTCTTCCCTGATAGTGATATTTGTCTATGATCTAAGGCACTATATCATTCCGGATAAAATAGTTTATCCGGCGATTATGGCTGTATTCGGATATAATTTGCTTAATGATATGATTATAAGCAATAATTTTCAATTTTCAATTTTCAATTTTTCCGCCTATGGCGGATCCGCAGAAGGCGGACAATCAATTCTCAATTCTCAATTTCTAATTTATAATTTAAGCAATTCTGTTTTTGTAAATCATTTATTGGCTGCTTTTATATCAGGCGCGTTTTTTTGCTGCATAGTCGTTCTGACCAAAGGCAAAGGCATGGGCGGGGGGGATGTGAAGCTGGCTTTTCTTATGGGGCTGATTTTGGGCTGGCCGGTGATCATAGTCTCTGTGTTTCTGTCTTTTATCATCGGCTCAATCTTCGGAATTCTTTTGATTTTGGCGGGCAAGAAAAAAATGAAAAGCATGATTCCCTTCGGGCCCTTTTTAGTCCTCGGAACATTTGTTGGATTGTTTTGGGGAGAGAGGATTATAAAATGGTATTTTGGATTGATGAATTAAAATAATTAGTTCTTGTTGAAATAGTAATAATAACCCTGTCATTGCGAGGAGCTTATCAAAGCGACGAAGCAATCTCTTGCTCCCATTTTATCGTTTTGTCCGTATAAATAAATCCGAGATTGCTTCGTCGTTTCTGCGCCTGATGGCGAAGAAACTCCTCGCAATGACAAAATTAAGATTATTTCAACAGAAACTAATTCACAATTAACGAATTAATGGATTAACAAATTCAATCCGTTAATTCGTAATCCGTTAATTCTCTAATCTATTCTAATGAATAAACAACAAATAAAAGAGAGAATTGAAAAGCTTAAAAAGGAGATAAACCGCCATCGCTATCTTTATCATGTCTTGGATCGGCAGGAGATTTCCGATGCGGCGCTGGATTCGCTGAAGCATGAGCTTTATGAATTGGAGCAGTCCAATCCCGAGTTTATAACGGCTGATTCTCCCACGCAGAGAATTGGGGGGAAGCCGCTTGATAAATTTGAAAAGATAAAGCACAAAGTCCCGCAATGGTCTTTTAATGACGCTTTTGAAAAAGAAGAGATTATTGATTTTGAAAAAAGGATTAAGAAAATTCTTGCGGGAGCCGGTGAGGATAATAAATTAAATTTGGATTATAATTGCGAACTCAAAATTGACGGGCTGCATATAGCGCTTACTTATGAAAACGGGATTTTGAAAACCGGAGCGACGAGAGGGGACGGGAAAGTTGGCGAGGATGTGACGCAGAATCTGAAAACCATAGAAAGCATTCCTTTGAAACTTGATAAAAATATCAGTATGATAGTTGAGGGCGAAGTGTTTATGTCCAAAACCGTTTTTGAAAAACTGAATAAAGAGCGGCAGAAAAAAGGAGAGCCGCTTTTCGCCAATCCGAGAAATGCCGCCGCCGGAGCCATAAGGCAGCTTAATCCGCAGATCGTGAAAGAGAGAAAATTGGATTGTTTTATATATGATTTGTCGTGGATAAAAACCCCCCAACCCCCCCATTCGGCTCTCGCTCAGGGCAGGCTCTTGTCAGAGGGGCTATCAAGAGAGGTTTTTGAATTGCCAAAAACTCAAACTGAAGAATTAGAGCTTCTCAAGGATCTGGGATTTAAAGTCAATAAATTTTATAAACATTGTCAAAATGCGGAGGAAATTTTCGCGTATTGGGACTATTGGCGCAAGCATAAAAATAAAGAAGATTATTGGATTGACGGAATTGTCGTCAAAGTGAACAGGCGGGATTTTCAAGAGAAAATAGGCCATACGGGCAAAGCTCCGCGATGGGCGATAGCTTATAAATTTCCCGCCGAGCAGACAACGACTATCATAGAAGACATAAAAATTCAAATCGGAAGAACGGGAGCACTGACCCCCGTGGCGCATTTACGGCCGGTGAAAGTGGCCGGCTCAACGGTTTCGCGGGCGACCCTCCATAATATGGATGAAATAAATCGGCTTGACGCAAGAATCGGCGACACTGTGATAATCCAAAAAGCGGGGGACATAATTCCCGAAGTGGTGAGCGTTGTGAAAGGGCTTAGGATTGGCAAAGAAAAAAAATTTATAATGCCCAAGAAATGCCCTTATTGCGGAACGGAAGTTTTTAGGTCAGAAGGAGAAGTGGCGTCTTATTGTCCGAATAAAAATTGTTTTGCCATGGAGCTTCGCAAGCTGGCTCATTTTGTAAGCAAAAAAGCTTTTGACATAGAAGGGTTCGGCCCGAATAAAATCAAGCTATTGGCGGATAAAGGGCTTGTTTCCGATTTTGCGGATATCTTCAAATTAAAAAAAGGGGACTTGGAACTTCTGGAAAGGTTTGCGGAAAAATCGGCCGACAATCTGATTGAAGCGATTGAAAAAAGCAAAAATATAACGCTGGGCAGATTTATTTACGCTTTGGGGATCAGGCATATCGGCGAGGAGATGGCTTTGGATCTAAGCAGGAAGTTTGGATCTCTTGATAAATTTAAAGATATTTCCAAAGAAAAATTGGAAGCCGGCGACGGCGTTGGCCCGAAAGTGGCCGAAAGCGTTTATAACTATTTTCACGACGCCAATAATCTAAAATTAATTGACGATTTATTCGAAACTGGAATAAAAATTAAAAGCGAGGCGAAGCTGTCCAGGAAATTAAACGGATTGTCTTTTATTGTCACAGGATCACTTCAATCTATGAGCCGAGACGGCGCGAAAGACAAAGTCAGAAATTTGGGAGGAGATGTTCATTCATCAATTTCTAAAAATACAAGTTATCTAATTGTCGGATCAAGCCCCGGAAGCAAATTTGAAAAAGCGAAAAAATTGGGAGTTAAGATTTTAAGCGAGGAGGAATTTTTGAAGATGGTGGAATAAATTGTTAAATTGCCGCATTGCCGTATTGTTAAAATGTTAAAATGTTAATATAATTTTGTTTGTGCCTCTCGTTAAAAATGCTATAATATATTTGTTATTGAACTCGTATTATTTTTGTGATTGTCATTTCGAGCATCAGCGAGAAATCTATAAACTTTAGATATTTTTATAGTGTTTAGATTTCTCACGAGGCGTTCGAAATGACAAATATAATAAATGATCTTTAAGTCGCTAAATAAACATAAAAATGCCAGGTGATAATAAAATAACATGCGAAGAAGTTGAGCATATCGCGGAGCTGGCGAGGACTGAGTTGACCGAAGAAGAGAAAAGAAAATTTTCCGGCGAGCTGTCGGATGTTTTGGGATATGTGAAACAGCTTGGGGAAGTGGATACAAAAAACATTAAACCCGTCTCGCAAGTGACGGGGCTTGTTAATGTTTTGCGAGACGATATTATAGAAAATTGCGATGAAGATGCGAGGGAAATAATAATTAAAAATTTCCCGCAAGAGAAAGACGGATATATAAAAGTGAGGCAGGTGAGATAGTAATTTGTAATTTGTAATTGGGTATTTATTGCGAAGGAAAATAATTCATTAACTCTAAAAAAATGGAAAACGAACAAATGAAAAAAAAAGAGGAAGAGGAGGTTATTAATTTGAGCGAGTTTGATTTCTCCAAGGAAGCCGCGGAGAAATCCAGCGGCGAGCCGGCTAAGGAATCCGCGCAAAATTCTTTTGATAAACTTCAAAAACAACGCCGCTCGCTGGGCTATTATTTGTCGGCGATAACCGACGCATTGTCCGGAAGCGATTTTTCCGCTGATGAGAAAAAGAAAAGAAGAAATGTTATTATTGTTCTCGTCAATTTCTTAATAATGTTTTTGGTTTTGGGTTATTATTTTTATGGCAACAGAACGGTTAATAACAATGAAAATATAATGACTCCCGCGGAAAATGTTGGAAGCGAGATGAGCCCGAATAATCCGTAAATATTTTCAGGATTTAAGATTTACGATTAACAAAATACGAGGCAAAAAGGTAGCGTGATTCTGACGATCGTCAGAATCACGCTACCAAATGTTTATTTATAATTTTGGTTAGTTTGTATATTTCAAAGCATAGTGAATTTCAATGTCACGGAGCCCTGACGAAAGTCAGGATGGAAATATCGCAATTATTTTGAAGTTCGCTAATCTTATAAAACTTTCAGCCCAAGGCTGATGAGCCTTGGGCCCACATCCTTACTTTCGTAAGGACTCCGATGATCCCTATGTGAAATTATTTTTGATAGAAGAAATAGAAATATAGAAAGGTAGTGCGATTTTGACGATCGTTAGAATCACGCTACTAAATGTTTTTATTGCTTTAGCCGATTTGCATATTTTATATCCAAGGAATTTCAAATATTTTTATAATTTCTAAACTCAATCGCTATGAAAAAATCCTATTTTCAAAAAGGCTTCACCCTTATAGAGCTTCTTGTCGTCATCTCCATCATCGGAGTTTTGGCGAGTGTTACTTTGGTGTCGCTGAATAGCGCAAGAAAAAAAGCGAGGGATATTATAAGAATTAATGATATGAGAACTATTCAGATGTCTTTGCAAGAATATCTTTTTGCAAACGGGAGATATCCTAGTATTTCCGCCGATGCGTGTTGTGATGGATGGGATCAAGGTCCTTGCGGAACTGATCCTTTTATTGGAGCTCTTACCTCTTCCAGCAGTTATCTTCTTCCAAAAGTGCCTATGGATTCCCTTGGCGGATCCGGCACCGGATGTTATGGTTATAGCTATTATCGTTACAATGCCGGTGAATATGGTTGCGATCCGAGCCGCGGAGCTTATTTTGTTCTTGGTGTAAGAGATATGGAATCAACTTCCAATCCTTATCCAAAAAGTCCGGGATGGAGCTGTTCTGGCAGAAATTGGCAAGGTGAGTTTGATTGGGTGACTGGAGGATTTGAAATAAAATAAAAAATATTAATCTGCGTTAATTCAGCGTCTCTGACCAAAATCAAGCATTTCTTTAAAACTGAAATTATACAAAAACAGAAACGGAAGGTTCAAGTCGGAGACATTGAACCAATAATAAAAAAGGTAGTGTGATTTTGACGATCGTCAGAATCGCGCTACCAAAGTTTGTTAATAATTATCCTTTGACAATCCTTCGACAAGCTCAGGATGACATTATATAGGAATATTATATAAGAATGACATGTTGTTTGAATGTCATGGTGAGCCTGTCGAACCAACCATTGCTATTTTATAAGTCATTTATATTTTTATGAATCTAAACGAACTAAACATAATCGAGGCGAGCGAGGGGTTGCGGGAAAAAGAATTTTCTTCCTTGGAATTAACGGAGGCTTGTTTGGAGAGGATTGAAAAGACTGATGATAAAATCAAGTCTTTTATAACGGTTACGAAAGATATGGCGATAGAACAGGCGAAAGAGGCGGATAAAAAAATAAAAGCTGGAGAAGATAATGATAATTTTTTGCTTGGAATTCCTTGCTCTATTAAAGATATAATTTTAACGAAAGCCGTTCTTACGACTGCCGCTTCCAATATTTTGAAAAATTATATTCCGCCTTATGACGCGACATTGATTTCTAATCTTAAGAAAGCGGGAATGGTAATGCTGGGAAAAGTGAATTGCGACGCATTTGCGCACGGAGCTTCAACTGAAAATTCTGATTTTTTTACAAGCCATAATCCTTGGGATTTGGAAAGAGTTCCTGGCGGTTCGTCTGGAGGAAGCGCTTCTTCCGTTTCTTCTGGTCAATGCCTATATTCAATTGGAACAGATACGGGCGGATCAATCAGACAGCCCGCATCTTTTTGCAACTTAGTCGGACTGAAGCCGACCTACGGCAGAGTTTCAAGATATGGTTTAATTTCCATGACTAGCTCCACCGACTGCCCGAGCATAATGGCAAAGAATGTTCTTGATGCCGCGATAATACTGGAAAGCATTGCGGGCAAAGATAAAAAAGACGCAACTTCGTCGGATAAAAAAGTTGATGATTATAAAGATTATTTAAAAGATGAAAACATAAAAGGCTTGAAAATCGGGGTTCCGAAAGAATATTTTATTGAAGAATTGAACAGTGAAATAAAAAGCGCTGTCCAAAACGCCATTAAAAAACTGAAAGAACTGGGCGCGGAAATAATTCCAATCAGTCTTCCTCACACAAAATACGCGGTGTCAGTTTATTATATAATCACGCCTTCCGAGGTAAGTTCCAACTTGGCGCGATTTGACGGAATAAGATTCGGCTATTCCGCGATTAATGATAACGATGTTGAAATTAAAAATTTAGCCGAGGTATATTTCAAGTCTAAAGGAAAAGGATTTGGAAGCGAGGCGAAGCGAAGAATAATGCTGGGGACTTACGCTTTAAGCAGCGGGTATTATGACGCGTATTATTTGCAAGCGCAAAAAGTCAGATCTCTTATAAAAAAAGATTTTGACGATGCTTTTGAAAAAATTGATATTATAATAACGCCAACATGTCCGAGCGTCGCCTTCAAAATAGGCGAGCACAGCGACAATCCCCTGGAAATGTATATGGAAGACATATTTTCAACCGCCGCAAGCCTCGCCGGCCTTCCCGCCGTTTCCATCCCCTGCGGATTTGCCAAGCCAAAAGATGGAGACAAAAACTTGCCGATCGGAATGCAAATCATCGGAAAAGCTTTTGAAGAAAAGATGATATTGAAATTGGCGAATGTTTATGAAAAAAATACAGAGTGGTGGAAGATGAAGACGGAGGGGTTGTAGGGGCGGGGTGTTGGTTTTGTTTTGGAGGAGTTTGGTTATTTAGGACTATCAAAAAAATACCAGCGAAGATCAGGCGCTTGACAAGTTTATATTTTCAGTTATAGTGTTAGTAGTATATATGGAGGTTCTATGACAGTAAACAAAACAAGAATGTTCTTTAGAAGAAAAGTAATTGTGACTGCAATAAATCCAAAAAGAAGCTTTATTAAATCAGATGCAGCAAAATTTTTTGGAATGATCTTTGCAGCAATAATTGTATTTGTTGCTTTTGTTGCAATAGAGAACTACAATGATTATATTGTAAGTTCTCACAAAGCCACTCCACAGGAATTGCTTGAAATAAGCAATCCTATCGGAACAGGAGCTGAGATCAGAGCACATTATTATCCAGTGATGGCTGTCGCAACGGTCATTGAAAGAAACAATAGGTATGAACTAAGGATCGTTGATTTCGGTTCTCAATATTGGGTGCAAAAATATAGACTCAAATTGTTAGCTGCTGACGGAACGGTACTGACAATGGATCGCAATCTCCCTAAGGCGATCCGTATGGACAAAAATGATGTCCTGCCAATAAATAAGAAAATAGAGAGATGGAGCATTGAATTTCTCTATCTCTAAATAGGATGCCTTTTGGCTCCTTTTTTTTATTCCCATTTCTTTATTAAACAAATTTGGTAATTTTTCAGAAAAGTGGTAAAATACAAATAGAAAAAACTAATGGGTTTATTAAGATAATATACAAATACAGTCTGTTGTATTTTTCCTAAAAAATGGTAAAATAATAACATAACAATATAAAAAATTAACTTAACAATATGCAACATTCTAATAAAAAAAATAAAAATCTGAATTTTGCCTTTCTGATTTTTATAATATCTATAACGCTGAATTTTGTATTTTTTAATTTAGGGTTATCAAAAGTCTATGCAGAGGATGAAATTTATTGTACGGTAGACGATGTTGATAATTCAAACGGTGGAATGGGAGATTGTGAGTCAAACGCAGAAGATTGTGGATGGCCTTTTTGTAGTGGTAAAACAAGCACATGCACTGTTAATGGTCCAAATAAAAAGGTTGAGAGCGGGATTCCGGCGTTTACTGGAACGGGGGGTTGTTATTGGGAGTCTATTTCTGATCCAAAAACACGGAAATGCAGAACTGGAGCATGCCCTGACAGCAATAGTCCAGGAAATGCAGCAATAGGAATAGGGCTTGTAGATGGTGATGTGTGTGTAGTAAGAGTACTTTCAGGCACAGCTGTTTTAGAAGTTAGTGGACTATGGGATGCAAATGAACATAAATGCATAGGTAATTGTGGGGGTACTGGTATAGAAACAAGTGTATGCGGCACCACTTCTTCGCTTAGCATTAATGCAAGTTCTTGCACTGGGGATGGCGATAATGAGTTCGAATTGGGTTGTGGAGATGGAGTCAGCGATTTGTGCGATGAGCATATTGAAGATTATGCTTGCGATACGGGAAAAACTTGCAATTCAAGTGGCCAGTGCGCGGCGACGGCGGCTTGCGGCACTAATCCGCAAATTACCGCGAGTCCGACAACTCGAAGCGCTTCGGCGGGCGATTCTGAAACTTACACGATCACTATAAAAAACAATGACGAAACAGGTTGCAGCGACAGGACTTTTAAGTTAACCGCGAGCGGACCAATCGGATGGCCTACGATTTCACTGGACAAAATTTTCACAGCTTCTCTTTCTCCCGGTGGCAGCGAAACAGCTACTTTAACTGTCAAATCTAAGAGTCCGGAAAACGATGGCATTTATGTTATTAGCGTTATTGCGGAAGATTCTGCCGACTCCGCAAAGAAAAGCTCTGTTTCAGTAGATTATGTTATTGGAGCTTTAGCCTGTCCTTCAAATTATAAAGTGGAATTTACGAGCGCTAAAATATCTAATGAGGATAATTATAAACTCAATATTACAACAGATGGTAGTGAAACAGGAGAGGTGTGTGTTTATAGATATCCTATAAGCAATATAGCGCGCGATATGGAAATTAGTCCCAGTACTTTTGGACTTCCATTATTACCAATGACAAGCTGTGGCAATCTAGGCGGTTTTAGATGTACAAATTATGACACGGGTACAAATACAGGTAGCTATGGCTTCGGAACTTATCGGGTAACTATTAATCCAGATAGCACATCATGTAATTATAATTCTCCTTGTTTTGACACGGTGGAAGTGGTGGATTGTATTAATAATGCCGACTGTACGGCTCCGGCTACATGTGTAGGCAATACTTGCGTTATTGCCGGCGGGGGCACTCCTGCTTGCGCTCAGACTTCTTGCGGAGGCGCTGTTTCTAATCAACCATGTATGTGCGGAGCGCAACTGGTAAGCGCAAATGGTGATTATTGCTGCGCGGTGAGTAATTATTATGGAAACGAAACAACTTGCAAAAATGCTTCTAACTGTAATATTGCCGCCATCTGTGATGACGATAATGTAAAAGATGCGGGAGAAGAATGTGATGGGACGGATTTAGACGGAAAGACTTGCGCGGATTTTGGTTTTGTGGGAGGAATTTTAGCATGTTCAAGTTGCGTTTTTGACACAAGCGGATGCGCCGACTATGTTCCTCCCGTCTGTGATCCGGATGCTTGGTTTTTCTGCAATACTCTGGAAGGAACAGTAGATGATATATTTCAAGCCGGCGAAACGATGATTGGATATATTTTAGGGCTTATCGGCTCGGTGGCGCTGCTTCTGATTATTATCTCGGGAGTGATGTATATGACTTCCATGGGGAATGAGGAAAAAATAACCACTTCAAAAAAAATTCTAACCGGAGCCGTGATCGGTCTTGCCATCGCGCTCCTCTCCTATTCTTTGTTGCAGCTTGTCATCTCAATTCTTTGAGATTTGTGATTGGTAAATAATAATTGGTAATTTGTAACC
>CAYPQL010000017.1:0-24244 GCA_964412905.1 uncultured Candidatus Saccharibacteria bacterium
GAAAATATTTTCTTAATTTCATATCTCTTACCCATAGAAATGTCGGAAGAACCAACTTTATAACTTTACAAACTTTTAACTTATAATATTTGACAAGCTTTTTATTTGAGATATACTTATCCACAGTTGCTTACCGAACGGTAAGTAAATTAAACCTGCCGGACGCCTTATTCAAATTTCTTTTGGTTTTTCCGTCTCAATTCGTTAACCCGTTATCTAATCTTTAAATTTTTATCATGGCTGTTTCTCAAAATTCAAAAGTCATACCGACTAAAGATTTAATCATTGACTCCGCCGAAAAACTTTTCGCGCGATTCGGCTATTTGGGAGTTTCAATGGCAGACATCGCCGATTCTTTGGAGATTACCAAAGCGGCTTTATATTATCACTTCTCAAGCAAAGAAGATCTCTATCTCAAGGTTTTGGAAAACGCTTTTAGAGAATTTTCCGAAACTATCAAAAAAATATCGGATGAAGACTTGAATATTCAAAAAAAATTTTGCAAAACTATAACGACTTATATTGATTTCTCTTTGAAAAGAAAAGGCCTCGCGAAGCTTACAATGCGGGAATTGTCCAAAGACGATAATAACATTATTTATTTTATCGCCAAGACAAAGATGGAAATCGCCAATCAGTTGGAGCCTACCGTCAGGGAATTTCTCGCTTTTAAAAAGAAAAATATGATAAACAGCAAGGTCGCCACATATCTTTTAATCGGAATGCTTAATACTTTTGTTCTTGGAGAGATCTTGGAAGGCGGGAAAAACTGGAAAGCGAAAGATGTCGCAAAACAAATCAACGAATTATTTTTTAAATAAAAATATTTTTTATGAACATTATAGAAATAAAAAATCTCTCCAAGAAATTTAATGGAATTGCCGCCGTTGACGGCATCTCTTTTGAAGTGAAAAGCGGCGAAATTTTTGGCTTTCTGGGACCGAACGGCGCCGGCAAATCAACCACGATCAGCATGCTTTCAACTATCCTGACGCCGACGAGCGGCGAAGCTTTTGTCAATAATTTTAATATCCTGACGCAAAAAAACGAGGTGCGGAAATCCATCGGACTTGTCTTCCAAGACTCTTCCCTTGACGATCAGCTAACCGCGGAGGAAAATCTCCGTTTCCACGCGAAACTTTATCATGTGCCAGCAAAAGAATATAAGAAAAGAATGGAAGAAGTTTTGCGGCTGGTTGATTTGTGGGATAAAAAGAAGAGCATCATCAAAACTTTTTCCGGAGGAATGAAGCGGAGGCTGGAAATCGCGCGGGGGCTTATCCATTATCCGGAAGTTCTTTTTCTGGACGAACCGACCTTGGGGCTTGATCCGCAAACCCGCGCCCGCCTTTGGGAATATATTTTGCTTCTTAAGCGCGAACGGAAAATGACTATCTTTATGACCACGCATTATATGAACGAAGCCGAATATTGCGACCGAATCGCGATTATTGACCGGGGAAAAACCGTCGCGCTGGACACGCCGCTCAATCTTAAAAAAATGGTGGGTGGCGATATAATCCGGATGGCAAGCGCGGAGAAAAACGCCCTTAAAGAAGAATTGAAACGGCGCTATCATAAAGAGATAAAAGAAGAAAATAATATTCTTCAATTGGAAATCGCGGACGGAGAGAAATTTCTGCCTCGGCTTTTCAACGAACTTGATACGAAGATTGATTCCATTGAGCTGCGAAAACCGACGCTTGACGATGTGTTTCTTAAATTAACGGGCCGCAAAATCAGGGAGGAAGAAGCGTCCGGCAAAGATCTGATGCGCGGGAGTATGCGAATGCGCAGGCACTAATTAGAAAATAACAAATATATTTATGGAATTTTTTCAAGCGATTGTCACAATTTGGCAGAGGGAAATCATCCGTTATACGCGAGACAAAACGCGCATTGTTTCCACTCTTTTACAGCCTCTGATGTTTCTTTTGATTTTCGGAGCGGGACTTCGCCAAACTTTGGCGGCCGGAAATTTCGGCGTTGATTTTGTCAAGTTTATGTATCCCGGCATTATCGCGATGAGCGTAATGGGAGTGGCATTTTTCTCCACCATTTCAACCGTCTGGGACAGGGAATTCGGATTTTTGAAAGAAATTCTGGTCGCGCCGGTTTCCAGGACCGCTATCGCCTTGGGCAAAACATTGGGAGCCACCACGATCGCCGCCCTTCAAGCGTTTATACTTTTAGCCATCGCGCCGTTTGTCGGCATCAGCATTCATCTTGCTATCATCCCGCAGCTTTTGATATTTATGCTTCTTTTGTCATTTGCCATTTCCGGCATGGGACTTTTTATCGCCTCTCTTATGAAAACAACGGAAAGCTTCGGACTGCTGATGCAAGTGCTCATCTTCCCGATGTTTTTTCTCTCTGGCGCTTTCTTTCCTCTCACCGCCGTGCCCTATTGGATGTCTATAGTCTCAAAGATCAATCCCCTGACTTACGGAGTTGATTCTTTCAGACAAATAATCCTCAGCTCGGAAGTTTCGCGAGAAGTCATACAAAAGATTGTTCTTTATCCTCTTTATATTGACGCGTTATTTCTCGTCGCATTTTCAACTATAATGATCTTTGCCGCCGTTCTGGCATTCAATAAAAAAAATTAAAATTATTGTAACTACTTGGCTGCTCTAAAAAATATTTATTTTAAAAATATGTCATTTCGAGCGTGTCGCGAGAAATCTAAAAATTATAGAAATATCTAAAGTTTATAGATTTCTCGCTATAATCGCTCGAAATGACACTTTCTTAGAGGAAGGAATGTAGTTACAAGTTATTAAAGAAAGGAAGGTGGTAATCAATGAAAAAAAATATCAACAAAATTATCTTGGCTTTTTTTATGCTGTTTATCGTATTCGCCGGCGTTTCTGTTTTATCTCCCGAAATCTCGCAAAGCGCTTCTATTTCAAGCTGGGGAGCAAAATGCGCGCCAGCCGGAACTCCTATCGATATTCGCCAAGCTATTATGAATGTCACTAATTGGATTTTGGGATTTATTTCAATGATCTGCGTGCTGGTGGTTATATACGGCTTGGTAAGCGGAGCCGATACCATAAAATACGGATTGCTGGGACTTGTCGTCTGCGGGCTTGCCTACGCGATAATAATTGTCGTTTCAACCGTCATTTTAACATAAGCGAAAAAACGGGCGCCGCGTTAAACGAATATTTGACATACGAATATTATAACCGTTAAAACTTTGGCATATTTTTTTACTGAAACGAATATTTTCATAAAATAAAAATCGCCCGAATTGCGGCGATTTTTAGATTTAAAAAATTTCTTAGCGCTTAATTATCTTCTCGTAAACATTCTCATACGCGTCCGCCATTTTTTCAATCGTAAAATATTTCTCAATATGCTTTCGGCATTCAGCCCGATCTATTTTACCAATGTTCTTCATCGCTTCAATCATTTCCTTTTCGTCTTTCACGATAAATCCCGTTTTATTATGTTTGACTATTTCAGAAACCGAGCCGCGATTAAAAGCTATGACCGGCGTTCCGCAAGCCATCGCCTCAATCATCACCAGCCCGAACGGCTCTTCCCAGATTGTCGGAAAAAGAAGAGCTTTCGCGCCGCCCAATAATTCATCTTTTTCTTTCGGTCCGACTTCTCCGATATATTTTATATTCTTTCCGTTTATCATCGGTTTGACTTCTTCAAAATATTTCTCGTCGCTTTCGCAAGTCATATTCCCCGCCGCGATTAATTTATTTTTGGAAACTTGAGCGGCATGGACCGCGTTCCACATTCCTTTCCCGTAATGAATTCTGCCCAGCCAGGCGAAATAATCTTGCGACTTGGGATTGAAAGTAAAATCGTTTATATTGATGCCGTTATAAACCGTGTCTATATAATTTAAATTTATATCCGTGTGCGTTCTCTGATTGAAACTTATGCTGGCGAAATTTGTTTTCCGGGAATAATATTTAAAGGTTATATATTCATCCGCGTCGTTTTGTTTCGCGTCGGGCAGAACATTGTGCAATGTCGTCAAAACCGGAGTCTTCGCCGCCTGCGCGAAAAAAAGCGCGTTATCTCCCATGTGGCTGTGGATTATGTCAAAATCATCCGCTCTGGAAAAACAATTCGCCGCGTTTATCAGGTTTTGCGAACGATGGAACCAGTCAATATTTTCTTCAAACAGCGACTTCGGAAAAACCGACGCGAGTTTTGCCTTCGTCGTTGAATTCCCGCTCGCGAAAAGAGTCACATCGTGCCCCCTCTTCACAAGCTCATTCGTAATTGCCGCTATTATAATTTCAACTCCTCCGTACTTTTTCGGCGGCACCGTTTCCCATAGCGGCGCCAGCTGGGCGATTTTCAGTTTTTGCATTTTTTTATATTATTGTTTTTAATAATCTTAATAAATAATCTCTTTCCACTTCCTTAAAATCTTTTAGCCTGTATTTCTCCCGCTCAATGCAAAACCTTATTTGTAATTCATAATTTCGGTCCAACTGCGATCTCCCCCTCTCTTACCCTACCATTCCCCGCGCAATAAATCAAGCATCTCGCATGTTTTTTTGTGTTGGCAAATTCTGAAAGTGTTGTATAATGAAAATATAAAAAAATAACCAATAACCAAGATACAAGGACACAAACAAATTTCAATTCTGTTTGATTATTGATGTTTGATATTTGATTATTTTTTGGTTATTGTATCTTGTTTCTTGTATCTTTAATTCTCGCATTAAAACAAAGAAAGCGGATTATAAATACGCTCCCGCAATATAATTCAACAATATAATAATATGCAATTCTACAACACTTACACCAAAAAAGTTGAGGAGTTTAAGCCGCTGGAAAAAAATAAAGCCGGGCTTTATCACTGCGGGCCGACTGTTTATTGGACTCAGCATATCGGCAATTTGCGCGGGATGTTTTGCGCGGATTTGGCAGTAAAGACGCTCCGATATTTGGGATATGAAGTCAAGCATATCCGGAATTATACCGATGTCGGGCATTTGACTTCCGACGGAGACGAGGGCGAGGACAAGATGGAAAAAGGCGTTCGCCGGGAAGGGCTGGATCCGGAAAAAATTGCCGAGAAATATATCAAGATTTTTGAAAAAGATACGGCGGAATTAAATATCGCGGAACCGACAGTCAAGCCGAGAGCGACTAAGCATATCAAAGAGATGATTGAGATGGTCCAAACTTTGCTTGATAAAGGCTACGCTTACGCGACTGACTTGGCAGTTTACTTTGATATTTCTAAAGCCAAAGATTATACTAAGCTGTCAGGACAGGTTTTGGAAGAAAATATTCAGGGCGCAGGCAAAAGCGATGTCTCTGATCCTCAAAAAAAGCATCCCAGCGATTTCGCGCTTTGGTTTTTCAGAGCCGGAGTTCATAAGAACGCTTTGCAATATTGGCCGTCGCCATTTTCTTCGCCGTTAGTTGAAAATGGCAACGGCTTTCCCGGCTGGCACATTGAATGCTCCGCGATGAGCAAGAAATATTTGGGAAATACTTTTGATATTCATATGGGAGGCATTGAGCATATCCCTGTCCATCACACAAACGAAATCGCCCAAAGCGAATCTGCCAACGGCGTTAAGTTCGCAAATTATTGGCTCCATAACGAACACTTGCTGGTTGATAACAAGAAAATGGCAAAATCCGAAGGAACTTCATATAGTTTGCAAGAAGTGAAAAAAAAAGGCTTCAATCCCCTGTCTTTGAGATATTTATTTCTGACGGCCCATTATAAATCCAAACTGAATTTTACATGGAAAAGTTTAGAAGCCAGCCAGAACGCATTGAATAAATTGTATGATTTCGTCCGAAATAATAATAATTCCCCTCTTGAGAGGGGCGAGGGGTGTGTTAATTATGAAATCCAATTTCAACAAGCCCTTGAAAATAATCTTGACACCCCCAAAGCTTTGGCGATCGTTTGGGAAATGATAAAATCGGATAAAATAAATTACGAACATAAAAAAACAGCCCTCCTGAAATTCGACGAGGTGCTGGGATTGGATTTAAGCAAAGTTACATCTGAAGAAATTATAATCTCTGATGATGTAAAAAGTTTAATCTCGCAAAGAGAAACTGCGAGAAAAAATAAAGACTGGGATTTGGCGGATAAATTGAGAAAAGAAATTGAAGTTAAAGGGTTTGCGGTGGAGGATATGGCGGAAAAAGCGGTGATTAAAAAAAAGAAATAGGTTTTTTACGCCTCTGACAACCTGTACATTAAACGGGTATAATTTTGCTATTGATTAAAATAGCTTATTTTTATATACTGAGTGAGTAAGAGTACAATACAATCGTTCCCCCTAATAAGGGGGCTATAAAAGCATTGGAATTCTAAATTCATCATTCCGCATTCTAAATTCTAATCTCCATTTCTATGTCCAATAAACAAGTAAAAAATCCCGACTTCAAGACAAACAAAATGCCGCCGCAGAATGTTGAGGCGGAGCAGTCGGTTTTGGGATCTTTGATGATAGACAAAAACGCGGTTATAAAAGTCGGAGACATAATCACCTCCGAAGATTTTTATAAAGATAATCACGGCAAAATATATGAAGCTATGATTTATTTATACGAACATCACGAGCCGATAGATTTATTAAGCCTTTCCAACAGGCTCAAGGAAACTGATAATTTAGAGCGAGTCGGGGGAGAAAGTTATCTGGCGTCTTTGGCAAACACCGTTCCCACAGCCGCCAACATCGTTCATTACGCGAAAATCGTTGAGAAAAAAGCGGTTCTGCGAAGGCTGATTGACAACGCTTCGCAGATTGTGGCAGATGCTTATGATGAAACGGAGGAAGTGGAAAAAACTCTGGACGATGCCGAGCAAAAAATATTTTCCGTGTCCAAAAAACACATCCGACAAGACTTCACTCCTATCAAGCCGATTTTGGAAGAAGCCTTCGACAGGATAGACGACCTTCATAAAAACAAAGGAAAATTGCGCGGAATTCCAACAGGATTTACCGACTTGGATAATATTTTGTCCGGCCTGCAAAATTCCAATTTGATTATCTTGGGCGCGAGACCAAGCGTTGGAAAATCATCTTTAGCGATGGACATCGCCCGGCACGCGGCAATCCATGAAAAAGTGCCCGTGGGAGTTTTCTCTCTGGAAATGTCCAAAGGAGAAGTGATAGACAGAATAATCTGCGCCGAAGCGAATATTGATCTTTGGAAATTGCGAACCGGAAAACTTTCCAGCATAGGAGAAAATGACGACTTCTCTCGAATTGGCCACGCGATGGGAGTTCTTTCGGAAGCTCCGATGTTCATTGACGACTCGGCGACTTTAAATATTATGGCGATGAGAACGATGGCGCGAAGGCTCCAATCCGAACACGGGCTGGGAATGCTTATCGTTGACTATCTTCAGCTTATTCAAGGAAGAGGAAATCCGGACAATCGCGTGCTGGAAGTGAGCGAGATTTCAAGATCTCTCAAAGGCTTGGCGAGAGAACTGAATGTTCCTATCCTAGCTTTATCCCAGCTTTCCCGAGGCATTGAATCCAGAACGGACCAAAGGCCGAAACTTTCCGATTTAAGGGAGAGCGGTTCCATTGAGCAAGACGCCGATGTCGTTCTGTTTATTTACAGGGAAGATAAAACAAAAGCCGATTCTGAAAACAAAAATATAGCCGAAATCCTTGTCGCCAAACACCGCAACGGCCCTGTCGGATCCGTAAAATTATTCTTTAACGAACAATGCACGAGCTTTAAAAATTTGGACAAGAGGCACTAGAGATAGTTTTTAATATCAGACAATTTAATTATTTTGAATTATAAGATTTTTTTAAGTTGTCATCCTGAATTTATTTCAGGATCTTTCGTCTTTTACCTCGTGCTCGTGAAATAAACCACAGGCAAAGCTTATAATCCAACAGATCCTGAAATCATGCCTTTGGCAGATCAGCCATAGGCTGACAAGTTCAGGATGACAAAAAAATTTCTAATAACGCTTTTTTTCTTTCCAAAAACTTTATAACTTTCTACTTTATAACTTTTATAACTCCTCTATGTTTCCAAAGCCCCTTCAAAACCTCATTAAAGAATTTTCAAAACTTCCCGGAATCGGACCGCGGACTGCGGCTCGGTTTGCTTTTAGTTTATTGCGAAAGCCGGATTTTGAATTGGAACTTTTAAGCAAGGCTATTATCAATCTCAAAAAAGAAACATTAATCTGCAAAAATTGCTTTAATATTTCCGAAAAGGAGCTTTGCGAATTTTGCTCAAGCTCGAAAAGAGACCGCGCGACCGTATGCGTCGTGGAAGAAGCGATAAACATTCCGGCTATTGAAAATACGGGAAAATACGGCGGACTATATCATGTTTTGGGCGGGATTATAAAACCACGCGAAGGAATCGGCTCTGAAAATCTGAACATAAAAGAGCTCGTCGGCAGAGTGAAAAGCGGAAACATAAAAGAAATCATCATAGCCACCAACCCCGACACCGAAGGGGAAACCACGGCGCTGTATTTGGCAAAAGCCTTGAGGCCATATAATTTGAAAATCACCCGACTCGCCCGCGGACTTGCGACGGGAAGCGACCTTGAATACGCCGACGAAATGACCATCATCAGCGCCTTGTCCGGAAGAAAAGAATACGAGTAAAATTCGATGGTTCCATAATGAAGCCCTCCCCTCTTGACACAAAAAATATTTGTGCTATTCTTATTTTAGTTTTAGGAATAAGTTCTTTTATAAATCATAAAATCCACAGCTAGATCCCGAATAACTTTTATTCGGGGCTGGGTCTAGCTTTTTTGCAACAACTTTACCTCCTTAATAAGGGAGGCTAGGGGGGTTTGCAAAAGGATGGCTTTTGCGCAAGTGAAAGCCCGGTTCACCTCGCCATAGCTTTTAAGCAACGGCGGGCTTCCTCCGTAATCATGGGATAACTGATGTCGTTTCGCTTTTAAGCGAAAACCAGAGTCGGTAAAAGTGGTCCCGCTTCAAGTTAATGCAATAACCTGAAACGGGGCAAACAAGGTGGCACCGCGAGAAACTTCTCGCCCTTGTCTATGTTTTTTTGACATAGACGAGGGCGAGAAGTTTTTTTATTGGAAAAAACAAATGAATAAACTTCGGAAAATAAAAATAAAATTTAGGAGGAGAGAAAAATGGAACGAAAAATAATAAAACCAATGACTTGCCGTTCGTGTGGAGGATTAGTTAGAAATTTAACAGAAGATGAACAAGGGCAATCCAATTTAATTCCGTTGCACAATCGCGGAAAATGTATCGCGTGCGAAAGACCTCACATAATCCACCGCAAAAGTGACGGAGAAATAATAACGGCAACAATGATGTAAAAATGGGGATTTTAAAAAACCAAATCCCCTTCCATATTTTCAAAATTGATAAAATCAAAATATAAAGCTATAATGAAAGCAGGAGTTATAAACAAAACCGCGATGCGAAAGACTGAATTTATTAATGATGAATATTATCACATTTACAACCGCGGAGCTGACAAGCGGGAGGTTTTTGGCGAGGAGAAGGATTATCTGAGATTTTTAAAAAGTATGAGGGAGTTTAACAATAACTCAACATACGAACAGCGCGTTTATGTTAAAAATAAAATACTGCAAAATAAATCAGAAAATTCTGAAAAGGAGCCCAGCTCCGAAGCTTCGGAGCTGGGCTCCTTTTCAGAATTTGACTCACTCATGGAATTTCTTTCTTCTTTGCCAAAATTAGTTGATATTATTTGTTATTATCTTCTTTGGCTTTCCGGCTATGTAAATGGCAACGCGAAAATTCATAAAATAGCAAAAGCGGAAAATTATAAGTGGAGCAGTTATCAAAATTATCTTTGAAAAAGAAACGGGACTATTTGTAACAAAAAAATTATTTTATCGCAGTTTAAGAATGTAGAAGAATATAGAAAATATGTTGAAATGGTGATTGGAGAATCGGAAAATAGAAAAGATATGGAAAAATATTTTATTGAGTAAAAAGTTAACGGAGTTCAACTCCGAAGCTTCGGAGCTGAACTCCGTTAACTTTTTAACAGTATCTCATTTTAATCAAATAATTTTTAAAATTTATGAACACAAAAAAACAGCGTATTTTCAGCGCGGTTCAGCCGTCGGGGGAAATGCATATCGGAAATTATTTAGGGGCGTTGAAAAATTTCGTAGAATTACAAAATGACTATGACTGCTTTTTCTTTATCGCCGATTATCATTCCATCAGCGGAAATTACGACCCGAAAGAAAAATCAAAGCAGATTCTCGGCTTGGCAAAAGATTTTTTGGCAGTCGGATTGGATCCCGAAAAATGCGCCATCACCGTCCAATCGCAAGTTCCGGAGCACACGGAGCTGGCTTGGATTTTTAATACTATTACTCCCCTTTCGGAATTACAGAGAATGACGCAATTTAAGGATAAATCCCAAGCTCAAGAAAAAAATATCAATATGGGATTGCTTGATTATCCCGTTCTAATGGCCGCTGATATTTTAATTTATAAAGTTGATGCCGTGCCGGTCGGCCAAGATCAAGTCCAGCATGTTGAACTAACTAGAAAAATAGCTCGATTCTTTAATAATAAATTCGGACAAACTTTCCCCGAGCCGAAAGATTTGATTACCGAAACTCCGAAGATTATGAGCTTAATTGATCCAACCAAAAAAATGAGCAAGTCCGCCGGACCGAAGTCGTATATTGGAATTAACGACGAGCCGGAGGTGATTAGAGAGAAACTAAAAAAAGCCGTAACGGATATCGGCACAACAGGGAAGATGACGCCCGCGACAGAAAATTTATTTTTGTTGTTGAAAATTTTAGGCAAACCAGAACATTACGAAGAATTTTTAGATCAGCACAAAAAAGGAATTATAAAATACGGGCAGTTAAAAGAAGCGTTGGCTGATGACATAATTGATTATTTCGCTCCATTCCGAGCCAAGCGGAAAGAGCTGGAAGCCAAGCCGGAATATGTCAAAGAAATTTTAACCAGCGGCGCCGAGCGCGCGCGTAAAATCGCCAGAGAAACAATGCGGGAAGTTAAAGAAAAAATCGGGTTGAGTTTGTAAAAAAAGAAAGCTATAGAAAGTTTTTAATCTATAGCATATGGTTTTTTATTTTCCATTCCCTCCATCTGGATTAAAAGTTCTACAAAAAGAACATTCTTCCGGATCTTTGGGAAATCCGCATCTTTGACATTTTATTTTACTTAATTTTTTTTGCTCTTCTCTGTTCCAATCTGGAAACATTTCTTCCTCCTCATTATTTAGCACTTTCTTTCCTCCTCTATTTTATTTTTATTTTAATTATTTCAATTTCAGGCAAAATTTTTTGCCTATAAAAAAATAACCCCGCATAGCCGGGATTATTTTTTTATAAGCGAGAAATTAAAAAAGCGAACGGTTAGCGGCGTATGATTATATTTTCCCCTTGCTTTTCTTAGCGCCATAATATTTATTTTCGTTGAATTAGTAAATATTCGTTATCTTCGTGTTTATATTTCTAATACAAATAATACTACATCCAAAAATACTGTCAAGATAAAAAGATATTGGAAATTGGAAATTGGAAATTAAAATTGGGAAATTTATTGAAAATTTAAAAACTTAGTTAAAATACTAAGTGGCATTCCTTCAACACAGCTTTCTTCCCCGATAATTTTATCAATTACGAATTTTCGCCCCAAGCCCTGCCAATAATAAGCTCCGCCTTTTCCGATCGGTTCGCCGGTCGCGATATAATCATCAATTTCCTTATCCGAATAATTTTTCATTATTACTCTCGCGCTTGCTGACGCGATTTTTTCTTCTCCGGTTTTAGTGTTTATTACCGCCACGCCTGTTATTATTTTATGATCGCTGCCTCGCAGAAATTGCAAAATTTCTTTGGCTTCATTGGCATCGCCGGCTTTACCGACTTGCCTGCTTTTATAATCAACCATAGTGTCCGCGCCTATGATAATCGCATTTTTGCGAGTCTTTGCCACAGTTCTCGCTTTTTCCAAAGCCAATGTTTCAACCAATAGATGAGTGTCCGCTATGTCAATGGAACGCTCATCAAAATCGCTTGCCGCCACATCGAATTTCAATCCTATATCTTCCAAAATTTTTCTTCGCGCAGGAGAACTTGAAGCTAAAATGATTTTTTGCATATGGGTTAATGTATTAATATTTTAATTTTACATTGTCATTTTGATTTTTGATATTTACATTTTGATTTTTCAATCATATAAACACAAACTTTTTATATCCGATATAATTGAAAATAGCGACGAGCAGGGTTGCTATGATTTTTGAAATGTTAAGCCAAGCCAGATCGGAAACGAAATTTTGAGAGATATGAGCCGTTAGAAAATAGACGATTGAAACATTAACCGCGACTCCGATAGCGCTTACTTTCAAAAATGTTTTATATCTCGCGTTCAGATTATTTTCCCTGAAAGTCCATTTTTTATTCAGAAAATAGCTGTTGACATTCGCGGCGAGAAAAGAAACCATGCTGAATACGGCGGCGAAAAAACCTTTATTATATCCCGTGAGCAAACTTAGGATATTCAAAACAACAATGTCTATAAAAAAACTCGCCGAACCCACAATCGCATATTTGATAAACCTCTTATAATTAAATTTTCTAATCATTTGATGTTTGTTTTATTTTTATTATTACGCTATAACTTTCGCCCGCTATCTTTCATGCCTGTCTTTTGTCCTGATCGTATCATCCAAATGCGGCGTGGAATATTCCTGCAAAACCGTATTTTCCACAGCCAAAATCGTATGGGGAGTATTCGGCTCAATTCTAACGGTGTCGTTTTTTTTAAGATCAACTTCCTTGTCATCAAACCTAATAATAACTTCTCCTGATGTAATATGCATCGTTTCGTCTTTTTTATTATGCTTATGGTAAGAAGTGCTTTCGTTTTTCATAATATACAGTTCTTTGGTAAGATATTTTTCCGTATAAATAATAATTTTCTCATATCCCCACGGCTTGTCTTCTTTGTTGGAATATTCTTTATTGACCATTTCCAGATCTTTTACGGAATCCACCGACTGCCAGAAAACATTTTCTTTATAATAATTCATCAGCCCCGACTTGGCAATTTCCGGAAAAACAAGTTTTTCCACATCGCCTTCTTTGTGCTTGGAAAAAATCGGCTTTAACTTTTTGGAGATTATGTAGATGCCGGCATTGATATAATAATCCAGCCGCGGCTTTTCTTTGAAACCGATTATCCTATTTTCCGAAAGCTCAACTATGCCATAAGGCGAAACAAGCGGCGAAACATACATCAGCATTTCGTTTTTATGCTCATTTATCATTTCCTTCACATTCGCGCCGCAAACCACATCTCCATTTCTGATTATGTAGCTATCAGCCTCAAAATTTTCAAATAAATTATTCATAGCGAACAAAGTCCCTCTCGGCTTGTCTTCTATCAAATACTCAATATCGATTCCCTTCCAGTTGTCACCGAATCTCTCTTTTATTTTTTCGTTCAAATGCCCACAAAGCAAAACTACTTTCTTGACTCCCGCGTATTTAAACTGCAAAATCTGCTTGTCTAAAATCGTATAATTATTTTTGATTTCCAAAAGCGGCTTTGGAATGTGATCCGTCAAAGGCTTCAGCCTCTTCCCATACCCTCCGCATAAGATCGCTCCCAGCATAAATTGTTTTATTATTTTTAAATTAGATTCTTCGCTTATATAATTAAAAATATCAGATTATCATAGGCAAGTCAAATAAGTCAAAAGTCTGTAAAGTCTATAAAGTCAAAAGTTCGGGTATAAAAAAATATGGAGGATTGGGTTTGCCCTTTCTTCCATTTTTACTTTTCAAATTATTAATCCCCCGTCCACGCAGAGCACGGCTCCGTTTACAAAGCTTGCCTCATTCGAAGCAAGATACAGATACGCGTTCGCGATATCTTTTGGTTCACCAAGCCTGCGCAACGGAGTTTTTTCTTTCATCGCCTCAAGAATCTTTTTAGGGACATTTGCCGTCATTGGAGTCGCAATAAATCCCGGCACGACTGCATTGACCCGTATCCCTTTTTTTCCGAGTTCCTTTGCCAGAGTTTTTGTCATGCCGATCAGACCGGCTTTGGTCGTGGCATAATTAACCTGCCCGGCATTGCCATTGAGTCCTACAATGGACGATGTATTGATGATCACGCCATTTCCCTGTTTCATCATGACTTCAACAACAGCCTGGGCGCAGTTAAAAACTCCTTTGAGATTAACATCAATAACCTTATCCCATTGTTCCTCTGTCATTTTTGACAGGAAGGCATCTTGAACAATGCCTGCATTATTTATCAAAATGTCAATTTTACCATATTTTTCAAGGGTTATCTTAACCATCTGTTTTGCTTGTTCTCTGTCGGTTACATCCAGTTTAAAGAAAACACAAGAAACACCAACGGGCATTTGCTCAATAGTCTCCTCGCCAGCATTTTCATTAATATCGGCAACAACAACTTTAGCTCCTTCTCTTCCAAACAGGAGCGCAGTCTCTTTACCAATACCGCTTCCTGCTCCTGTGATAATTACAACTTTATTTTCGAGTCTCATTTCCTGTTCATCTCCTTTAAGACTGGTAAAGTTATTTACCAGCCATAGAAGTTCGCTTATATTAAGCGAACTTTTGCGGCCGGTAAAATTATTTGTTTTATAAAAAGAACATTTTAATCCTCTCCGCCCCCACCCTAGCACATAAATAAAATCTGTCAATGTGAAGACCCTAAAAACTCCGAAATTTTTTTCACTTTTTCTTTTGTCAGCTCAGCGGATTTGGATTCCAAATTCAGACGAATCACCGAAACGGTTTTCACATTCTCTGTTTAATATATTCCTTAAAACCTAGAACTCTGTCCGAACCATTTTTATCAATTAAAAACGGACTGACATCTCTAGCCAAATCATTCAAATTGTTTTTATCTGCCGTTTCAAGCAATTTATTTTTAATCGCGTCTTTTCCTTTAATGTATTTCATTTTCTTATCGCTTTTAATAATATTATGAAATGACTATACCGTAAAATATCAAGAAAGTCAAAAAAATTAATCTGATTTTTTCCGCCACGCTTTTCACTTTGATTATCTAAAGAATCAAAAGCGCTAATCGTTTATTATTTTCTTTATTTCCGATAAAAGTGGCTCTTGAGCAACAATCAGTATTTTTTTGTCAAAATTATTTTTTATCCATTCTGTTTTATAGCCTGCTTCTCGCATAATAATAATTCTCGCGGCTAAATCTTGCGGTTTAGAATCGCCACTTAAATCAACATACGCGTCAATAGCGCCAGTGACTAAATAAACTGCCAAAGCTCCTGAAATTATTCTGATCCGATAACATTTTTCCGTTATCGCGCTTAATTTATCCAGAAGCCATTTTTTTTCTTTTTCCTCCTTGCCGACAATCGCGCCAAGGTCAATATTGATCATTGCTTTATCAAGCGAAAATGGCGCTTTTAATGAAAGTAATTTATCATTTAAATAAGCGCCATTGCCTTTTGAGGCGGAAAAAAGTTGCCTAGAAACCGGATTATAAACTAAACCTAAAACAACTTCGTTTTTATACATCAAAGCAATATGCGTAAAGAAAAATGGCGCTTGAGCGATATAAAATTTTGTCCCGTCTATGGAATCAATCAGCAATTGATAGGGAGATGAAATATTGCTCCTCTCGCCCTCTTCTCCCCAAAATCCATGCTCCGGCCACTTGCCGATGATTTTCTCTTTTAGAAAATTTTCTATTTCAACATCGGCTTTCGTCGCGATATCGCGACTGTCTTTCTGTTTTGATATTTCTATCTTATTCCAGCTTTCCAAAGCCATCTTCCCGGCCTGTTTTATTACCGGAGTAAGAAAATCCATAGCTTCGCTTAAAAATTCTTTTGTCGGCTGCTCGGACATAATAATAAATTTTAAGAAATTATTTTAATAATTAAATTATGATTTTTAATCCAACGATTCCAAATTAACGCATAAATCATCTTCCCAGATCATATCCGGATAACTTTTTAAAAGATTTTTTACATACTTCTTCCTCTCGTCGTATTTCGCCTGATCTTTCGCTTCAAACTTTACGGTGATATACGGACCATTTTGGGAATACCGGAATATCATCATTCCGTCCGAAAAATCAGCGCGAGTTCCGTCGTCATCCGGTATAATTGTAGAATCCGTAATCTCAGCATCTGGAAAATCCTTTTTAAATACAACTGATAGTTCTTTTATAACTTGCGCCTTTTTATCATCAGGACATCCAATCTTGATTTCCGGCGAAGAAACAAATTTAGGAAAACTCTCATAAAGCCGGCTCAATGTCTGATTTTTTTCTCCTAAATATTCCATAATTCTAAGCGCTGCATAAGTACCATCGTCATGCCCATAAGCATTGTCGGCAAAGAAAAAATGCCCTGATAATTCTCCGCCAAAAGCCGCATTTTCTTCGGCAATTTTTGATTTTATAAAAGAATGTCCGGTTTTCCACATGACGGGGATACCGCCATTTTGCGCTACAACTTCTCGTACAATTTGTGAACAAAGCGTATTATAGACAATCTTAGAACCGGGAAATCGTTCCAATATTTCTTTGGCAAAAATCGCCACCAAAACATCATTCCAAAGAATATCCCCTTTTTGATCCACCAAACCTATTCTATCTCCATCACCATCAAACATCAATCCCAAATCCGCCTTATTTTCCAACACTGCTTTCGCCAGCCTATCAGCGACTTTTTTAGCGGTAGGATCCGGAGTTCCAACAGGAAAACTTCCATCAACTTTTGTATTTTTGCCAATAACTTCGCATCCGGCCATTCTTAATATTTCCGGAATATACATACCGGTTGTTCCGCACCCGGAATCAACAACTACTTTGAATTTTTTCTTTAAAACAATTCTTTTCAAAACATCATTTTGATAATCTTCAGTTACATTTTTTTCTTCATAACCGCCTTCCTCGCTGGATTTAAAATAATTTTCTTCATCAATTATTTTTTTTATCTCTTGCACTTCTTCCGGACCGGTTGTTTGAGAGTATCCAATCGCTATTTTCATTCCATTATAATTTGCCGGGTTATGAGAAGCGGTAATCATTACACCTCCGTTTGTCTGAAAGCGATATTGCGCAAAATACATCATTTGGGTCATTACTACCCCCAAATCAATAACACTGACACCTATAGAGCGCAGTCCCTTTATCATAGCAACTTTGTAGGCCGGACCGCTTAATCGGCAATCATAACCCACCACCGCTTGGCGAATTTTTTTTCTTCTTAAAAAAGTTCCGTAGCCTTTGCCGATCGCTTCCACTTTCGCCGGATCTAAATCTATATCCACTATCCCGCGAATGTCATAATTCCTAAAAACATTTGGGTTTATTTTCATGGGTTTTTTTATTTAATTATTTTATTATATTTATCATTTAAAAATTATTTTTTTCTAAATCTCTCTTCACCGTTTCCCCCGGCAAAGTCTAGGATTATTTTCATTGTTTATTCTTGTTTTTTTTAACCACATTTTTAAACTCAGTATAACAAACCATATTTGAATCTATATTTTCTTTGACAATAGATCCCGGACCGATTATGCAATTTGAGCCGATTAATATTCCGGGCATCGCGCTTACATTAACCCCGAAAAACGAATTTTCTCCCATTATTATTCCGAGAGACTTTTCCCCCGTGTTTATTTTTTCACCCTTGACCACCGCCTTAATCTCGCCTCTGTCAATCCTAATGTTCGCAGAAACTACGCCTGCGCCAAGCTTAGACTCTTTTCCGATGGCAGAATCTCCAATAAAACCGGAATGCATATTAACTCCGCGCTGCAAATTGCTTCTCGTCACCTCGGCATTCGCGCCGACAAGGACATTATCTTCCAAATTCGTATAATCTCGAACTATTGAATTATTTCCTATTATAGTATTTTTCCCTATATAGCAAGGACCGCTTATAACCGCATTTTCATAGATTTTTACTCCTTCTTTTATTATTACTTTTCCTTTTATTGCCGCTCTTGGAGAAATATCGGATTTTTTTGAAATCTCGGATTTTTTAATTTTATCAGCCAGCATAATCTTTGAAAATTTTAAAATATCCCAAGAATATTTTATGGAAGGAATATTCATATCCGTCATAACAACCTTTACTTCTTTTTCTTTCGCGTAAAGATTAATCGCGTCTTCAAAAGAATACATATGTCCCTTAACTTTTTTGTGATAAGAAAAAAAATCCTTGGGCAAATAATACATTCCGACAACCATTAAATCCGACGGCTCCTTTCCTTTCGGGGGTTTTTCTATAATATTTATTACTTTATCTTTTTTTATATTTAAAATTCCAAAAATCCACGGGGTATCTGTTTTTTTGCCAATCAACACCATATTTGATTTTGTTTCTTTCTGCTTTTTTAGAAGAAGAGGGATTATTTTTTTTGCGTCAAAATTATCGGCATTCATCACAAAAAAATTGTTTTTTATGCGCTTTTCAGCCAGCATAACGGCTCCTCCCATGCCTTCCGCTTTTTTTTGAATCTCATATTTTATCTTCACGCCGAACCTAGAACCATTTCCAAGCTCATTCTCGACATCTTTTCTTGGCGACTGGATTATTGTTATATCCTTAACTCCCGCGTCTTTCAGGCTTTCCACAGTCCATTGAATTATTGGCTTTCCCATAATTCTAAACAAAGACTTGTGTTTTTCTTCTGACAATGGCCAGAACCTTGAAGAAGCTCCCGCCGCTAAAATTACTGCTTGCATATATATATGAATTATGAATTATGAACAATGAATTCGCTGGCTCCATTGTGGCATCAGCCCTGTGGAGCCTTAATGCGAAATGTTATTTTTTCTACTTTTAGTTTTTCACTTTTAGTTTTTCGTTTTTTACAATCACTTCCTGCGTCGGATATGGAATTTGTATCTGTTCTTTTTTAAATCTCTTATAAATTTCCTCATTCATCGCTGTTTTCACTTTATAGCTTTTATGGGGATTGTCAACCCACATTATAACCAAAAATTTCAATCCATAATCCCCAAGCTCATTGAGATAAACGGAAGGCGCCGGATTTTTTTCAACTTCTTCTATGCTATTCGCGATATCAAGGAGAACTTTTTTCACTTTATCAATATCAGACCCGTAAGCGGCGGTTATTTCCACTTTCTGCTTAATTTTCGCTTCCGGCTGATTATAATTGATAATCTTGGAACTGGCAATTTTGCTGTTCGGGATTATGATTACCGTTTCGTCAAAAGTTTTTATCCTTGTTGACCTTATGCCGATTTCAAGAACATCTCCGATTTCTCCGCTTTCCAACTGAATGCGATCTCCAACTCTGAAGGGCTTGTCAAAATATATGGAAATACCTCCAAATAGATGAGAGATGGTGTCCTGCGCCGCAAAAGCAATTACAAATCCGGCAATTCCAGCCGATGCCAAAAGCGGGGTTATGTCGATATTCCACATTTTAAGCAAAAACATTATGCCCGCAAAAAATATAATTATGTTGCTTAATTTTTGAAACAAAGGCATAAGCTCATCATCCAAAGTTGATTTTGTCTTTTCCGCAAATTTTACTCCGAGCTCGGAAATAAACAAGCTTGCCAGATTTGAAATTGAATAAGCCCATAAAATTATCATTATGGACTTGATTATTCTCCATATATCATCGGAGTATTGCGAGAAAATATTGATATATGTCAAAGATTGATAAACCCCCAAAAACACTACGGTATAAAATATCGGCGCGTTCAAAATCTTCATCATATCATCGTCAAAATTCGTTTTTGTTTTTGAAGCCAGAACTTTGAAAACTTTGTTGAAAATGAAATTTGTAATTTGGGCGAGAACGAAAAAGACAATTAAGATAGTAACGGCAACGATATAGGACGCCGCGGTTATCCCCGCATAACTTCCCACCGCTTGATTAAACTCATTTAAAAAATCCAGCATAGCAAATTTATTAATTGATTATACTTCCATCTGAATTCATTATAACAGAATTTTTTAATTTTGAAAGAGGGATTGACACAAAAAACATATTATATTACTCTTTAATAAAGAAGCAAAAAGGAGGCGAGTTATAATTATGAATATCTTTGAAAAAACGACATTCACAGTGATTGCAATTTTGTCTTTATCAACTCTAAGCGTTTCAACGCTTGCAATTGAGGCAACAATTGCTACTGCAGGATTTTTTGGAGTAGCATATCTTGTGCTGCGGCAGAAGAAACAAAAACAATAAAATGGAATGACCAACAAGTTGTTCCGATTTTTTTTGTTTATAAATAAACTTTCAACTTTATGAACTTTATAACTTTTAACTTATGTTTGACCAAAATAAAATTTTAGATTAAGCTGTTTATTAGGAGAGGCTTGATACTAACTACTTAACACTAACACTATGGGATTTTCAGTGGGAATAGTGGGACTGCCGAATGTCGGGAAGTCAACGCTATTTAAAACTTTAACCAAAAAGGAGGTGGACATTTCCAACTATCCTTTTTGCACGATTGATCCGAATGTCGGAATTGTCAAAGTGCCAGACGAAAGATTGAAAAAACTTGTCGAATTTTCCAAAAGCAAAAAAGTGGTGCCGACCGCCATTGAGTTTGTAGATATCGCAGGGTTAGTGAAAGACGCGCATAAAGGAGAAGGATTGGGAAATAAATTTTTGGCTAATATACGGGAGGTTGATATGATCGCGCATATCGTCCGCGGTTTTGAAGATAGCAACATAACTCATGTGAGCGGCAAAACCGATCCCGCGAGCGACATAGAAACAATAAATTTGGAACTGATTTTGGCGGATTTGGAAACGGTTAACAAGAGTTTATCTAAGGTAGAAAGAGAAGCAAGATCGGGAGACAAAAATTCTGTCGCTATGAAAAATATTTTAGAAAAATATAAACAAGCGCTGGAAAACGAAAAATTCGCCAACGCTGTAATTTTAGACGAAACAGAAAAGAAAGTTTCCACGAGCTTGCAGCTTTTGACGAACAAGCCGATTTTATATGTGATAAATGTCAATGAAAATCAGAAAATAGACAAAGAAAAAATCCTGCCAAAAATTGAAAGCAAGATTTTTATTCCGATTAAATTTGAACTGGACATTTCAGAGCTTTCTCCGAAAGAAGCGGAAGAATTCAAGACCGAAACAAAACTGGATGAAAACATTTCCAGCTTAGATAGCTTTATCGCAAAATGCTACGACCTGCTTGGACTGGTTACTTTTCTCACCACGGGAGAAGATGAAACGAGGGCGTGGACGATCAAAAAAAATTCAACCGCCCCTCAAGCCGGACGGGCGATCCACAGCGACTTTGAAGAAAAATTTATCAGAGCCAGTGTTATCAATTGGCAAAAATTATTAGATGCCGGCTCATGGCAAAACGCGATTGAAAAAGGCCTGCTGCGGACAGAAGGCAAAGAATACATCGTTTCCGATGGAGATGTGATTGAGTTTAAGATTTGATTGAATTAGGTTTATCAACACTTACGCAAAGCGCGAATTAGAGTCCTCACGAAAGTGAGGATGAAGCTTCGCAAGATTAATGAACCTCAAAAGAATTATAATATTTCTTCCTGACTTTCGTCAGGACTCCGTAATATTGAAATTCCTCAGCATTAAACAGATTAACTTGATTTATCCATCGCGGATTCAACAAAACTTTTAATTTCATCCACTGGAATAAACAGATCTCCGCCTTGGCTTATGCCGAGAATTTCTCCTTTTAAATTTACAACTGGCGATCCGCTGAACGACTCCGCGAGATTATTTGTGATTTTTATTCTTTTCCGCGCGCTTGCCTTTTTCCCGCTTTCGTCCGCTTTCTTTTTCTCGCTCTCGGAAATATAATCATCAACAAATTTGGAAACGATATCCGTTGCCGCCGAATCGTCCATAATCACCAGCTTTTCTCCAAGTTCTATGTTTTTAAAATAGGCCAGCGCTACAACCGGAAGGTTTGTTTTTTCAATTTTTATTATGGCAAGCTCCGTGGCCAAATCAATTTCAACCAGCCTTGTTTCATAAATTTCTCCGCTTTCCAGTTTCACTTTAATAACGCCGCTCCCCTCTTCTCCGGAAGCGGGTTTTTTTACGGTTATGTTATTTATGGAAGTGATTATCAGCCCGTCGCTTGTCAAAACAGTTCCGGCTCCTTTATAAACTGATTCCTTGCCTTCATTTGAAAATTCCAGAATTTGAACCACGGAAGGCGAAACTTTTTTTATAGCTTCAACCGCGGCCTCGTCCGATGATATTTTTACTTCTTTGATTATTTCCACGACAGTCGTGCCTTCATTCACTTTTTTGAAAAATTCATATTGATTAAGCTCCGGATATTTGACAAGCAAAGAAGGAAGAATCATTCTGTCAATCAGAATTCCGCCCACCCCGCCGAATAGCATAACGAAAGCCGTCCAAAATACCGCTTTGAAAATCGTTTTAATTTTTTTGGGCTTGTATGGCTGTTCCATTAGTTCTTCAATTTCGTTTTTCGGTTTTTGGAAAAACTTTTCCGCGGTCAGAGGAATTTCTTTTTGCCTGTCTCTCAAAGATTTTATGGTTATTTTCATATTGGTTTTATTTTATTTGATTTGGCGTTTATTAAAGTTCTAAATTCTAAATTCTAAATTCCATATTCTAAATTCTAATCTATGATATTTTCCAATTCCCCGTAAAAAGAGTTACTCCCAGAAAAATTATGAAGAAAAGCAGATTGAAAATAATAGTTTTTCGCAGGAGCATATTCCGAAGGTAATCCCGCAAGATGCTCCAGCAAAAATAGTACGCCAGCAGAATCATCGCTCCTATCGTCAAATGATTGGCGGGCCAAAAACTCATCGCCCAAACTAATTCTACTATAATAAGCCCCAATAGGAAAGAGTAAAAATTGAATGTCTTATTTCTCGCGGAATTAAGATATAATTCACAAGCCTTGCTTTTCAAAAAATTTATTCTCGCGAGATACAGCGTTGAAAAAAATACGGTTATAAAAATTGCCAGAAGAATCGGCCATAGCGGCAAATCAAGATCAATATACAATCCATAGACTCCGCTTGATATCAAAAAAACAGAAATCAAAATTATGGCTTGATTTAAATTGAAGCCGGAATCCAGCGCTTTCGGCTTCAATTTTTCGTCCTTCGCCCATTTTTCCTGCTGAATGAAAAATCTGTACAGGCCCACAAGAGCAAGCGCGAATATCAAAGAAGAAGCTCCGATATATAATTGCTGAAAACTGTTTTCACCCAGCGTTATTAAAAATAAAACGGTTCCCGTCGTAAAAAGCACGATCAGTATAATCGGCAAAAACCTGTATCTCGTGATCCAAAAAGCGCTGGAAATGGAAATCAAAAACAAGGTGGCCAGCGAAGCAAACGAAAGCCCCGCGCTTTTGAAAAAAAATTCCATCATCACAAAAAAAATAAAAGACGGGATAAGCAGTTTTATGTATTTTTTTATTTTCATCTGATTAAATTGTTAAATTGCTGTATTGTTGTTAAGTTCAGGAAAATTTAGCAATTTAGCAATTTAGCAATTTATTTCATTCTATCTTTTTAAAGAGAAAAAGTCAAAAAAATATGGGTTGACAACCGCGCAAGAGAAATACAAGAGAAAAGCCGTTTTGAAAAATTTTCTGATTTCGGCATTTGACATAAATTTATATATGTGCTAACTTGTTTGAGTAAGCTATGCGTTATAAAGTAGAAATAAGTCGAATTCTGCGAAGCATCAAGTCTTGCATTTTAATTCACTTTTTATTTGTTATCTATGAATGGTAAAATAAAAAAATTGACCGAAAAAGGATTCGGATTCATCTCTCAAGTTGATGAAAACGGCCAAGTAATTGAGGGAAAGGATTTATTCTTTCACCTGAACGAACTTGTCGGCGTTTCCTTTAATGATCTCAAAGAAGGTGATGAAGTTACTTTTGAAGTAGCTGAATCTCCAAAAGGTCTGAATGCGACAAAAGTATCTAAGGCATAAGTCGCTTCTAACCTGAAAAAATAAAAACCCCGAATCCAATTCGCGGGTTTTTATTTTTTGGCTTGGTTATTTTTTCGGTTATTATGTCTTGTTTGAATTGCACAATGTTTTTAAAAATTGTCATTCTGAACTTGTCCGCCCTAGGCGGATAAATTCAGGATGACAGTTATTTTTTCAGTTCAAAAAAATATTTATTCAAAATAATGTTTGTAGAAACTTCGCCTAGATTCCCGCCGGAGTTTATGCTGAATTTATTTCAGTGCGGGAATGACAAAA
>CAYPQL010000018.1:0-24060 GCA_964412905.1 uncultured Candidatus Saccharibacteria bacterium
AAAAATAGAAGCTTAATAAACCTAAAATCAACAAAGTATGACATTTCTATTCGGGGTTGACATTATTTGATCTGATTAATCAATAGCTGATTATACCTCGTGTCATAGTTATGTCTTACACGTTATATCAATAACTTATATTTCTTCTGAATTATTATCATAAACCTCTCTCGGACTTACGCCATTGCCATGGCTGATTATTCCGCCTTCTTCCATTAAATCTAATAATCTTGCTGCCCTGGCATAGCCTATTCGCAGTCTTCTCTGCAACAAAGATGCTGAAGCTTTTCCAGCAACCCTTACAATTTCAACAGCGCTTTCATATAATTCGTCTTCGTCTTCGTTATTTAATACACTATCCTTTGAATATACTTCTCTCGGCTTTCCTTCTTCGGAAGGACTTATGATCTCATCTTTTTCTAGCTTATCAATTAAACTAGATGCCATTGAATAGCCGATGTTTAGCTTTCTTTGCAAAAGGCTGGCAGATGCGCTTCCTTCTTTTTCTACAATATCAAGCGCCTTATCATATAATAATTCCATTTTTTCTGCTAACAACTCGTCTTCAATTTCTTTTTTATCTTCAAAATTATTTTCTAAACGTTTTCTAAAAGTTGATATTTCAGACAGCAATTTCATGATTGCATCTTTATAAAATTCTGTATTCTCTTTTTGATCTATAAGCCCGTTTTGAATAATTCGACTTTGATTGTCCAAAGCTTTTCTTGCTCTCCTAACTTCTACAAATAAAAATATTAATCCAATTGATAATATAGATAGAATAATTTCTAGATACATACTTTTATATTATTGAATTAATTTGCTTAGATGGGTTGTGCTGTCATTTTCTCAATTTCATTAATAACCTTGTCTGCGAAGTTTTCAATGTGGTCGTGATCCTTGTGGACTATTCTTTAATTAAATAATGGTCTTCAAAAATTCATCCGTGTTCTTATACCGCTCTTTGAATATCAAATACAAAGTCTCAGGTTTTTCAGGCTCGCCAATCAAAATTAGCGGCTTGCCCAAACCATATGCGATCCCCGCTTCAATATGGGCAGATGTACCAGCGGGCAAAAGCAAAATTATTTTTCCAGCATTTTTAAGTCCCTTCAAATCTCTGTCAAAAAGATATTTAAAATGTTTGTCATCAATAAAATCTTTAACGCTTTCGAATTTTTTCATTTGTTCTTCGACATCGGCATTCGGATCTGTTGGATCTGAAGGAATATCACAGAAGTTATAACAAGTCTTTCCTTTTTTCCGCAATTCCGCGACAAGCAGTTCGCATTGCTCTTTATTTCTAAACCTTGAGATAATGCTATAATCTGTCATGTTGTAAATATTAAAAATTATGAACCTTATTTTACGTCCTCTCCAACCTCTCCAAAATCTCAACCATCGCCAAAGTATCCAGCCGACAATAAGCAAGGAGATCTTTGTAAGTCTTATTTTTTTCTTTCTGATCCATCTCTGGTCCGATCATTTCAAGCCAGGTGTTTGAAGCGGTTCCGCCTTCTTGAATATTTAATGCCTTGTATGATAATTTGGGCACGAGAACTGGCAGGACTTTTTTGAGCGAAGCGCTGCCATGGAAATCGTGATGGACATAGTAACCTTTTTTAAAAGAATCCATTAGATCATACATCCTGCGATTCACCGACTCAAAGAATTTAGCATATTTCGGATAGCGCTCGCTCATCTCCTTGTTGCAACCTTTCTCAAAACTTTTATTCCAAGCAATCACACTTCCCTTGCTCCCGATAATTTTGCTGAGCGATTCAGTCAGCTTTGGCGATGGATCCTCGCAGTCTCTAGCAAGATATTCAAAATGCTTGAGTTTAGACTCCTTTAATTCCTTAATGTGCAGCGAATACTGAAAAGTCATTCGCTGATAGGGTCTATAGCCGTCAAATATAGGAATTGCCGGAGAGTTCGTTTCATAATCCAGAAAATACAAGGGATATTTTAATCCTGCTAATTCTTTTTTAATATTCTCTTTTTCAATATAAACTTGGCGGGTTTTCACCGCGTGATAATGCCTCAAGGCGCGCGCGCTCGTCAGAAAGCCGTGCGGTATATCTTTTATTTCTAGAATCCCCTCGTCCAAAAGCATATTAAGTTTTTTCTCTCTCAGTCCTCCAGCGATGGAATAAATTGAATTTTCTGGAATATCCTTCTGGCAATAATCGACAAAAGCGCAATCAAACGGTCTGCCACATTGTTTCAATATGCGCACATCAGGTTCTTTTTTAAGGCTTAGAGTGCCAAAGGCTGATTTAACTTTTTCCTTTATAATCTTTTCCAGCGCGTTCACCTCTTGTGAAATATCTTCAATCGTGAAAAGCTTTTTTATTTCCAACCCTCCCTTTCGAACATAGGCATTATTGATATGGACCAGATATGTTTTTCCAATTATATATCCCGCTTCTTCAAAAGCCATCTTCTGAAAAGTGACGTCATCAAGATGGATCTCTTTGATTTCAGTAGAACTCTTCACTTCGTATATGTCCCACTTGTTATTATTGCTGTTAAACCTTATCATATCAGCCCTGCAAAAAAGATTTCGGCCAGAAACAGACGGCTGAAATATCGTTTGAGTTTTAGCGCTCATTAGTTTCTTTGTCTTGGAAATTGCCTTTGCCTTGTTATCATCTCCAGCACTAACGCCATCTGAAAACAATTTATACGCGCAACTCTCCACCTCATAACTATCGTCAAAAATCTGCTGCAAACTCGTATCAACTTCCGACGACAAAAGATCCTTGCGGTTCTTATACAGCCAAAGATATTTCACGCATTGAATGTGCCTTAGCAGGTCTGATTTTGTGAGCATGGATATGTTAAATTCTAATTTCTTAAAACATTAGTTCAACTCTTTAATATATCGACTAAATACTTTTTCAATTTTAACCATAGAACCAACCATTTTATCTTGAAGTTCGTTCCACTTCTCTTTATTTTTTAAGCCACCCTCTCGATAATATATAGATATTTCAGATCCTTTTTGATTATCATTTCGAAACCATTCTAAATCTAAACCAAACTCCTGCTCAACTTCTTTTTTATGAGAAAAAATTGCATCATATCTTTTCTTGTTTAATTCTTTACTTGCACAAAAATATAGCCCACAACCAACATAACTTTTTTTAATGTAATAAAAATAATGATATTGCGAATGTTTAATATATGCTCTTATTACGCAATCATCTTTTGGCTCTGCCCCTAAATATAAATTGAATATTTTATTTGACTTTTCTAAAAGCCCAGTCCAAAATTCTTTTTCTATATTATTTTTATCAATATCATTTTTTTCATTTTTACTTTTCTGCGCTATTAACTCATTGGTAGATAACTCTGAAATCGCAAAATCACTTGTAGCAGTAGCATTAGTAAAATCAAGTTTCCAAACAGTATCTACTGCGTGTCGGAACAATTCTTGTCCTCGTTCTTTAATATAATCTTCATTCCATTCATCTCTTTGCAAATATTGGATTGAAAAAATTTCAATACCTTGCGCATACTCCACAAGTCCATGGTTTTTTCCCTTACCAGCCTTTTTTATTTTCCAATCAGAATCCCTAATTGATGAATTTAATTGCCTTGTAATCAAAGTTAGATTTCCTAAAGTCAAAATTAAATTATCACGTTGTTCTTCCTGCTCACTTGTAAAATTATCAACTTTCCACTTATTTCTCCACTTCTTAGGCATTAGGTGTTCTAAGCTATACTCACTGAAACACTTTAACTCCGTAGCGTGCATATCATCTCTTCTGATTGTTTGCTCTATCAGATAAAGGACTCCTTTTGCTTGTTTATTAATAAGATCGGATTGATAAAATGCATCTTCTACTTCTCTGTCCGTAGGCATACCGTTAATTTTCTCCTCTTTCGTCTCAATTATTTCATTTAATTTTACAAGTGTGTCAGTTTCATTGTTTATAAAACTTCTAAATAATTGGTTATAGTTTTTCGATGTCTTTTTGCAGATAATTCTTCGCATCAAATAAGCTTCTAGATATCTGAATATTTTGTTTTTCTCATTCTGGTCAGTCACTTTTTTGGAAACATATAAAACATACGGGATTATGGTCGCAGTGTCCAATCCGAATATAACCAGATTTAATCTTTGCGCATAATCATCTCGATTTACATCTTGTTCCACGATTTTTGGGTTTATCGTACTCTTGTATACAACAGCATATTCTTTCAACTCATTTATTATTAGATTTTTATCCAATTTATATTTATCAATAAATTCTTTATATGAATTAAAAACCGATTCTATCTTAAAAAATCTTTCCTTGTCATCAGAGCTCACATTAACCTCTTTCCCTTGAATTTTGATAAACAAATATGATTGTAAAAATAAATCAATATTATTTCTAATGCTTCGGCCAGAGGTTACATCCTGATCCCAATACTCTTTAATTTCATCATCCTTTTCAAAAACGTCTCTCCAATTTGTGTTATAAAAGTTTATATCGTCCTTGCTAAATAAATAATTTTTCAATAGTTCCGCCGTGGTTAATCTAACGCCCAAAGAATTAATAGTATCAAAAATCTGCTGCTCGTCTTCGTCATGCATTAAGTCAATTCCCACAAATAAAACATTAGATAACAAATTATTTGGATCAATCTCATTTGCTTCAATATTAACTAGAAAATATTCATAGCATTTATATATTTGGCTATTTTTTTCTCTTGAATCAATATTTTGATTAAAAATAATTTTATCAAATATAGGCTTATCGGAATAATTATGATCCAAAATTATACCACCCTTAAACATTGTAAAAATACCTGAAAACTCTTCGGGGGTATTATTCTTTGTGTATAACGCCTTAAAAAACAACATGATAGTTGTGAGTCTTTGTTGACCATCAATAACTGTCCTGATATTTAATTGATCTGATCCAACTTCTTGTTGTTTTAGTATAACTGAACCCATAAAATATGGACAACTAGCGCTAGAAGCATAGCGCATGTCATCTAAAAATCTATCCCACTGATCCTCTTGCCAGACATATGACCTTTGGAAATGCGGTATTTTTAATTTATTTGCTCTGTTGAAGATTCCTGATATATTTCTTTTTCCTGCTTCCATTTTTTTATTATTAAATAATTATTTATTCTCTCTATAGTTCTTATGTAACTTTCAATATGGCTTGCGATTGGATTTATTTGTCCCTGATCGAGAAAAACTTCTCTCTTTTCTAAAAAAGAAGGTAACGCTTTTATATTCAGTACCCAAACTTCTGCATCATAGACCTCTTGAATAACATACCATCCAGGATAAACAATTACTGGCTTAACTTTTACTTTTAACTTCGCATGTTCAGCAATAAAATTTTCCAGCCAATACACTTGGCCTATGACTTGAGCTATCGGACTCCTATCGGGCGTAAAACCGTCAATTTTTATATCAACACCGTCATATGAAATCTTAGAATCATTTTTTTTGCTAATCGTTTTTGTTTCAATTATAAACACGCCGCCAGGACCAACTATTATATGATCGATGTTAAATCCTTCGCAAACAATATCGTGAAATACTTTATATCCCTTTTCTCTCAGTTTTTCCAAAGACTCGCCGACAATTCTCTCTCCATCGCGGCCTAATTTGTAATTTCTCACTTTCTTCCATAATCGCATAATCTTAATTATAGAATATATCCCGACAATCACAGCTACTAAAGTCCAAAACAATGGTTGCGGAGGCGTGTTAAAATATAGCTTTGACCATTCATTTAACGCCAAAAAAACAAAAACAACAATATAAACTAAATACAGAAGTATCTCATCAACCATATCCGCCATCTTTTCGCTTAAGGATTGGCCAGGCTGTCTCAAGGGAGAAGATTTTAACGGAGAATGTTTTTTGGTTTTGTTTGCCATTTGTTTTTTGAGATGTTATATAAATAAATTATTTCCCATCCAAATTTTCCACAATCTCTCTTTCTTCCGGCGTGAGATTGTAAATTCTGTAAACCAGCCGATCAATTTGAGATTCAAGATTTTTGGTGTCCGCGTCTTTGTTTTGTTTTTTGAGAGTTAAAATTTGATTAATCGGAATTTTTGCTCGCCCTCGCTTTTCCACCACCTAATTTCATACTGGCAAATTATTTTAATCTATATGCCTACTTATAAGCAAATAAGATTTACTTGTAAATAAGGCTTTTTCTACTTTTTCCCATGAACTGCGGTCTTCGGAGAAAATAAGATTATGCCCACCTGATTGTTTGTCGCATTGTTAGTTTGTATGGTATGAAATACTTATTCTAAGCCCTTTTATGAAAAACATGCCTTAGTTTGAGTCATTTTTTAGTTTAGTCTGTTTAGTATTAACAAGCTTATATAATCCTCTTTTAATTCGATCCAAATGACCATCCTGCACCATTTCCATAAGTGAATATCTAACCCATTCTTTTGTTTTTCCGCTCAATATTCCATAAATCTCTGCTGTAGTAAATTCAGTATTCTTTTTCGCGTAATCCAAAATCATTTCCCTTGAAGTTTTTTGGCTGGCATGCGTACTGGAAAAATCATCCATATACTTCTTTGATTTCCTTAAAAAATGCTCGTTAATTTTAAGACTTATACCCCCCTGACCCCTTTTTGTCACGAAATTTTTCACTAACTCATATTCATTATCGCTCACGTCTTTATAAAGAATATTTCTTCCGGAATTTATTTTATCTAAAATGACTACTTGATCTTGAGATAAATTTTTTGAAACAAACATAAAACGAGCAAAGGCAGTATCCTTCACCTTTCCGCTTAATATAAAATCAACGCGAGGCGTGTCACTTTCATTATCAAATCGATGCTTTATGCTTAATCCTTTTCTGCCTTGAGTAACATACGATTTTTTTAATCCTCCGCCTTCTTTCTCCATTAAATGCATCACTTTTGCAAAATCCGCAAGATTTGGATTGAGATACTCCGGTCTCTTGTTTTCCAACAGAACCATATTAAGATCTGCTCGAAACTTTCCCGGATTTCGAATTTCCAAACTTATTGGAGTCTGAACCACTTCAATCCATAAATTAATATTCCAATCTCTGTGTACTACGGCGTTAACGATCATTTCCTCAATTACCTTAGAATCATATTGAAAAACATCATTTCTGAATAAATCCAAATCCTGCAATGTCGTATTAAACTTGTTAATTTTATCCAACACATTTTGAATTCCGAAAATAAGCGGACGATTTTCATCATCAACAGACAATCGCTCTTCGATACCATTCAGTTCGTCCTTATAGGTCCATGTTATTTTATTTCTATCGCCAAAAACTTTTTTAACGACAATCGGATTGCCAATAAATAAAAGGCATGTATTATTCGGTTTATCATTTGAATCCACAAGCGACAATACATTTAACAACTGAGTATTATTTAATTGTTTCTCTTTGTTCTCAGGTATCTCAAAATATTTCTGGCGAATATACTCGAAAGCTTTTTGGTCTACCCAGTCAAAAGATGAACCATCTGGAACTATACTGCTCCAATCCACATTTTTATTAGATATTGTTTTGGAAATATGGGGGTAGTCCATAAGTTTTCCGTTAGCTTCTCCATTTCTGATATAAGCTTCTCCCCCAAAATATAGTGGCTGATTTCCACAGTTTTTAATTCTTACTACAAATAAACGCGTTCCATCAATAAAAAATTCTTGAGTTAAAATCTCTGGCTTATAATTAAATGCCTGATTTATTTGAGGATAGATAAGACCCTTCTTTTTTTGAGTGGCTGTCGCCAAATCAAAATTAGTTCCGACAATATCCCATGTCTTATCTTCAAGTCCCCAAATCATATACCCATATTTTTGATCGTGATAGCTAGCAGAGTTACTCAAAGCAGAAAGTGTTTCGCCAATTTTTCCCATATCAACGAGAGACTTTTTTGCTTCAATATAAGGGACTTCTGTTCCTTTTGATTTTAATATGTTCAGTAAATTTAGTATAGTTTCTTGTTCCATAAATTTATTCTACATTGTTAAACATTATTTGCCAAAATATTTTCATCACTATTCAATTTTCTAGTCAAAATTTATACACGTGAAAAATGGTGAGATAAATACTCTTTAATGATTTACTTTTTACTAGAATTTTTTACAATTTCAATTTCCTCAGGAGTGAGGTCGTAAAGTTTATAAACTAGTTGATCGATTTGTTTTTCGTATTCTTTGACCTCTTCCTTTTTTGTAGGATTTTCCGAATAATCGCCGGATTTAGTAATTGCCAAAATCTTATCAACAATTTCAATAACTGGGCTTTGTTCGGGCTCTGATATTTTTTTGATTGGAATTTTGGAAAGAGGATCCTGATAAAGTTCCAGTATCTCCCCCTTTCTCTTCCCCCTACGATATAACCATTGATAAATCAACTTAGAATTTAATATTCCCAATAAATATTTAATACTTGAACTTACACCGCCACGAAGAATCAGAAAAAATACATCTCCACTTGCATAAACTGGCTGTTCACAATAACCAAAAATATTACTTTTAGATCTATAGGGAACGAGTATTTTTTCTTTTGTTTCAAACAAATCTATTTCCCTTGGGCGATGCAAAGAAAACCATGGCCAAGATGGTTCATTATATCTCTTTCCCTGGTCATCGAGAATGTCCTTAAATCTCAAGAGATGTTTTTTTATATTTGGATATAGCTCGATATCATCTTCCCATCTAGTGTAAATCAATTTTTCTTTTGAGATATTTGCAGAATATTTTAAAATATCAGAATTTTTAAAAAAACTTTTGATTTTAGATTTTTCTATTTTTGTCAAGCTCAATAACGCTAATTCATCTTGATTCAGAACGAAAACTCCATCATCTTTTTTAAAACTTTTGAAATTTGCGATGTGTTTGTTTGTAATTTTGCTAATAGTTATATGACATCCCAAATTTATTTTACAAATATCAACAAGCGGAATAGAGCCAGCCTGCATTTTATTGAGAATTACTTCAAACACATTTATTCCTTTCTTGTCTGAGCTTAGTCTTATGTTGTTATCATCATACAGGTCCTCCTGCTCAATAGTATTGTATTCTGTTTCAATATCTCTCATGCTTAAAATATCCTGGATTACTTCATTATTGTTATGCAGGTATCCCTTCCTCCTTGTTACTGCTGTTTTAGCAGGGACATTATGACTTCCTTTTTGGATTATTGTAATCATATTATGTTGACCAAGTGCACTCTCAAAAATCTTCATCTCCCCAAAATTTATCATTTTTAGGACAGTTGCTCTCTCTCGAAAATCATCTATTAATTTTTTTGCGCCAGTCGCAGTAATATAATAATTAGTTGTTATAAATGAAAGCACTCCGTTATTTTTTAAAACATCGATACCAAAGTGGAAAAAAAAGTAAAACAAATCCATTTTTCCTAAATGAAATCTTTCTCCTAACGGGGAATCTTTGATATTTCTAAAAATATCTTTATTACCTTTTTCTCCCACATATGGTGGGTTTCCAATTACAATATCAAACCCGTCTTTTATACTAGGAAAGAAATATTTTATACCAAAAAAGTCAACTGGCTTATTCTCAAAAATATTTTTGTAACTACTCCAAAGAAGTAATATTCTAGAATGATTATCTATTTGTCTTTTATTCATTTTCGCCAGAACAGCTTCTATTTTCCTGTCTCCATTGTAAGAAACTAAACTGTTTATATGTTTTAATTTTTCATCCACCTTACTGTCTATTATTTTATGAATTTCATTGTTGGCGCTTCTTTTGTTTTCACCAGATGATAAAAAATATTTATCAACCGCAATAGCAAGTTTTTCCTGAAATTCATCGCCAAAAAGAGAAGTGCTGTCAGAGACATGCTGTTCTGGAGCTGAAATTAAGCTATTAGCACAAACAAATTTAAAATCTAGATTTGGCAACGGCTCGATCCCCCTATTGGGTTTTGCGTCATTTATTTCTGCTTCAACAACAAGCGTCAGAAAACATCGCAATCGAGACACATCTACAGCGATGGGCTGAATATCTATACCAAATATTGAACCCTTAATAACATCAAGCTTTCTAATATAATCTGCAGGATTGTCATTAAAATAGTTTATAATTTTTTGTTTGTACAATTCTGGAACACCTTTCAATTTTTGCTCAAGCCATAATGTACAATCTGGGTCTACTCGCTGTAGAATGTATACAATCTTTTGAAGCGCACCAATTGGATATGCACCCGAGCCACATGCTGGGTCAAGAATTTTAAGAGACTCGATCGTATTAATTATTTCTTGTTTTTCGCTATTATTTAAAGGATATTCAATATCATCAGTTAAATCGTAACTAACAAGAGCGGAAAGTTTTTTCTCTTCGATCTTCGTTTTAGTTTTTAAGTATTCTACTAATGATTGATCAACCATATAGTCAACGATTTGGCGAGGCGTATAAAAACTTCCTGTCCTTTTCCTTTCGCTACTTCCAGTGACGGGATTAATTTCTGCAAGAAGATTCTCAAAAATCCTACCGAGCATTTCCGGATCAACAGAAATTTCTTGATCAAAGACAGTATTTTCATCAATGGTGAAATTATAAGTCTCGAGAAACTCGAAAAAACATCTGAACCAATCATCGTTTATTTTGAGAGTGTTTATATATTTTGAAAAGAAAGTCCCCCTATCTAGCTCGTAATAATCGTCTGCTTGCGGATTAAATAGCCCTCCATTAAGATATGGAACTTTATCGAATAGATCACTGCGGATATCTCGCGACTCCACAATAGTATTTAATACGCCAAAAAATAAAGGCTCGAGCGTTTTATGATAGTAATTATCCGACACTATTTTTGAAGAAAATAGTTCATCTGGTATGAGTTGCCCATTTTCAGATTTTTTCTGTTTCAAAAACCAACAAAACATTATACGCCCAATAAGTCGCACTGCGAAACTTTTGCGAATATTTGTGTCCTCTTTAGAAACACTAGGCAATAATAAAATTTGATCATCATTCGAAACAAGATCATCAAAAAATTTTGCGACTTCAGTATAGAATTGTTTATTAACAATTTCCAAGGAGAACATTTTTTCCAAATCATCAATAGAGACAGCGACTCCCTGAAGAGTTCTTGAAGGAGTTGCCACTTTTGCATTTGGCCCCAGAACATAAGAAAATCTTCGAGGATTTGATACTGATTCTTTTATTCCATCTTTTGATCTGGAAACTTTGGTGGTAATCAAAGAAAGGCGCCATTCTGAAGAATCATCTGAAATATAGACAACCAAAGCATTGGACCGAGCATGGTTTTTGAGCACAGCATAAGTATTTTTTGTTATTTCAACGCGTGCATGAAGCGATGATTCTACGTTGGCTACAAAAACAACTAGGTCGAGCTTGTTTTCACTGGCTTCAGCAATTTGCTGGATTGATTTGAAGCCGGTGCGTGTTTCAGATCGCTTTTTGTCCAGAAGAAGACTTGGAATTATACCTTGTATAAATTCAGTAAAAGCTTCCTCGTTATATTTTTCTTTAAAAACAGGATTTATCATAAACGATGCTCTTGAGTAAATAAAAGAAGATTTGCTGATTTTGCTTCGATATTCTGTCTGTCCAAGCTCACCTTGATCTGTTGCTCCGGCGCTATCTTAATAATAGCCTCCATCAATTGGTCATCAGATAAATCATTTTTCTTCGCCAGTTTAATTATTGCCTTAAGCTGACCTTCTGAAAGATCATCAAGATCGCTGACAACTCTCATGAGATCATCACAGTAATTTTGATATTGAGATTCTCGAATACTTCGCAAGATATTCACAACATCTGTCCGATTTTTTGACATTCGCCCCATCGGCGGCTTTTCGAAAAGCTTTTCTTTTATCGTATTAAAAACAACTCCAAATTGATCATCAGTCTTCTCGCCAACCTCGTCCTGATTTGCCGCAAAATGATTTAACACTTTTTCCGCATCAACTAGCTCAGCCTGACCATTGGTTTCAAGCGCATATATTTTATTTTCTCCACGAATACCGACTCCAACACCAACTTGAATCTGTCTATTTTTTCTAATAATTCTGGCTCGCATGGGGATTTTTTTTGCAAGTTTTATAATTTCATCATTTCCCTTCGCCAGATCATATGCTTCTTTGTGCGGGGTATCCCAACTCTCTTCTTCGGTTGTCGCCTTTCTAAATTCATCAATAAAAAAAGATTCAGGGGTTTCATCCTCTGTGAGTGTGCGCGAATCATTGCCAACAACAGAATTAAATATCTGCATTTTTAGAGTTGATACTCCCTTGATATTTGTTTCTTTCTCTCCATGTCTAGTGGGAAAATAATTGTCAATAAAAAGTTCATCAAACATTTTTTTATCTATTCGGTTTATTCGACCTACGCGCTGTATGACTCGCGTTGGATTATATGGAATATCGTAATTAATAACTCGTCCCGCCCTATTCAGATTGACGCCCTCGCTCAAAGCATCAGTCGCAACAAGAACATTAAAATCTTTGGACTGTTTATCAATTGGGATACCAGCGTCAAAGTTCTCTCTGACTATTTTGCGATCACTCTTACTATTTTTTCCAGTATAAACAAAAGTAGAAATTCCTGCCTTTTGGAGCGCCTCGCCTACATAAATAACAGTATCTGCATACATACTAAAAACAACAATTTTTCGATTCGGATCATTAGAAAGATGTTCTTGTATATCCAAGATTAGTTGTTTCAACTTTGGATCTGGCATTGATAAAAACAGCGATCGCACACCAAACCATTTTTCGTAAATATCTTTAAGAACACTAATATCATGTTTAAGTTTAGGCACAAATTCATCATTAAGATCCTCGAGCTTAACGAAAACAATCTTTTTATTATTCGTGACATCAGTGGTTGCAAACTCCGACTGTTCTTCCAAGTTCATTTCTTCCGTATCTTCTTCTGGCATTTCATCTGGTGACGGAATATAGGCTTTCTTAGAAATCGGTACAAGTTGTTTTTCTTCTACCCAATCAAGTATTTTTTGATGTGAATCTATAAATTTTTGAAGAGTGCTCTGGAATGCGGCTCTTGAACTTTCAAAACGCATGACCAAGAGTTTTCGCATAAAGGAAGCTACATTCATTTGAGCGGTCCTAATGTCCTCTAGTGCTGGATATTTTTTAGCAAAATCTGCAATATCTAAAGCGTAGGTCGTAGGCATATATCGCGCGCCAGTTAACCCGCCTGCAATTTTAGAATCTGGCACAATTCGTTTTATAGTTTCAAGATATATATTGGTAAACTCGCCTAATTCATACTCTCTAATAACCGGGTCTTTCATTTCTGAAAATTCAATTTTTTGAGCTTTCAAATCTTCTCTGTATCGAGTAATCTTTTCAAGATCTATCCTGGAACGCCTAATTATAATGGGTTCAAGTAAGCGTCGCAGTTCAGAAGCAATAACATCGCGCTTAATATCTAATTCTTTGCGTTGTTCTGTGGTTATAGCGCCTTTTGCTTGAAATCGTCGAAGTGCTTTATACTTATTTGCAAGATCTGCAAACTTCGCTGATAAGTTTTCTACAGTTCGGAGCGTAGCAGCGCCAGGGGTTTGAAAAAGTTTAATCAAAGCAAAAATATCACTTGGATCATTATTAAAAGGTGTTGCCGATAAGATCAGAACCTTGTTCCCACTATTACTTCGGGTTAGTTGATGGAGTAGTTGATAATCTTGAATATCTTCATTTCTATATCTATGCGCTTCATCAAGAATAAATAATATAGATTCCGTAGAACTTTTATATTTATCGTAGACCTCGTCAATTTTTCCAGAGCTAAAAACCTTTGGTCCTCGAAGTTTAAATTCTTCGGCATAGTCCTCCCACATTGGAACAAGATGCGGAGGAGCAATAATTATCGTTTTTAAATCCGGACAATTTACAGCAATAGTACTTGCAATAATACTTTTTCCAAGTCCGACTACATCAGCAATAATAGCGCCATCATAATTTTTTAATCTCTCAATTGCCATTTTTACAGCATCTATCTGATACGACAAATTCAGATATTGACCGCGGGTTGCCTGTGACGCGCTAATTACGTCAATTTTATATTCAGCGCCAAATATTTCTTCAAGAAGTCGAACATACATAAGATACGGAGTCGGCACCACGTTCATCCAAAGTTCGTCTTTAAATTTTCTCAAAAACATATCCGATTTCCCTTTTTCTTGAATGATAATGTTTCGCGCGTCAGACCATCGCTCGGAAAATTTATTTGAATATTCCTTATATTTATCTTCCGTGTCAAAGGTTTCATTAATTTCTTGTTGTCCGATTAAACCATTATAAGTAAAATTACTCGAACCCATGAAAACTTTTCCGCCGTTTTTATTATGAATTACATAACATTTTCCATGAGCTTGTTCCTCTGTCATTTTTATCTCAAGTGAACCATCTTCGAGTTTTCTTTCGAGGATTGAGTATGATTCCTGAGATTCCGGTGCGTCAAATATAGATGTTTGGTTTGCAAGTTTTTTTATACCCTCTCCAAATGCTCTAACCCTTTCCTGTTTCGAGGATGGAACGCTTCTGGGCTGGAATGGATCTAAATTTACCGATGATTTTTTCATCGATTCCATTATCAAAGTCGGTATAGCCTCTGGATCAATATAAGAACCGACCAAGATTCGCACTTTAATTTTATCGAGTTTTTTTGACAAAAGTTCAAATCCGCAAAGATAAAAATAACCGACTTCGATATCAAGAGCTATTGTGTTTTCATCTATAGCATCTGATATGGCTCGGTAGAGATTGTTACTGTTTTGATTGTCGATAATTTGATTTTTTATTGGCATAATTATTTCATCATTTATTTGCTCCTTTAAATTACTATTTACCCCCACCTCAAAAACCTCTAATTTTGTTTATAAACTCATCTTACCCCAAAACCTACATAAAATCAAGAAAAAAATCCTGCCTAGAAATTCGGCAGGAAATTTATTTTGGGAATGGTTTAGTTTGAGCTGTTGTCTTCTTGTGTCCTATTTGCATATCTCAACTCCTCTTCTTAATCTCCCTATACACATCCTTTCTTAGTTGCCACGCATCATCTCTCGATAATTCTGTTTTTGCAAAATAGTGACTAAAATTCTTTTTTAAAAAAATAAATTATGTTTTATAAACACATACGCAAAGCGCGATTTGCGATTTGAAATTCCTTAGCGTTAAAATAAAAAAAACAGAATTTTCATCCTGTTTTCTTTATTTTGCTCCGCGAGAGGGACTCGAACCCCCAACCAATTGATTAACAGTCAACTGCTCTACCATTGAGCTATCGCGGAATATTAAATTATATTAATGTTAATTTGTAAATATTTCGTTTAGTTATCAGTACCATTGCCCGCCCAAAACGGATCAGCCTCGGACTGAAGCTATCGCGGAATGTGAAGTAATTTTTTATAAAATAAAAATAGCTTGCTAAAAGCATAACAATAAAACTTCAATTCGCTTTATACAAACCTAAAAAAGTTTATAACAAAAATCACTTTACCAATATACTACCAAAACTAAATCTCGTCAACATACATGAGTCGAAAGTCAAAAGTTTATAAAGTCCGTAAAGTATTTAACATAGACAATTTAATAGTTCAACAATACGGCAATTCAACAATTTAATAATTTAGTAATCAATCAGCTTTCTTGACTCTTTGTGCTTTCTGATTCTTTCCAGCGCTTTCGCTTCAATCTGGCGGATTCTTTCACGCGTCACTCCGAATTCCTGCCCGATTTCTTCAAGGGTGTGCGTGACTCCGTCTTCAAGCCCGAAGCGCAATTTCAGAATTTTCTGCTCTCTCGGAGAAAGCTCCACTATAATTTCCTTCACATATTCTTTGAGCAGCTGCCTTCCCGCCGCCTGCGACGGAAGAACGGTGTCGGTGTCTTCTATAAAATCTCGCAAAGTGCTTTCATCATCGTCGTCTCCGACCGAGGTTTCCAGCGAAACCGTGTCCTGTGAAATTTTCATAATGTGCCTGATTTTTTCAACTTCTATTCCCATCTCGGAAGCGATTTCTTCTGGCAGCGGCTCGCGCCCCAAATCCTGGACAAGCCGCCTTGTTATCTGCGAAAATTTGTTTATGGTTTCAACCATATGGACCGGGATTCTGATCGTGCGGGATTGATCCGCGATCGCCCGGGTAATCGCCTGGCGAATCCACCAAGTCGCGTAAGTTGAAAACTTATAGCCTTTTCTGTAATCAAATTTTTCCACCGCCCTGAAAAGGCCTATGTTCCCTTCCTGTATCAAATCAAGCAAGCTCAGATTCGCGCTCCTCCCGATATATTTTTTGGCAATGCTTACGACCAAGCGAAGATTCGCCTCGGCCAGTTTCTGCTTTGCCGCCACATCGCCTTTCTCCTTTTTCTTGGAAAGCTGAATTTCTTCTTCTCCCGTCAGAAGCGGAACTCTTCCGATTTCGCGCAAATACATCTGCACGGAATCGCTGGAAATATTATCCAAAGACAAATCTCTCATCTCTTTTTCAACTTGCTTTTTGCTTTTTTTGCCCTCGTCTTCTTTTTCTTCGGAAACGGTGATTATGTCAACCGCAACTTCAACTCTTATATTCTTCTGTTCCAGCTCGTCATATAGCGCTTCAAGCTGTTCTATGTCGTTCTCAATATCGGGAATAATATGGATAATCTCTTCTTCCGTGACAAATCCGCGCGTCTTCCCCCTGCTTATCAATTCAGCGATTTGATTATCAATGCCCTCAATTTCATGGTCCGGATTTATTATATTTTTTTTCATCGCGTCTTTTGCTTTCAAATCGCTCTTTCGCGAAACAGCTTTCTTTTTTTCTGTTTCTGCTTTTAATTTCAGGGATTTCTTCGGCGTTTTTGCCCGTATCTTTTTCGCGGATTTTTTATTTATTAAAATTCGGCTTTTCTTTTTCTTGGAAACTCCGGAAACAGTTTTCGGCTTATTTTTATTTGATTTTTTCTTCTTTTCTTTTTTTGTTTTCATAGTTGATGTAATTTTATAAATAAAAAACAATAAAATTCCTTAGCGAAAATTTATCATTCGGATATCAGCGGCACAAAGACAAATCCCGGGAATTCTTTTTCTTCATATTCATCTTCCGCTTTTTTAACAACCAGCCAAATGCTGTTTTGAGCGGGAATAACCAATCTTCCTCCGGCTTTAAGCTGTTTTTTTAATGCAAACGGAATTTCTTCGGAAGCGGCGGCCGCTACGATTATTTTGTCATAAGGAGCTTCTTTTTCATAGCCCGCGGAGCCGTCGCCAACGATAAATTCAAGATTTTTGAAACCGTATTTTTCCGAGTTATTTTTGCCAAGTTCGGATAATTCGGAGATTCTTTCAATCGCAAAAACTTTTCCTTTTTCTCCGGCGATATGAGCCAGAAGAGAGCTTTGCCATCCGGAGCCGGAGCCTACATCCAAAATTCTGTCGCCTTTGGCAGGCTGCAAAAGCTCCAACATAAAAGCCACCGTTAGCGGCTGGGAAATTGTCTGCCTGCACCCGATCGGAAGAGGCAAATTCGCATAAGCCTCATTTTTTAATTTCCTGGAAACAAAATCGGCTCTGTCAATTTCATAAAAAGCGCCGATTATTTCAGGAGTTTTCAAATATCCGCTTTCAATTAAATTTTCTGTCAACTGTTTCATTGGATCTAACGCTGAATTAAATATTTGGAAAGTAGTTAATTAGTTCCTGTTGAAATAGTATATAATACTGGTAGATGCGAGCCCTCGCTCGCAATAAAAATGGCTTAGTATAACAGATTAAAGCGAGGGCTTTAATCTACCCCGGCGCTATTTTAACAGAAACTAATTACGCTTTATACTTAATACTAAATACTTAATACTAAACCACCCTCACTTTCCAAATCTTCTTTTTCTGTTTGAATAATCATTTATAGCGTCTCTGAGATCATTTTCATCAAAATCCGGCCAGAGTTTTTCGGAAAAATACAGCTGGGCGTTGGCGGTGTCCCACATCATAAACCCGTCGCTATTATGCGGTTCTCCGCCGGTTCTGATCAGTAAATCAACCGGGGGCAGCTTGCTCGTTGAAAGGCAGTTTTTCAAAAGTTCTTCATTGATTTCCAAAGAAAAATTCTCGCGCGCTTTCTTTGCTATGCATTTTATCGCGTCTAAAATCTCGCCCGTTCCGCTATAAGCGATAAAAAAATTCATAAAAAACTTGTCATAATTTTTAGTCTCTTCTTCCGCCCTTTCCAGCGATTTTTTCACATCCTCGGGAAACTGCTCCCGCCAATCGCCTATTATGTTTATTTTCACTTTATTCTTATGTATTTTTTCGCTCCGCGCCAATTCTAAAAATTTTTCCTTGAATAGATTCAGCAAAAATTTAACCTCCATTTTCGGACGCTTTTTCAAATTGTCTTTTGAAGATCCCCAAAATGAAATATGCGGAATGTTCATTTCAATTATAACATCCGCCAGCCTGTCCATAATTTCAGTCCCCTTTTTATGCCCGAGCCAAGCTTCTAATTTATGCTGTTTTGCCCACCTGCGGTTCCCATCGGGAATCACGGCAATGTGATTTGGCAGATTTATTGTTTCGTTTTCCATAACAATTATATATTTTAATTTTCCAAAGCTAATTCAACAACTAAAAAATTAACAGATTAACGAATTATGAATTAACGAATTATTTTATCAATTCATTAATCCGTTAGTCCGTTAATAAACAATAATTAATAATCCAGAGTGGGTAGGGAGGGAATCGAACCCCCGAAGGCAGAGCCAACTGGTTTACAGCCAGTCCCATTTGACCGCTTTGGTACCTACCCATTTTTGCGTTTTGTTTTACTTCAATATACTACTATAAATTACAATTTATGTAAAGAAACATCTATAACCCCAATTCCGCCAAAAATTTTTCCCGTTCCGCGCCGGAAATTATCCGGTAATTCCCTTCCTTCAAATTGCCAAGAATAATATTCATAATCCTAACCCTTTTAAGGTCAACTGCTTTATATCCCAGAGCCGCGCACATCCGCCTTATCTGCCTCCTTTTTCCTTCGGTTAAAATTATAGAAAAAGAATGCTTATCCAGCTTTTTTAAAACGCATTTTTGCGTTATATATCCGCCGTTCAATTTCACTCCTCGCTCCATTTGTTTCAAAAAATCCTCGTTTATCGGCGCAGTTGCTTTAACTTCGTATTCTTTTTCGTGGGCATACATCGGATTCAGCAGCCTGTCGGTCATCCGCCCGTCATTGGCAAGAATGATCAATCCGCGCGAATCTTTATCAAGCCTTCCCAGCGGAAAAACTTTGACATTAAATTTCAGAATATCAGCAATGCTAACTTCGTCGCCTTGCGGACTATGAGTGATTATTCCTTCCGGTTTGTTAAAAGCCAAATAAACGAGCTCTTTTGAATCCCCTTCCACCGCTACTTTATCGGTTTCCCGGACCATTTCTCCCAGCTCGGCTTTTTTGCCGTTTATGCTTACTTTTCCTTGTTTAATCAGCAAATCAGCTTCTCGCCGGCTGCAAATTTTCTTATCGGCTAAATATTTATTTATTCTTATGAGAGAAGGCATTGTATTAAATTAACTAATATTACTGCTAATAATTTTATATTATAATTTTACCGACTGATTGTCAAAAGACCTAAACATTATCCCCCGCCACAAATCCGGTTGTCCAGCAAAGCTGCAGGCCGTAGCCGCCGGAAACGCGATCAATATCCAGCGCGTCTCCGATGACATATAAATCAGGCGCAAGACGCGACTGCATTGTTTTGAAATCTATCTCCCGAAGATCAACGCCGCCGGAAGAAGCCATCGCTTTATCCGCTCCAAGCAAGCCCTGAACATTAAGGGGAATATTTTTCACAAGCGCGATTATTTTTTTCCGATCCTCGCTTCTCACGCTATGATTAGGGATTTCACCGTTTATGTTGGCTATATTCAGAACCTCCTCGGCAAGCGCCGAAGGAATAAGCAAGCTGAGCGTATTTTTCAATTTCTTATTGCTCTCTCTCGCAAAAAGTTCTTGAAACTTTTTTTTAAGCGACCCATGATCAAGCGCGGGGAACAGATCAAGCGCCAGAATAACTTCGCCATGCTTTATCAGCTCGCCGATTTCCCCGCTCATATTTAAAACCATCGGTCCGGTAACGCCAAAATGCGCGAAAAGCAATCTGCCTCTCTCTGCTCCATTCTTGCGACCATTTTGAAATATAGTAAGCTTGACATCTTCAACAATTATTCCGCTTAATTTTTTCGCCCAGCCGTCTTTCAGCGCGACAGGCGCGAGCGCGAGACTATTTTCGGCAATCGTATGGCCGAGTTTTTTAAGCCACTTAAAGCCATCACCAGTAGAACCGGTCGCGGGAAACGCCACGCCGCCGGTGGCGATAACGCACGACTTGGCTTTTATTTCTTTCCCGTCTTTGGTTTGAATATTAAAATACTTTTTTTTGGCGCCTGTCGTTAAATCACTAATTATGGTATTAGTCCGCGCTTCAATTCCGCCTTTTTTCACATATCGGATTAATACATCCAAAACCGATTGCGCCTGATTTGAAACGGGAAAAATTCTTCCGCCCTCCTCTTCTTTCGTCGCCATTCCCCGGCTGTTAAAAAACTCGATCGTTTCCCCTGCGCCAAATTGAGAAAAGGCGGAAAAAAGAAACTTGCCGCTCTTTTTATATTCTGCCGCCATTAAGCGAATATCGGAAATATTATTAGTCAAATTGCATCGCCCGCCTCCGGTAAGAAGAAGTTTCTTTCCTAATGTCGGATTTTTTTCCAAAAGCAAAACCGAGAGACCTCTTTCCGCCGCCCTGCCTGCCGCCATCATCCCGGCCGGTCCGCCGCCAACAACGGCGACATCCCATAAATTGCTTTCCTTCTCGTTTGTTTTCATAAGCTATGCCGGATTTAATTAACCTGTTCTATGATAATTCACTTTGATAATTCTAGACCGTCCAAGAACTTAAAAAACCTATGAATTTGTCATTCCCGCGTAGGCAGGAATCCAGTTAGAAAAATAAATGGCTTGTTTACTGGATTCCCGTTTTCACGGGAATGACAGTTCTTGGACAGCATGGGATTAGAGCCTGCCCCAATCGAAGCCGAACGGGAGGGATTTAAAAAATTACAAGATTATAATCTAAAATAAAAATACGGCGACATTCTACCATTCGCGCGAATTAGAGATAAGCCCGGATAAGCTTATTTTAAAATCCTAGCCTAGGCTAGAAAAGTCAGTTAGAGATTAATTAGAGGTTGAAATGTTTTTTAATATCTTCGTCGCCTTCTATTTTGGAAGCGATTATTATTTTCATTTCCTCCGGCTTAAAATCAAAAAACTCCTTCAAAACCATAGCTTCTTTTTCAAAATTATACGGATATGCCCAAACGCTTTTTTGAATTTGATACAAGCCCAGTTCTTTTATTTTTCCCCTTAAAGCCTCTCTTTTCATTCTATGCTCGTTTTTAATGTCAAAGATCATAATCCTCCATTGCTTATCCCATTTTTCAGGCTTCGCAATTTGAAGATCGTTAATCCAATATTTTTTAGCCTTGGTCGTTCCTTCCTCGGTCAAAGTAATATGAAGCTGTTTTCCTTTATAGTCTAAATTAATAAGCCCTTTATTTTTCAAATAATTATAAAGTTTTAGCTGTTCACCTTTTTAAAGAAAGTGTCATCCCGGGTATAAAGGACCCTAAGGTGTTGGTATTAAATTGGTTAAGTATTATCGCAAGGAAATTATTCTTTTCTAAATCGATTTGTAGAATATTGAACCAGTTTAATATTAAATCCTATTCTGCTTTTATATTAGCAAAGAAATAACATTTTTACCAACACCTTAGTGCCCTTTATACCCATTTCGAGCGATTAGCGAGAAATCTATAAACTTTAGATATTTCTATAACGCTTAGATTTCTCACGAGGCGTTCGAAATAACAGATTTTTATTATAAGTAGTTTTTTAGAGCAGCTGAGTAATTACATAAAATTGAAAGTCTGCAAAATTATAAAAAAAACAGATATCAATAACATTTGCATCTGATTTTATTATAGCCACGCGATATATAATTTTAAAATAACAATTTAGCAATATTTCCGCGTTCTTCTGCGTTAAGTCCGCGTAGTTCTGCAAGATTAGCACCGAAGGCCTAATTTATTTTTTACTTCAAAAAATCTCCGGCGACGACCTACTCTTCCGGTCCCGAAAGGGACAAGTACCATCGGCGCTGGCGAGCTTAACTTCTGAGTTCGAGATGGGATCAGGTGTGACCCCGCCGCTAAAATCACCGAAGAATTTTTAAAGTAAAATACATTATATTAAATTGCTAAATTGTTGAATTGTTTTTTGATTATTGTCTGCGACACAAAACAAGTTCTCTTTTTATGATAATTATTTCCTTTTCTGCTCGTATTACTCTATCTAAACTAGCTTTATCTTTTAATGTATTTTTCAAATCGACCAATTCCATTTCTACCGCTTGAATTCTATCGTCAATTCTGGAAAGATATTCAAAAGATGTTTTGAAATTGCTATTAGTTTCGTTTCTGAAGTTGAAAAGGGTTTTAAAATTATCACTGGTTTCGTTTTTAAAATCTGCCATTTCTTCCCTAAACTCCATAAACTCTTTATGATTATTATTAATCTTTTTATCTAAACATAAAAAACCTTCTGACAATAAATCAAACTTATGCTCCATTCGTTCAAGAATGACGCCGGATTGATTTTCAGCTATTTCGGCTTTCGTTCTCGGCTTTATCTTGTTTTTTTTAATTTCCTTTTTCTTCATAACTTCATTATAGCATAAGAAATTAGTTCGTAAAGCAAAACATGGAATCCTCGCGAAAGCGAGGGAGTGTCTCGTCTCTCGCCTCTTCCCGACTTTCGTCAGGACTCCATATAATTGTTTTTGGAAGTTGGATAAAAGGGAGAATGTTACTCATTCTCATTTATTTTAATTTCAAAACCTTCATTCTTCAAAAAGTAGCTTTTAACTATATCCTCAAGAGGCAAAAGTTTTTCGTTTACTATATTAAACACAACAACAATCTTACACTCCTTTGGTTTTATAAACAATTTAGCTACTCTAAAATGATTATAAAAATCATTAGTTTCTTTTATTTCAACTTTTTCTTCTTTAATCTTTCTAATAAAATTGAGGAATTTCTCAACTTCATCATATTGCACAAATAACAGATAGACAAACATATCGTATGTACTACCCCAAAAGATAAGTCTTCCTGTAAGAGATTCGCTTTCTGGAGTTCGTGTCAATTTCTCGGTCATTTCTTCGGCAATTTTACGAAGAATACTCATTCTTAAATTATTCTCTAAGAATGTATTGCTAAAAAAATAACCTTTACTAGCATGCGAAATTCCAGACTCTTCTGTTAATAATTTTATTGCCTCTTCTGATTTCATACTATTTATCCTCCATAAACAGGGCTTTATTTTACCCTTTATCCAACCTTCAAAAATCAAATTGTCAAAAAACAAAAATTAATTCACAAAGCTAAAAGCAGAAAGCAGAAAGTTTATAAAATTAAAAATTACATAAAAAGTGTCATTTCGAACGATTAGTGAGAAATCTATAAATTATAGATATTTCTATAGTGCTTAGATTTCTCGCGACACGCTCGAAATGACAGATTTTTATTATAAGTAGTTTTATAAAATTACTTTATAAACTTTCAAACTTTCAACTCGCATTACAATTATTAATCGCTAGTTAATCATAGATTGCGCTTTTAAATAAATTCAAAAACGCAACTACATTAAATAAATATCGACCTATTAGTAGCGCTTGGCTGAACACATTGCTGTGCTTGCACCTGCGCCCTATCAACCTGATCATCTGTCAGGGGTCTATATTGATACCTAATCTTGAAGTAGGCTTCGCGCTTATATGCTTTCAGCGCTTATCCCTTCCAAACATAGCTACCCAGCGATGCTCCTGGCGGAACAACTGGTACACCAGAGGTTTGTTCTCCTCGGTCCTCTCGTACTAGAGGAAAATCTTCTCAAGTATCCGCGCCTGCGACAGATAGGAGGCCAACCTGTCTCACGACGGTTTGAACCCAGC
>CAYPQL010000019.1:0-23865 GCA_964412905.1 uncultured Candidatus Saccharibacteria bacterium
ACATCTATAATTCTCAAATTAACCATTAATAAAGGCTCATTTAAATTAGGAGAAAATAGTGGTGAAAGCCAAAAGATCCTGAAACAAGTTCAGGATGACAATTTTAATAATTCTTATCTATTCACCGGCGACGCGGGATTTAAAGTGGAAAAAGAATTGCTGGATAAAAATATAAATATAGAAGCAAAAATTTTGAAAGTGTCCCACCACGGAAGCAAAAACGCGACTTCCAACGAATTTCTGCAAGCCGTAAAACCTGAAAAAGCCGTTATCTCCGTGGGGAAAAACAGCTACGGCCATCCTGCGGAAGAATTACTGAACCGCCTGAAAAATATGAGCATTGAAATTTTCAGAACGGACGAAAGAGGGGATTTGGTGTTTGAATAAGTTTTGGTTTTTTATTTAGCTGAATTAAAGAAATTTGACATCAAGCCAATTCCAGCCTATTATGTAAGATATAATAAATAAGAAATAAATAAAATTATGATCAATGAAAAATCATCAGCCGCAAAACCAGCTTTAATTTTTGTTGTTTTGTTTGCCGTCATTATAACGCTAGGTGCGATAATTTATTTAGCTATGTTCAAAAAATCATTGCCGACCGCGGTTCAGCCGGCGAAAAATCCGGCAAATTATCAAAATTTGGTTGATGATAATAATTATTTATTTTTAGCTAAATATCAATACGCTAATGATAATAATAAAAACTTGCTATCTGTTTTTATATACAAGCCAGGAACTAATCAAATTATTAAATCTAAAAATATAGACACTGTTGATCCCATACCTGAATTGGAAAATAGTTCTGTCCAATATAATTATTTAACAAAAGATATATTTTATTCAACTAATGGAGTTGGCGGAATCGGACCAAGAACTAGCTCAAATTGTATAAATAAAGACGATAGCTGTGATTTCAGAATTTTTAAAATTAATATTAATGACAGCAAGTCTATAAAATTATTTGAAGATAAAGATGGACAGCCGAATCAATGGGTTTTGAACAAAACAGACAATTCTTTGTATTTATATTATGTCGGCGATATTTTATTAATTAAAAAAGTAGATATTGATAAAGGAGCCGCAGAAACTGTAATTAATCAGCCAAATATTCCAAATCGATATTTTAATAAAATACAAATATCTCAAGATGGCAAGGAATTATTTGCATCTTGCAACAATACAGCTCCGGAAGATCCAAAAGATATAAATAATGCGTATTTATGTAGTGTAGATTTAATAAATAATAAATTTACTACAAGTTTAATATCTTCTGAAATTTCTAGTTATAATAGTATGTCTCTTGATAGGCAGTATTTGGGTTTTTATTCAAATGGATTGTATATTTATGATTTACAGAATAAAAACTTAATCAAGGTGCCTTATAATGGAGGCGCAGAACAGAATAATTTGTTGTGGTCTAAAAATAGCAAAAGGCTATTTTTTAGCGAAGAGGGAAATTTAAAATATTATGATGTAAATACGCCAATTGCTATTAGTATGAAAATTTTCAAGAATTATTTAATTCCTTATCTTTTATCTGCATCTAATACAAACAATTATGTTTTGTATCGTTTGAGTGATAATACGGCGCTTGGTATATTTGATTTATCTAAAAACCAAGATATAACAAAATTACCGGATATTTTTTCTTTTTCAGCTGATTATCATTATGACTCTGAGTGGTATCAAGAATAATGAATATAAATTTTTAAATAAATATATTCTTTAAAAAGCGAGCAATATCTCGCTTTTTTGATTTATCTATTTTTTCTCTTGACATCATATTGAGTCATAGTGTATGATATTTACATCACTAAAAAAGTGATAAAATAAATGAGGAGCAAGAATGCACCTTAACAACCAAAAAAATAAAAAATGGGAAATTGCAAAAATTTCCACAGTATCGACAGGCGACCAAAAAAAAGAAAACAGAGATGATGTAAAATGAGTAGAAAGAACAGAAATGTAGGATTGATAACAAGAACATTGGTTTTAACCGTGATAGCGTTAATTCTATCAACTGGTTTAGCTGGAGCTTTCAGCAATCCGCTCGGTGTGCCATTTAAAGCCCAAGTTCCACCAGGGTCATGGACAGATCCAAAAACCAAAAATTGCGGACAAACTTCATCGTTGATGGTATATTCCTTTTACGATGAGACAACTCCGACAACACAAGGAATAAAAGATATAGATGACTGGTTATTCCAAAAATACGGAAGTTCGCAAGCAATAAACAGCTATAGTGGTTCTGATACAAGTACTACAATCCTTGAAACTTTGGCCAAAGAGTATGGTGGAAAATACGGAGTTTTTCCAAATACCTATAAAGATGTCAAATGGACGGTAGCCAGAGTTAAACAGGAAATTGATGTCGGACATCCAGTTATTGTTGCGGTAACTGGCGCGCCTCTTGGGCAATCCTATGGTGGACATTTCCTTGTTGCAAAGGGATATACAAGCACTGGTATTATTACCAATGACCCTGGAAGAACAAATGGCGTGTTAACCTATACCAACACGCAATTTACGAATGCCATGACCTCACAAGGCGGTGCTGTCGTAGTGGTAATGCCGAATCCAATTACCGTAACTTATCCCAATGGCGGAGAAAGCTGGAGAATCGGAAGCACTCAAACTATCAGATGGAGCTATACCGGCAATCCGGGATCTTCCGCAAAAATTGAGCTTGTGAAAAGCACAGGCGCGGCGACAACGATCGCTAATTGGGCTCCAATAGGAAGCGGCGGGAAAGGATCATATTCCTTTTGGCTTCTCCAGTCAGCGGGAAGTTACAAAGTGAGGATTACAACATCCTCAGGTTCTGACACCAGCAAGAATTATTTTGTGATATCATAATCACAAACGCCAAAAAACAAAAACAAACACAAAAAACAATCAAGGAGGTGAGAGAGAAAACTTAAAATATGAAACCAATAGCTGGAATTAGAAAAACGATAAACCTAATTTCCGGTTATTTTTTTATTATATTTTATCAAGATGGCCTTTCTCGTTCTAACGGCGAATTTTGAAACAGATTGTGAATTTCCCTGCGCCAAGAGCGCAGGGAGTTCTTTTTTCTTAAATGACATTGCAAAAATTAGGAAATTATGGTATAAAGAGACTATGATTGGTAAAATTTAATCAAGTAACAATAAAAAAAATGGAATTTCCAATTTTCAAGACGAAGATGAAGGGGGTTGAGCAAAAGTTTGATTTATCAAGCCCGGAAGGCAGAGAAGCTTATTTCTCGGCAAAGGCGGGAACTGAAATTGAAAAATTAAGAGAATTTTTCAAAGAAGGAAACACTTTTATTTCTTATCTTTTGGGGAAAAAAAACGCGGGTAAGGGAACTTATTCAAAAATGTTCACTGAAGTCGTGGGGGAGGAATATATACGGCATATCTCGGTGGGAGATTTGACGAGAGAAGTTGAGAAGGAGCTTAAAGATGAAAATAAAAAGAAAGAGATTGTGGAATATCTGAGAAAGAATTATAGAGGTTTTATTTCAGTGGACGACGCTTTGCAAGCTTTTATGGAAAAAAGCACCGAGGTTCTTTTACCTACTGAATTTATTTTGACATTAATAAAAAGAAAAATAGATCAGTTTGAGAAAAAGACTCTTTTTGTTGATGGGTTTCCAAGAGACTTGGATCAAGTTTCTTATTCCCTTTTCTTCCGAGATTTAGCCGGCTACAGATATGACGGAGATATTTTTATTATAATCAATGTTTCTGAAAATGTAATAGACGAGAGAATAAAATGGAGATTAATTTGTCCAAAATGCAACACTCCCAGAAATTTAAAACTATTGCCCGTAAAAGAAGAAAATATTAAATATGACAAAAACAGCAAAGAATTTTATTTTCTGTGCGATAATCCAAAGTGCGAAAAAGTAAAAATGGTCAGAAAAGAAGGCGATGAGCTAGGAATAGAGCCGATAAGAAAAAGATTGGAAATAGACGGAAAACTTATGGAAAAGGCTTTTTCTTTGCACGGAATGCCAAAAGTTCTCCTGCGAAATACTGTTCCAGTTAAGCTTGCCAAAGACTGTGTTGATAATTATGAACTTACTCCTGAATATATTTATGAATGGGACGAGAGAAACAAGAAAGTAAAAATCACGGAAAAGCCATGGACTCTTCCCGATGAAGACGGAGTTGTTTCATACAGCTTAATGGCGCCGCCTGTCGTGGTTTCAATGATCAAGCAGCTGGTGAAAGTGCTGGGATTATAATTTAACTTAAAAAAACTTTATAACTTTTCACTTTGAGCTTTTAACTTATTTATAATGTATCTAAAAAAACTGGAAACAACCGGATTTAAGTCTTTCGCGAATAAGACCGTTTTGGATTTTCCGAGGGGCGTGACGGCGATCGTGGGACCGAACGGGTCGGGAAAATCCAATGTTGCCGACGCGGTGAGATGGGTTTTGGGCGAGCAGAGCATGAAAAGTTTGCGCGGGAAAAAAAGCGAGGATATAATTTTCACGGGAAGCGACAAGAAAGCGAAAATGAGCGCCGCGATTGTTTCTTTATATCTGGATAATAAAGACAAGAAAATTCCCATAGACTTTGAAGAAGTCGTGATAACCAGAAAACTTTTCCGAAACGGGGACAGTGAATATCTGATAAACAAAAGCCGGGTGAGATTGTCCGATATAATTGACTTGCTTGCCAAATCGGGAGTGAGCCAGAGAGGATATTGCGTTATAAACCAAGGAATGGCCGATTCTATTTTAAGCGCGACGCCGGCCGAAAGAATGGTTATTTTTGAAGAAGCGACGGGGGTCAGGCAATTTCAGATCAAAAAACAGCAGACCATAAACAAGCTTGAAGCAACCAGAAAAAATCTGGAGCGAGTCACGGATTTGTTAAACGAGATTGAACCAAGACTCGTATCTTTAAAAAGGCAGGCAAATAAAGCTCAAAAAAGAGGAGAGGTGGAATTGAGCTTAAGAACGGAACAGGAAAAATTATTCTCGCATATTTGGTCCGGGCTTAATCAAGATAATAAAAAATATTGCTCGGAAAGAGAAAAGCTGGAAAAAAGAATTGAAGAATATTCCGCGCAAATCGCCGAGATAAAAAACAATCTGTCCAAAAGCGAAAATAATAATGAAAATTACAGCGCGGAATTTAACAACTTGCAGAAAGAGGCGGAATCTTTGCGGGAAGTTATCAACGATTTTCAAAAAAACCTTTCTATTATAGAAGGCAGAATTCAAGTTGAAAAAGAAAAAGAGCAAAAAACCAAAACTTTGGAATATATGCCTATAAATTTGGGCTATGTCAAAGAAAAACTTTCTGGGGTTATTTCGGCCTATAATGATTTTTTAAGTATGATAGAAAGCTTGAAAAACATTGGAGATGTTAAGTTGATTTATGAAAGGGGGATTGAAGTGAAAAATAATGTGGAAAATCTTTTGAAAGAAGTCGGAAGCGGGAAAATCATTCAAAATGAAAAAGGGGCCGAATTTGACGATAGTCATTTGAAAAAATTAAAAGCTGAAGAGGTTATGGCTTCGGATAAAATCCGCGAATACAATGAAAAATATGAACAAATCAAGAATAGAATTTATGAGCTTAACAAGCAAGAGCAGGATAAAAGACAGATATTCTTCAAACTGGAGAAAGAGTTGCAAATAAAACAAGAGGAAATAAACAGGTTTAAAGACAATCTGAACAGAATAAACATTGAATTGGCGAAATTTGAAGTTCGCAAGGAAGATTTGGTGAATGAGATTAAAGATGAATTCGGAAGCGATGAATTTATAAACAAGCTTCATAATAAAAAACTTCAACAAGAGCAAAGCGAGAATTATTTTAATCAGGAAGAAAGCAGGTCAATTGTCAGGAAGTTGAAATTCCAGCTGGAGCAAATCGGGGGAATTGATCCTTTGATTGTTGAAGAATATGAAGAAACGGAAAAAAGATTTGAATTTCTTTCAACTCAATCCGAAGATTTATCCAAGGCGTCTAATTCTTTAAGGGAAATCATAAAAGAGCTTGATGAAAAAGTTGAGAAGATTTTCAAAAATTCTTTCAAGAAAATTAACGAGGAATTTAACAGATATTTCAAAATTATTTTCAGCGGCGGAAAAGCCGGACTTTCCATAAAATATTCAGAGTTAAAAAAAGAAAGAAACGATGCCGTTGAAAGGGATGGCAATAATGAAAATTCAAATGAAGAGGAGCGGGATAAAGATCAAGAACAGAGAATTGCCGGCATTGAAATAAATGCCGCTCCTCCCGGAAAAAAAATAAGCAGCCTTGATATGCTCTCGGGAGGGGAAAGAGCGCTCACTTCAATTGCGATTTTGTTCGCGATTATTTCCAACAATCCTCCTCCGTTTTCGGTTATTGATGAAATTGACGCCGCGCTTGACGAAGCAAATTCAACCCGCTTGTCAAAAATAATAAAAGATGTTTCGTTAAAGACTCAATTTATTATGATCACGCACAACAGGGAAATGATGCAGCAGGCAAGAGTTTTATACGGCGTTACAATGCATGATGACGGCGTGTCAAAAATTATTTCATTGCAATTGGAAGAAACGGAGCAATAATTTTAGACGGCGCGCCGCAACAAATTACAATTCACCAATTACCAATTACCATTTTATTTTTTTGACCAAAACCGCACAAAAGCTATAATAAACACATAAGCGCAAAATTTTGTTAAAATGTTTATATGTTAAAATGTTTAAAATGAATAACTATGACTAGCATTCAAAGAATAATAAAAAAAACAGCCATTTTGCTAATCGCCGCGATTTTTGTATTTGTTTTATGCAAACTGATGTTTCCTGTAATTCCGGAACCGTGTTTTAACGGGATGTTTGATATCGGAGAAGATAAAATTGATTGCGGCGGAATTTGCCAAAAAGAATGTTCTCCTCCTCCAACGCCGCCCGATGTCAGCGAGATAAAAATTGAATGGTCCGAATCCATAAGAGACGGTGAAAATAATTATGATTTAGCCGCGAAAATTATAAACAATAATTCTTCATGGGGAGTTTCTTCCGTGAATTATGTTTTCTTGATTTATAACAAGAACGGCGAAATCATAAAAACGGAAAAAGACAAAACATATATTATGCCAAGCGGATTTTTGAAAGAGGACGGGGTAAAATATATAATTCAAGAAAACTTCAAAGCGGATTTTGAAATTGAAAAAGTTGAGATAGAATTATCCAATTATGTCTGGAAAGAAATAAAAGATCCGCGCGATATTCCAAATTTTAATTCTAAAATCATAAATATCAAAGACAAAAAAAGCGAGTATGTTCATGGCGGTCCCGAGTTTTATTATGTCTATGGAGTTACTGAAAACACCTCTAAATACAGTTTTTACAGGGTTGACATTGATGTTGTCATATATAACGGCGCCGGCAAGCCGATTGCCACCGGAAAAACAAACCAATGGACTGTGTCGGGCGGAAACGGGTGGGAATTCAGGATTTTTTGGAATAATCCATTTCTGGACGACATTAGTTATGTTGATTATCAGGCGCAAACAAATGTTTTTGACTCGGAAAATTTTATGAAAGAATTCGGAACCGGCGAAAAGTATACAATTCCGAGATGATATTAGTATTAAGTATTTAGTATTTAGTATTAAGCTTGATACTCAATACTTAATACTAAATACTTATCTGCGATGAATTTTATTCCAATAAATAAAATAGACAAAACGTTGTTTATCGCTGTCGCAATATTAATTCTCATGGGCCTGATAATAATTTTCAGCACATCTTACAGCTCTGCGGGAACTGATTTTTTTAATTTCAGAAAACAGCTTGTTTTTTCTTGCGCTGGAATTATATTAATGTTTACGGCAAGCTTTTTTGATTATAGGGCTTTGAAAAATTGGACGGGCATTCTTTATATTTTTGCCTGTTTTATTTTGGCCGCTGTTTTGTATTCAGGCTCTTTGGTGAGAGGATCTTCAAGCTGGTTCAACTTCGGTTTTTTTAATTTTCAGCCCGCGGAATTTGTAAAAATTATCGCCATAATCATTTTAGCCAAGTATCTGTCTCAGCCGGCCAATCTCTCGGGGGATTTGAAAAAAATCATAGTTTCCGGAATATATTTGTTTTTGCCGGTTCTGCTGATTATTTTCCAGCCTGATTTCGGCAGCGCGCTGGTTATAATCTTCGTCTGGTTCGCTATGCTTTTTATAATCGGAATAAATAAAAAATATTTGGCTTTGGTTTTGATTTTAGGGCTGTTTCTTTCCGCGTTAAGCTGGTCTTACGCTTTAAAAGACTATCAAAAAGACAGGATTATAACTTTTGTCAATCCGCAATCCGATCCTCATGGCGCGGGATATAATGTCATTCAATCAATAATAGCCGTCGGGTCTGGCGAGATTTGGGGGAAAGGCTTGGGGCGCGGTTCGCAAAGCCAATTAAATTTCTTGCCGGAAAAGCACACCGATTTTATCTTTGCCGTCGTCGCCGAAGAAATGGGTTTTATCGGCATCCTGCTTGTCCTTGGTTTTTTTGGAATTATTTTCTACCGATTTTTTTATATTATCAAAGAATCTCAAGATAACTTTGGCAAACTGCTTGTTCTGGGAACGGCTTTTATGCTGATGTTCCATATTGTCGTCAATGCCGGAATGAATATGGGAATAATGCCGGTTACCGGAATACCCCTGCCATTCGTAAGCTATGGCGGAAGCTCTCTTGTCAGTATGATGATTATGCTTGGCATAGTACAGAGCGTGTATATAAAAGGAAAGGGATATAAATTTAAAAAAGAAGAGGAATAAATTGTTGAATTGTTGTATTATTAAATTGTTATATTGCTTGTATTTTTACGAAGTTAGTTATTTGTTTGCAATAACCAGAATTTATGCTAAAATAAAAGCATTATTAATATATTTTATTTATGATAGAAAAAAACGAGGGTTTAATGGATAAAATCGTTTCTCTTGCCAAAAGGCGGGGTTTTGTTTTTCAGGGAAGCGAAATTTATGGAGGATTGGCAAATACTTGGGACTACGGACCAGTTGGAGTAGAGCTGAAAAATAATATCAAGCAAGCTTGGTGGAAATTTTTTGTGAAGGACAGGAATGATGTCGCGGGAATTGACGCGGCGATTTTTATGAATAAAAAAGTTTGGGAATCGTCAGGGCATGTGGGAGGATTTAACGACGCTCTCATTGACTGCAAATCTTGCAAAGCCAGGCTTCGGGCGGATCATTTGATTGAGGACGCTTTGAATATGAAAGTTGAAGGAATGAGTCCGGAAGAAATGACAAGGGTGGTCAAAGATAATAATGTGAAATGCCCCGTATGTTCAAAAAAAGATTGGACAGACGCCAGAAAATTCGGGCTGATGTTCAAAACTTATCAGGGAGTGGTTGAGGATGAAGGGAATATTATTTATCTTCGCCCGGAAACGGCGCAAGCAATGTTTATGAATTATAAAAATGTTTTAAATTCCACGAACAAAAAAATTCCGTTTGGAATCGCGCAGATTGGAAAGGCGTTCCGCAACGAGATAACTCCGGGAAATTTCATATTTCGCACTATTGAATTTGAACAGATGGAAATTGAATATTTTATTGAAGAAAAAGATTGGGAAAAATATTTTGAGTATTGGCGGGATCAAATGGCGGACTGGCTTGATTATATCGGAATTAAGAAAAATAATTACAGCGTTCGCGAGCATAGCAAAGACGAACTTTCGCATTATAGCAAAAAAACGATAGACTACGAATACAATTTTCCGTTCGGAACCAAAGAGCTTTACGGCCTGGCGTATCGGACGAATTTTGACTTGATGAACCATCAAAACTCCAGCGGGCAGAATATGGAATATTTTGACGCGGAAAACAATCGCCGCTACATCCCGCATGTCATTGAACCGACTTTCGGCGTGGACAGGACTGTCCTCGCGGCAATGGTTGACGCGTATTCTGAAGAAGAAGCTCCGACGGCGAGCGGCAAAACGGAAACAAGAGTGGTAATGAAATTTAACAAAAATATCGCGCCCGTAAAAGTGGCGATTCTGCCTTTGTCCAAGAAGCCCGAATTAAGCAAAAAAGCGAAAGAAGTTTTTGACTTGGTGAAAAAAGATTTCACCGGCTATTACGACGAAACCCAAAGCATCGGCAAACGCTACCGCCGCCAAGACGAAATCGGCACGCCATATTGCGTCACGGTTGATTTTGAAAGCTTGGAAGATAACGCGGTGACGGTGAGAGATAGAGATACAATGAAGCAGGAAAGGGTGAAGATTGGGGAGCTGAGAGAGTATTTACAGGAAAAATTAAGTTAATCTAATTATTTTATAGATATGCCTTTAGCTGTCACTCATGTTGCCCCTGCTATTTTATTGTTTAATTTTTTTAAGAAAAAATTTAATATCGGAAAATACGGATTTTCACACGCTGTATTTATTTCTGCGATAGGAGCGCTTTTGTCGGATACGGATATTTTTTTGGGAAGATTTTTGCAACTATTCGGTTATGATTTGGCACATGGAAGTTATACACATACTACATTTTTTGCGTTAATTTTTCTTCTGCCCGCTGTAATATTTTATCTATTTAAAAAATATCGACTAACTTTATTTTTTTCGCTCTTAGGACTTGGAATAATTTTGCATATATTTCTGGATTATTTCATCGGCGGCGGAGCGGAAGCCGGAATAATGTGGTTTTTCCCTTTTAGCGATCATTCCTATAAAATCCACCTTCTTTCAACCCTGTCTTTTCCGCTTTGGGCGATAGAACTTGATGCCGTAGTTTTGTTGGGATGGATATATTTTAAATCAGGTTCGTTTAAATAATCAGAATATCAAAGCAAACATATGACAACACAACAAATTTATGATTTGGCAATAAAGATGGGACGCGTTGCTGATCCGCGAGGGGAGAAGAAAATCAAAGAGATAATGAGAAGGCGGAAAGAGCGGTTTGAAAAAATGAGCGCGGAAGAAAAAAAATATTATAACAAAGAGAAGCTTATTAATCCTTATCCCGATTCCATTATTTTTGTCGGCTCTTCGGATAAAAAAATCAAAAAGATTTTAGCCGGAATAGACATTGATACGGCGGAAGTTCTTTTGGCTGATAAATTAGGCGAGGTTGATTTAATAATTTCTCATCATCCTATCTGGCCGAATGTGCCGGAAGCAATGGATATGCAAGTTGATTATCTTAATCAATGCGGGATTCCTATAAATATTGCGGAATGGCTTACGCAGGAACGATCAAAAGAGATTGAAAGATTAACTAAACCAATCAACCATTTAAGAACTATAGATAATGTGAAGTTGCTTGGAATGTCGCTTATTGCTCCTCATACGCCAATGGATATTTTAGCGGCTGATTTTATTGATAAAATTATTAAGAAGAAAAAAGCGCGATATGTAAGCGAAATTATGGATATATTAATGGAAATTCCGGAATATCAAATCGCGGCAAAAGAAGGATTCGGCCCGTCATTATTTTCCGGACAAAAAGATAATCGAACCGGCAAGATCGTATTTGGATTTTTTGGCGGCACTTCTTCTTCCGTTAAAATTTACGAGAAAATGTCTCAGGCTGGCATCGGCACTATAATAGATATGCATATTGGAGAAGAAAGCAGGAAAGAGGCAGAAAAATATCATATAAATATCGTAATAGCCGGGCATTATTCTTCAGATTCTTTGGGCACAAATTTATTTCTTGATGAGATAGAGAAAAAAGGGATCGAAATAATTCCATGTTCGGGTTTAATTAGAGTGAAGAGATTTAAAAAATAAATTTATCATAATTATGCTGAAACCGAAACGAACCACATGGAACCTTAAGCCGCTTTTTAAAAACGACAATGATTCGGCAATGGTGGAAGAGAGAAAAACAGTTGAGCGCGAAAGCTATAAATTTATCAATAAATGGCGCGATCGCACAGATTATTTAGAGAATCCGAAGATCTTAAAGCAAGTGCTGGATGAATATGAAAATTGGCAAAGATATTACGGGACCGCCGGCAAAGAGGGAAACTATTTTAGCTTGCGTACCGCGCAGGATCAAAATAATCCAAAACTAAAAGCGAAATACAATAAAATTCAAGATTTCAGCAATAAGATTCTGAATGATATTCAATTTTTTACTTTGAGAATTGCCAGAATTTCATCTAGCCGACAAAAAGAATTTTTGGATTTTCCAGACTTGAAAAATTACAAGCATTTTCTAGAAAAGATATTTGCCGAATCTAAATATCTGTTAAGCGAGCCGGAGGAAAAAATTCTTAACCTTAAAGCGCTTCCGGCGTATATAAACTGGGTGAATATGACTGAAGGATTTTTAGCGAAAGAAGAGCGGATGGTACTGGGAAGCGATGGAAAAAAAGCGAAGAAAAGTTTTTCGGAAATATTAAGCTTAACGAGTGATAAAAAAAAGAAGATAAGAGATGTTGCCGCTATTGCAGTAAATGATGTCTTCAAAGAAAACGCCGAAATTGCGGAAGCGGAAATGAATTCTATAATGGCGGATAAGAAAATTAACGATGAATTGCGCGGATTTATCCGGCCTGATTCATCTATGCATTTAAGCGACGACATTGACAGCCGAATTGCCGATGTTTTAGTCGGGGCGGCAGTCGCAAGATTTGATATTTCCAAAAAATATTATCGTTTGAAAGCGAAATTATTCGGCGTAAAAAGACTAAAATATTACGAACGCAATGTTGAATACGGCAAAAAGAACAAAACATATTCTTATCAAGAAGCGGTAAATTTAGTGCATAATGTTTTTAGCAAAGCCGATAAAGAATTTGGAAATATTTTTAAGGAATTTGTTGATAACGGACATATGGATGTTTATCCGAAAAAAGGGAAAAGCGGGGGAGCTTTTTGTATACGCCATTTAATCAGCCACCCGACTTTTATCCTTTTGAACCATACAGAAAAAATGCGCGATATTTTTACTATTGCTCATGAATCGGGACACGGAATAAATAGTGAGCTAATAAAGAAAAAGCAAAATTCTTTGAATTCCGGCGGAACCTTTTTTGCCTCAGAAGTTGCCAGTAAATTAATGGAAGAATTTACTTTCGACGGATTATTGAAAGAAGAAAACGATGAATTGCGCTTGCAAGCAATGATGATGAAACTAAACGATGAAATTATTCATATTTTTATGACAGCGGCCGAAAATAAATTTGAATTTGAGCTTCATCAAAAATTTAGAGAAAAGGGGTATGTTTCAAAAGAAGAAATCGGGCAATTGCACAAGCGATACGCGATTGAATATATGGGCAACGCCGTTGAACAAACTCCTGGATCGGAAAATTGGTGGATGCATATTATCCATTTAAGAGTTTTCTTTTATAATTATCAATACGCCGCGGGTATTTTAATCGCCAAGGCTTTGCATAATTTTGCTAAAAAAGATTCGGAGTTTATTTTTAAGATTAAGGAATTTTTATCAGCAGGAACTTCGGAATCTCCTAAAGAAATATTTAAAAATATCGGCATAGATATTACTGATAAAAATTTCTGGAATAAAGGAATAGACGAAGTTGAGGAATTATTAAACGAAACAGAAAAATTGGCCAAGAAATTAGGAAAGATATAGAATAGTTATAGTTCGACAAGCTCACTATGACACATAATCATAAAAATCACATTTAATCCATAAAAATAAAATCTATGAAACTGATTGACGAAAAAATTATAGACGATTTGTTTGAGTCGCTGGGATTGAGGTTTCTTGCCGAGAAGGAGCAGAAGGAAATTATGACGAGGATTCTGGAGCTGATCAGCAAAAGGGCGGGGCTGAAAATCGTGGGGAAATTCAGCGACAAGGAAGTGGAGGAGTTTAACAAAATTCCCGCGGATGATTTGGCGCGGATGGAAGATTTTATGCTTGCCAAAAACGCCGGCGCCAAGAAAATTTTCCAACAAGAAGCGGAGCTGGTGAAAGGAGAGATATTAAAAGAAAAAGAGGTATAAATTTCCAATTTCCATTGAATTTTCAATGAAACAATTTTCAAGTTTTGTCATCCTGAATTTATTTCAGGACCTGTCTCGCTAATAGGTTTTAGCTTTATATATTTTTCGTGAGAATTCAGCTTGTCATCCCGAGCGAAGTTTTGGAGCCTCAGCGACAAAACGAAGCCGAGGGATCTGTGAGCGGATAAAGTGTGGTTTTACAATATTCTTGTTTAGCAATAAATATTTCGCGAGAACAGATTCCTCCACTCCGCTACGCCCTGTTCTTAAAATTTACAGAGTAAATTTTAAGAACAGGGCTACGCTCCGGTCGGAATGACACAAATTAAAACCCATAAAATGAAAAAATTGACTGATGAGGAAAAAATCAAAAGGATAAAAGATTTGTATGATGAATTTCATTCAAAGATTTTGGTTTTGCTGAAAAAGCAGTCAGAGTTGCTTGAAAGGTCAATCAAGCTGGCTGATGAAAAGAAGCTTAATGAGGTTAGAGATAAGATTAAGAAAATTGAGAAATAATTATTAAATTGCTAAATTGTTTGAGAGTTATTTTTATTTTTTAAATTAAAAATATGGTAGGTGAAAACAAAACAACGCCACCCAAGGCGGAAGATGGCAAAGATAATACAGAGGTAGGCAATGAACAAGCTGAAAGAAAAGAAAAGGTGCGGGAAGTTATACAAGAAGTTTTGAAAAAGGCGGAAAGCGATTTGAATAATCTGAAAGAGCTAACTGATGAAATAAAAGTTGAATTAAATAAAAGGGGAATTGAGATTCCTGATGATATTGATGACGCGGTAAATGAAGCTGTTGAAAAGTTTGGTGAATTTAAAGATAAAGTTTCGGGAAATGAAACAAAACCAAAAATAGAAAAAATAATAACAGACCCCGATGAACAAATTAAAGCTATAAATTATTGGCTAACATCAGCAGAGAATTGCACAGATATGGCGACTGCAAAACTTCACCTAGAAGTAGTTGAGGAAGAATTGGTAAAAGCAAAAAGCGCAAACATAGACACAAGCCAAATCGCAAATCTGGAAGAAAGAATTGAAAAGATAAAAGAAAAAGTTAATTCTGAAAATAAAGAAAAAGAGAGAAAAGGAAAGACACAGCCGGCAGAGATGAAAGAGGAAATAGAGGAAGAAAATGAAAGAAGGAGACTTTGGACAGAATTAGACGAGAAAGGGAAAATAAAACCGGACGAAACATACGATCTTGATAAATTAAGAAAGATGAAAGCAGATGAAGAAATAGACGAAAAATATAGTGGGGACAAAGAAAGAATAAATCAAGAAAGAGAGGAGGCGAAAGCAAAGCCGAAGCCTAAATCAGAAAATTTAAATACAAATCAGACTGAAACAGCTGGCGCGACTGGAGAAGAAGAAGAACCAGAAGCAAAAACAACCCCTCCCGAAACGGAAAAAATAATTCCGGAACCTGAATCTAAACCTGAGCCAAAAACGGAGCAAGAGTCTGAAACAGAGAAAGAAACAAAAACAGAGATGGAAGCGGAGGGGGAGATATTGAGAAACAAAATCAAAGATGTTGTTTTTGGTGAAAGAGAAAAGAAAGACTGGACAGACGAAGAGAAGAAAATAATGGAAGCTTATATACTTGGAGTCAAGCGGGGGAATTTCAAGGAAAAAGATGTGAATTTATTAGCAGTTGATTTTGATTTGGAAAATGTTCAATTTGAGAGATCTAGTCCAGAAAATAAGAAGGCAAAAATAGAAGAGAGAAAGGAAAAATATAAAAATGAGTTGATTGCGAGCGGAGCGATAGAACCAGAAGGATTGAATGATCGTGATAAATTAGAAGAAGTTAAGAAATTATTGAAAGAACGAGTCAAGGAAGAATCGGAAGCTTATAACAAACTTATTGAAGATAAATATCGGGCCGGAGAGAATCCTTTTAGCAAAGAAAATAAACATGATCTGAAAGAAGTTATTGAAAAAATAAAAGAATCACATGAAACGGAATTAAAGTTGGAAAAACTGGAATATTATCAGCTTGCCGTTGATGACGCGCAACTGGAATTTATGATCAATGAGCATCATATTAAAATAAATTATACGATTAGAATGTTAGAGCAGGCGTTGGAAGCGTATGATAAAGTGCTGGAGCTTTTAAGCATAGAAGAAGAAAAATTAACTCCGGAGCAACAAGGAATTCTAACTAAACTATTTGAATTAATGAAGAAAAATCCGAAATCTGTAATCGCTATTTTAGCCATTCTTGTCGCCTCTGGATTGTTAATAGCATACGGACCTGCTATTCTAGCTTCATTGGGAAGTGAAGCGGCAAATGAGATTGGACAAGAAGTAGTCAAGAAAGCAGCGGAAAGTAGCGCGGGAAAAGCGGTTGGCTACGGAGCGGGCCTTGCTGGAGCTGTGGGGCTTGGTCTTTTGGGAGGCGCTATATACACGCTTACCGACGAGAAGCAAAGGGATGAATTTATGGAATGGCTTACTGGAACGAAGGTGATGTTTGGAGCTGGAAGCGAGAGAAAGAAATAGAAAAAAAAGATACAAGAAACAAGATACAATAACCAAAAAATAATCAAATATCAAATTTCAATAATCAAACAGATTCAGAATTTGGTTATTGGTCATTGAAATTTGTTTGTATCCTTGTCTCTTGGTTATTGTATCTTTTGCATTTAGGCTCCACAGTCTCGAGGCGAGAACTATGAGCCAGCAGAGTCAGCGACTTACAAATTACAAATTTACAAATTACCAATTAACATAAATCTTATGCCTGAAATAAACAATGAGAATATAAATCTTCAAGAAATTGAAGAGCTGGAAAAAAAGTTGGCGGAGAGGAGAGCGGCTTTTGGAGTCGGTAAAAAGAATTTTGAAGTTCAGAAAAAAGAAGCGGAGATTACGAAAGAAAATATTCAAGAAATACAATCGCCCGCAATACCAATTTCCGCGCCGACTCAAACAACGGCTCCTAAAAAAAGTCCTAGGAAAAATGTAAGAAAAGAAATAGCAGAACTGAAAAATTTGGACACGGCGGGACAAGTGAAAAAACTTTCCTTTTTGGCGTTTGAAAAAGGCATCAGCCACAGCATAAAAATCGCCAGAAGCTTGAATGACGCCTATCTTCTGGACGCCTTGCACGACAAACTTATCGGCGAACTTCATCAGGAATTGGTGGAGAAGGGGAAGTTGAAAGAAATTTAAATAAAATTTTATAATTTTTAATTTTGTAACTACTCAGCTACTCTAAAAATCACTTGCCCTAAAAATCTGTCATTTCGAGCGATTAGCGAGAAATCTATAAACTCTAGATATTTCTATAATATTCAGATTTCTCACGAGGCGTTCGAAATGACACTTTCTTAAAGAAGGTGAGTAGTTACCTAATTTTTAATGTTTTAATAATCTATAAAATTAATTTTATGGAATTAACAATATCCAACTACATTATCCAAATCGAATTTTTTGACTATCTGATTATGGCGGGAATTTTTTTGCTAGTGGCGTTTCTTTATATAAAAACAAGGCTTTCCAGCTCGGGAAAGATTACCAGATCTTTGAATATGATCGTTTTGCGTATTTCTGTCCCCAAGAAAATGGAAGAACAGGCGCAGAATAAAGGCGAAAAAGACAAGGAAAATATTTCCGTTATGGAGCAGCTTTTCGCGAGTTTGAGCAATATTAGAGAAGAAATGCTCAAGAAAATTATTTACGGCCCTTTCTATTTATCTTTTGAAATCGCCACGCCGATTGACAGCAATGAGATATTTTTCTATGTGTCGGTTCCAAAAAAATTCCAATCCATCATAGAAAAGCAGATTCACAGTTTTTATTCCGACGCTGAAATAATAAGAATAGAAGACTATAATATTTTTGTGCCGGAAGGAGAGTCCGCCGCTTCTTATATGACTCTCAAAAGAAATGATATTTTCCCGATCAAAACATATCAGCGATTGGAGGCCGATCCGCTTTCAAATATTACAAACGCGTTCAGCAAAATCCCAATCGGAGAAGGCGCGGCGCTCCAGCTTGTGATAAAGCCGTCTGATAATTCATGGCACAACGAGAGCAAGGAGAGAATAAAACTGATGCAAAAAGGAAAAGGGTTCGGGGAGCAGAGAAAGCCTTCTTTTATAATCAAAGTTATTAAAGAATTTATGGGGATTGTAAGCGCGGGAGGAAAATCAACCGAAGATCAGCAGAAAGAAGAAGCAAAAATAAGTTTAACTCCGCAGCAAGAAGAAGTCGTCAAGGCAGTGGAAGCTAAATCCACTAAAATCGGATTTGAAGCCAATGTGCGGCTAATTGCTTCGGCTGAAACAAAAGAGAAAGCGACATCATTGCTGAAAGAGCTTGAAAATTCTTTTTCTCAATTTAATTTTCCCGATTGCAATACATTTAAAATCACGGAAACATTTTTAAATAAAGCCGGTTTTTTGAACAGAACGATTTATAATTTTATATTCCGGAATTTTGACGGCAAAAGAAAAATAATTTTAAACACGGAAGAGCTGGCAAGCTTGTTTCATTTCCCGATTTCCACGACTGAAACTCCGCAAGTAAAATGGCTCAGGGCCAAGCAAGCTCCGGCTCCTTCCGATATTCCGAGCGAGGGATTGATTTTGGGGCATAACATACACCGCGGAGAAGACAGAATAATAAGAATAGGAAAAGAAGATCGCCGAAGGCATATGTATGTGATCGGGCAGACCGGAACAGGAAAATCGGGATTTTTGGGAGAGCTCATCCGGCAGGACATTCAAAACGGGGAAGGCTTGTGCGTTATTGATCCTCACGGAGATCTTGTGGAAGAAGCGCTGAGCAATGTGCCGAAGGAACGCGCCGAGGATGTGGTTTTATTTGATCCGTCCAATATGCAAAAACCGATGGGGCTGAATCTTCTGGAATATGACGAAAAATATCCCGAGCAGAAGACTTTCGTGATCAACGAAATGATAAAAATATTTGACAAGCTTTATGATTTGAAAGCGACGGGCGGACCGATGTTTGAGCAGTATATGAGAAACGCGATGCTTTTGATTATGGACGATCCGGCGTCAGGCTCAACTTTGGTTGAAATTTCCAAAGTTCTCTCCGATCCCGAATTCAGAAAATATAAATTATCAAAATGCAAGAATTATATCGTGGTCAACTTCTGGCAGAAAGAAGCGGAAAAAGCCGGAGGGGAAGCCGCGCTGGCGAATATGGTTCCTTATATTACCAGCAAGCTGACGCAGTTTATTTCCAACGACACAATGCGTCCGATTATCGGCCAGCAAAAAAGTTCCATAAATTTCAGAGAGATTATGGATAATAAAAAAATTCTTCTGGTCAATCTTTCCAAAGGCAGAATCGGCGAGATGAACGCTTATCTTCTCGGACTCGTGATTGTCGGGAAAATATTGGTTTCCTCGCTGAGCCGCACCGATATGCCGCAAGAAGAAAGAAAAGATTTCTATTTATACATTGACGAATTCCAAAACTTTACCACGGACAGCATTTCAACCATTCTTTCGGAAGCGCGAAAATATCGTTTGTCGCTGAACATCGCCCATCAATTCTTGGGCCAGCTTCCGGAAGAAATTCAAAAATCCGTTTTTGGAAATGTCGGAACGATGATTTCTTTCCGCATCGGGCCGAATGACGCTGAGTTTATGGCTAAGCAATTCGCGCCAGTTTTTGGCGAACAGGACTTGATAAATATTGATAATTTCAACGCTTATGTCAAGCTGATGATAAAAGGCGCGATAAGCCATGGATTTAATATGGCGACTTATCCGCCCAAAAAAGGAAGCGCTGAAATCGCGGAAGCCGTCAAACAGCTCTCCTCTCTTAAATACGGAAGAGACAAAAGCATCGTGGAAAAAGAGATCAGGGAAAGATCTGAGATCGCTTTCAAGCCAATAGTTTCCAAGTAAGCAAAAATTTATTTTTAGTAAAAACTGAATTTAAATAATTGCGGTTGTCATCCTGAACTTGTTCCATGATCTTCTTGCGATTAAAGTTATTTTTTGTTTATTTAAATCAAACGCAGAATACAATATATCTAACAAAGATTTTATTCAAAGTATTTGTGATTTATAGGTTAATTCAGCGAAGCAATTAGTAGATTCTGAAACAAGTTCAGAATGACAAAATTTTTAGTATTTGGAATTTTAAAAATTGGAATTTATTTGGAATTTGAGATTTGATATACTAAAAAAGCTAATGCGGGTGTCGTATAGTGGCTTATTATGCTAGCCTTCCAAGCTGGAGAGGTGGGTTCGATTCCCATCACCCGCTCCAAATCATTCTAACATTTTAGCATATAAACATTTTAACAATAGATATATGAAAGAGCAGCTTGAATTACAAAAAGATATTCCTCAAACCGTTGAAGAAATCGCGAAAGTTTTTATTGAAAACAATAATACAGACATAGCTATTCAGTTTTTACGGAAAAACCCAAATGAAACAACTGAATTCTGTTATCAAGTTTTTGAGGCTTATCAAGAAGGCGATAAAACCGGGCTTGTGCGAATATCAGAAATTATCAAAGAATTATTATAAACATTGCAACTACTCGCCTTCTTCAAGAAGCTGTCATTGCGAGGAGCATCAGCGACGAAGCAATCTCTATGCTCCCATTCCAGCGATAAAATGCAAAGAATATTATTGGCTTGTTCTCATGGCTCTGAGATTGTCCGCCTTTGGCGGATCTGTCATAGGCACGACTTCGCTGATGCTCGCAATGACAGATTTCCATGATAAATGTTTTTTTAGAACAGCTGAGTAGTTACGAATATAGTGTCTTTTCCGACGGTCGTCCGAAAAGACACTATGCTTTCAAATATCTTAAAAAAAACAAAAAATAAATGATTCCTATAAAAAATATAAATACTAATAAAAAGGAAGTACCTGCGGTTTTGAAAGTAAAGCTGTTTTTTTATACAGTCATATTTTTTGCAGTCCTGTCTATTTTTACAACTTCAGATATAACTCCTAAAGTAAAAGCCGCCGAACTGGGAGAAAATACGGCATTTCTGATTGACTCTTCTTATGATTCCAAAGATCGTTCGGAGGCGCAAGCCTATTTGAAAAAAATTAATTCCAGCGCCTACTTTTATGTTGAAAGCGAATATTATGACGGGCTGCCGAATGATCTCAAAAAAGAATTTGACGCGAGTTTAAGCTCCTTGGCGGATGATTTTGAAAGCACGATATATCCCCGAATGAAACAAATTTTCGGCTCCGAATGGAATCCGGGAATTGACAATGACGGCAGAATCACGATTTTTTTTACGAGAACGAAAGAAAATATCGGGGGATATTTCAATCCGAACGATGAATATAAAAAAAGCGATGTGGTTAGCGGAAAAAGCAATGAAAGGGAAATGATTTATTTGAACGCGGTTTTTATAAATAATCACAGGATTAAAAGTTTTCTCGCTCACGAATTCCAGCATATGATCACCTGGTATTATAAAAATAAATTAAGGAATATTTCGGATGACATCTGGCTCAATGAAGCGCGATCGGAATATGCTTCCACCGCGATAGGCTATGACGACGAATATCCCATCAGCAATTTGAGAGCCAGAGTCGAAAGCTTTGAAACCAATCCCGTTGACTCGCTCACGGAATGGCAGAATAAATTATACGACTACTCTTCCGTCAATCTTTTTTCCCAATATCTGGTGGAACGGTTTGGAAAAGATATTTTCAAGAGAATGCTGGACAACAATAAAGTCGGAATTGAAAGCATCAGCAAAGCCCTGTCGGATTTATATTACAAAAACGACACTTTTGAATCCGTATTCACCGACTGGACGGTGGCTAATTATGTGAACGGAACATCGTCAGATGATAAATATAAATATCAAAATCTGAATCTTAGCTATAATAATTTCCACATTCTGCCTAAAAATAATTATGAGTTAAGCGCAAACTTAACGGAAAATGTTTCGGAATCTATCAAAGACTGGAGCGGCGAATATTATGAATTCGCGATAACAAACCAGAATTACGCGCCAAGCGACAGAATTAAAATTAATTTCAACGGCCAAAATTCAGGCAGTTTTTCGGTTCCTGTCGTTATTTCCTATGACGACAAAACGAAAGAAGTCAACGAACTCCGGCTGAACAGCGAGCAAGATTCCGCTTTTTATATCTATGACGCGAAAAAGAAAATTTCCGCGATTACCGTGATACCCATAAGCCATCAAAAAACTTCCGGCTTCGGAAACAACATTGGCGAATATTCCTTTTCGTTTTCCATAAAATTTGTTAAAGGAGAAACATATAAAGACGGTTCTCTTTTGAAATCAACGGGAAGCGATAAAGTTTATACGATTGAAAACGGGCAAAAGCGCTGGATAACAACCGCAGAGACTTTTGTTTCCAGTGGCTATCAATGGAAAAACATAGTCATAGTTATGGACTTTGAATTGAATATATTTCCAAACGGAGAAAATATTGCGAATTCAAGCCTAAAACCAAACGGCAGTCTTTTGAAAGGATCGGGAAATGAAGTTTATTTGATTGAAAACGGCAAAAAAAGATGGATCACAACCGCCGAAGTTTTTGCTTCCAAGGGCTATAAATGGGAAGATGTTATTATAGTTGAAAATTTTGAATTAAGCTTATATCCCGAAGGAGAAAATATTAGATAATAATTATGCCTAAAAAAATAAAATCCGCGTTATCAAAAATAATAGTCTTGCAATTATTGCTGAGCGCGTTTTTTGCGCCTTTTTTATCTTCCGCCCAAGCGCTGAATATTGAAATTCCAAAAATAATCACAAGGTCCGAGTGGGGAGCCGATGAATCTAAAATAACTTGGTCAGTGGAATACGCAAAAGTTGAAAAAATTGTCATTCATCACACGGCAAGCTCAAATCTGGTTCCCGATTCGGATGGGAGCGGAGAATATAAAAATATGGTTAACAATATCTATATTTATCATGACGGCAAAAAAACATGGTCCGATGACGGCGGAGAATATACGGGTTTTGGAGACATCGGCTATAATTATTTGATAGACCCCAACGGAAATATTTATGAAGGAAGGTTCGGGGGAAATGGAGTGGTGGCGGGGCATGTGAATGGATATAACACCGGGAGCGCGGGAATTTCGGTAATTGGAAGATATCAGGATTATGCGGATAGTGAAAATAATAATATATCATCGCATCCCGTGACTCCCGCGATTAAAAAATCTTTGGAAAATTTAATCGGCTTCCTAGCGGCTAATAATAATATCGATCTGAATAAAACAACTGATTTTTACGGAAAAAATATTGACGGATTGGTGGGACACAGGGATTTGGCTCCGACAATTTGCCCCGGGGACGAGCTGTATAAACAATTAAATTCCATACAGAATAGCGCGAGCGCAATTGAAAGAGAATACAAAAATTATGCTTATCAAATCGGCGGGGACAAGGCTGTTTATATTATTGAAGACGGATATAGAACAAGATTTGATTCAAAAGAAACTTTGCCAACCGCTTATGCCAGCAGAATCATAAAACCGATTCTAAAATCCCAGCTTGATATGTATCAATATAAAAATATCGTGATTTATCCCGACGGCAGCCTTTTGCAGGAATTTAACACGGCAAAAGTTTTCTATTTGGAAAGGGGACAAAAAAGAGCGATGGAAATGACCGGGGAAGAATTCGCGAGAATGGGGTTTGCGGCGGGCGATATAAAAAAAGTTTTGCCGAGCGATTTGAAAATATACGAGAACGGAAAAATTATCAAATACGCTCCGGACGGACAATTGATAAAAGATCAAAGTGGCAATGTATTTTTGGCGGAAAACGGGAAGAAGAGAAAATTCACCTCGGCGCAACTTTTTGAATATTTGAATTATAAATGGAAAAACATAAAAGAGGACGGTTATTTGAGTTTTTATCTTGACGGCCTTGATATGATTT
>CAYPQL010000020.1:0-23586 GCA_964412905.1 uncultured Candidatus Saccharibacteria bacterium
TAATTCATAATTCATAATTCATAATTCATAATTCATAATTCATAATTCATAATTCTCTCATACGCCTCCTCATACCCATCCACCATCTTTTCAATTGTAAAATTTTCTTCAATATGTTTTCGGCAATCGGCTCTGTTTATTTTATTGATATTTTTTATCGCTTCTTTCATCTCCTTCTCGTCATTAACGATAAAGCCGGTTTTATTATGCTTCACAACTTCCGAAACTGAACCGCGATTAAATGCGATCACTGGCGTTCCGCACGCCATTGCTTCAATCATTACCAAGCCAAACGGCTCTTCCCATTGAATTGGAAATAAAAGCGCTTTTGCTCCGCCTAAAAAATCCGACAATTTATCCTTGCCTAAAAATCCGACATTTTCTATTTCTCCTTTTTTCAAATAGGGCTTCACTTTTTCATTATAAAATCCCCCGTTCCAAATATTGCCTGCTATTTTTAGTTTCTCGCCGGATTCTGAAGCGGCTCTCACGGCGACATCAACTCCTTTTTCCCGCGAAAATCTGCCCAGAAAAGCCAGATAATTTTTATGCTTTTTTTGAAACTTGAATTTTCCAATATCCAAGCCGTTATATACCGTCGCAACATAATTCAAATCCGGCATTCCTTTTCTTTGATTATCGCTTATGGAAATATAATTCGCTTTGTTTTTCCACGGGCAATATTTGATTATTTTATTCCAGCTCGCGTCCATCGGATCATGCAAAGTGAAAACGGTCGGGGTTTTTGTCAGATTTATAAAAGGCAAAATTTTCGGCGCGAGGTGGAAAGCGTGAATAATATCATATCTTCCGTCTTGCGAATCTTCATACATTTTTGACGCCAAAAGCTGTTCATATAAAGTCATCTGCAATTGGTCGTGAAACCCGCCATTCATAGATTTATCTTTGAGCTTATAATACGAAGTCATTCCGGCTGTAACTTTTTTCGTTTTTATCTTTGAATCTTTTGCCGTATACAGCGTCAAATCGTGCCCTCTTTTCGCAAGTTCAATCGCGACAATTTCCGCCAAACCCATCGGAGCATAAATTATCTCCTTCGGCAGCGGACACGAAAACTCATTCGTGGAATAAAACGCGATTTTAAGTTTTTGCATTTATTATATATTAATATTTTTTTTCATATCTGCGATTACTTTTTCTACAACTATTTTTATCAATTCCTTTTCTTCATGTGGCAATTTTATTAACTTATCATTTGATATATTTAATTCGCCATAACATGGAATCTCGCAAGAAATATACTTCAAAAATGTATCTAGATATTTTGGATTCCATAAATACATAGTAATCAGTTCATTTGCATCTTCATTCGCCCTAGTAGCATTTTGAGAATCAGCATCTTTTACACAGTTATAATCAAGAACATTTCCCCACGTGGAAAGCCCTTTTCCTGGATTTTTTTTCCTTAAATCATAACAATGTTCAAATAGCAATGCTGTATATGATTTAATTTGACCTTTCGATGCTTCAGTATACCACGATTCCGGATCATCAGGACATTCTTTAGTCTTAATATATTCTTGATAGCCATGACCACTTTCATGAAGAAACCTATATTGATCCGCTTCGCTTTGATTCGGAAATAATTGTTCTCTCGTGAATGAATTTTCGCCTAATCTAAAAATATAATGCTCATACTGCTCTTTAGACATCGGTACGTCGTTCATATAAATTTTTTTGTTTTCATATTTACATCCCCAAGATCTTTCCCATAAATCAATTCCGTTGATGAAGTTTTTTTCGACAAGAAATTCTCCTAATTTCTTTGCCAGTCCACTTTCTGGATTTCCTTCACTTATTCTTTCTGGCAAAATTAAACGAGCTTGAACTTGTTTATTTAATTTCTATTTTGAATTTTCTTGAGTGAACATTTTTTCATGATTAAACATAGATTCAATTTAATATATTATTTATCATATTTCAAATCCGACGACAAAAACTTTTTTATAAAACTTAACTCATTAGTAGAATAAAACGCGATTCTAAGTTTTTTCATTTTGGTTTAATTTATTTTCTTTTTATTTACTATTTTTATTTTTTCACCTCCTCCACCCTTTCCTAAAAAGTTATTTCCGCTCACAACTTTTTTACCCGTTTTCTGCTCTAGTTCCAGCCGGGCGTTTTTAGCGATACGACCGCCTTTTTTCGCTGGAATCTTATTTTCTCCCAAGCCTTTTGCTTCCATAGTTTCCGCGATCTGGCGAGTGGAAAGCTCCGCCAAGGCCGTAAAGACCAATTCGGCATCAGACATATGATCGCGCAAGTTCTGCGTTTTTAATTTCTTTAAGCTCTTGTGTTCCTTCACTGACAGATCGCTCCACTCCTCGTGAATAATATTCGTCAAAATCGCATATTCATCTCGCTCCTTGACCTCATTATCTTTCCAATAATCCGTCAGCTTATTCCTAATTTCCTGACCCATCATTCTCTGTTGAATCCATTTTTGGCTTCTGCCCATTTTTTGCCAATATGACCTTGATCTATTTAACGCTTTCTCGGGATCAGAAACTTCTTGAATCCTTTCGTAGCCTACGCGCGCCAGCCATAATTTTATCGGTTCCGCTTTTGGACTCGGAACTGATTGAATAAGGCGCAATAATGTTTCCACATCCACTACATCGGTTTTGTAGAATTTTCCATCAGCAGATTGCAATTTCAGTTTGTCACATTTTGTGACAGACTCATTTCCTTCTTTTTTTAAGCGATTTTTAAGAGTAGTCCAATAGCTTTGCGCCTTTTTAAAATCAATCTGCTCAATAAGAATAGCAATAATATCAATTACCGAAAAATACCACTTCTCTTTTTTCTCGTCCCAAAGCCGGCGGATTTTTTGGCCTTCAAAAATTGTGAGTTGTCTATTTTTTATTTTTTTATCCGGCATAAAATTAAAATATATTTAGCGCAAACCTACTCCGCCGCCAAAGGATTTCTTCCTGCGTCAATTTCTTCCTTGTCTGAAAATCCGTCGCCGTCCGTGTCGGGATTATTTTTATCGGTTCCAAGCTTTTTCTCATCGGAATCGCCAAGCCCGTCAGCATCGCTATCAAGCTGATCGGAACCCATTGGATCATATCCGTTTTCAACTTCCTGTCCATCGGAATAGCCATCACCATCAGTATCGTAGCTCAGAGGATTCGTTGACCATTGCCTTAATTCCAAAAAATCATTTAATCCATCGCCATCAGTGTCGGGATTATTTTTGTCAGTTCCCAAGCTTTCTTCTTCTAAATCATACAAACCATCGCCGTCAGAATCAATACTTGTTTGTTGTGAATTTATGTCTGTGCCTGTATTTATATCTGTATTTTTATCATCCGCTTTTTCATCAGCTTTCCAAATCGAACACCCCGAAAAAGAAACGGCCATCAATCCCAGCAAAGACAAAATCGCGATTTTTGGGGCGATCATAATTGAATTTTAGGAATTAAAAATATTTTTAATTTTACATTGTCATTTTCCACTTTTGCGCCCAAGGCGCATCCGCCTTGGGCGGAGATTTTTACATTTTTATTTTCCTACTTCTCCGCCTTCTGCGGACCCGCTAGAGGCAGACATCCCCGTCAGCGCCGCGATTCGTTCTTCCATCGGCGGATGAGTCATAAACATTTTACTGACATTTTTGCCTTTGAAAGGATTGGCGATATAAAGATGAGCTGTGGCGCGGTTGGCGACTTCAAGCGGCTCTTGATCAGCCGAGATTTTGCGGAGCGCGTTTGCCAGACCTTCCGGATAGCGAGTCAGAAGCGCGCCGTCGGCGTCGGCCAGAAATTCGCGTTTTCTAGAAATAGCCAGCTGAATAAGCATCGCAAAAAATGGAGCGAGAATAGAAAGCAAGATTGCGATGATCATTATATATCCGCTGCCGCCTCTGTCATTATTTCTTCTTCCTCCGCCAAACCACATAGAACGCATAAAAAAATCAGCCAGAAGCGCGACAATTCCCACGAGAACTACAACAACTGTAGAAAGTAAAATATCTCGATTTCCGATGTGTGAAAGCTCGTGCGCTATAACTCCTTCCAGTTCGCTTCTGTCTAATTTTTGCAAAAGTCCGCTCGTGACAGCCACTACCGCATGCTGTGGATCTCGTCCTGTCGCAAAAGCGTTTGGCGCAGTGTCGTTTATTATATATATTTTAGGAAGCGGAAGCCCGGCTGTAATGCAAAGATTCTCCACAAGACGATACAATTCTTTATTATCTTCAAATTTAACCAGCTTTGCTTTGCTCATCGCCAAGACTAATTTATCCGAATACCAATAACTTCCCACGCTCATCAAAATGCTAAAAATAACCGCGAACCAAAGGATCGCGCTGGAACCCATCGCTTCCGAAAAAACCCACCCGACCGCGATGACAAAAACCAAAAACCCTGACATTAAAATGTAAGTATTGCGAGTATTTTTATCTGATTGTGTGTATAGAGTTGGCATAATATTAGTTTAAAGTTAAAAGTTCAAAGTTTATAAAGCGCTTAAATTATTCAAACGCTTTTAATAAATTATCAACTTCCGCGGGAAATTTAACAGCGTTATTATAAACTTCAGCGGATAATTTTTCATTGTAAGTGTGGGCGATAAGATTTCTCGCTTTAAGATATTCAAACCAAATTTCTATGTTTTCAAACAAATCAATTTCCGCCGCCGTTCTTAAACAACTTTTAGGACTTTTGCAATCAAGCCCCTGATCTCTTGCATATTCTTGAATTGTTTTCCACGCAAGCTCAAAAGTAAATTCAAATCTTTGAATTGTGGCATCTCTATGAATTTCCGTTAGCTCAAGCGTGGACGCTTCTTTTAATCTTTGATTTGCTTTTGATAAATCCTCTTTTAAATTTTCTAATTTTGTCATAGTTATAATTCTTTAATTTTTAATAAAGCGGTTTTTTTAAATTTATCGGAAGCCAAAGAAAAATCAACTAGGTCCACTTTAAAAGGAAAGTCTGATTCTTCAAAAACTTCATCAATTAAAGACAATGTTTTCCATTTAACCGGTTTTTTCCCCATAATTCCAACATCATAATCGCTGAATTTTCTTGCTTTTCCTGTCGCGCGCGAGCCGAAAATAAAAATTTTGTATTCATTCGGATTGATAAATTTAAATACAATATCCCTGATTTCTTTTTCTTCATTTTTAAAAGTTGGTTTCATGGAATGTTATCCCAAATTACAAATTATGACTTACAAATCACAAGTGAATATCTTCCAGCTTCCGTCTCCGATAGGATCGTTAAACCCGAGCAAAACCATAACTAAATTTATAATAGCCCAAGCTACAAAAACTATCACAAACCCGTATAAAATTTTGTTGACATTCTGCTTGGCGGCGGTAATAAGGCTTGAATCTCCTCCAGTCTTGACATATATTAATCCCGCGACAACCAGCGCTAATATGGAAATTAGAACAACCAATCCCATTAAAAAATTTATTATAAGAGAAGCAAGAATAACAAGATGGCACAGGCGGCAAGGATCCGTATCGTTCCATGAAGTATCGGGATCGTTCCATTCCCTCCCGCAAGGAACAAGCCCTCCTGTTGTCACAGGAACCCTTTCTGCATATATCACTTCCAGATTTTTCAATGTATAATCGCCAACCTGCATTGAGAAAATTTTCAGAGGAATTTCACACTCACCGCTTGGACTGCCGCAGCTTGTTGGCAAAAAAAGACTGTCGCAATCGCTTGAATCCGAGCAAAGAGGCGGCGCTGACGAATCGGAACATATTTCAAATGTTCCCGTTTCCGAAAGGGGTATAACATTGCCCGGACCGATCGTTAAAGTTTTAGGAATAGTCCGAAGTCCGGTCATATCGGAATAGTTATACGGATTGCCGTTTACATTTACCGAGCATTCCAGATTTAAGGAAGCGCCATCAAAGCTGTATTTATAAACATTTCCGCTGTCATAGCTAACCGTCCAGCCATAACCATCAAAATCAATAGCCGCTCCAATTAAATTCGTTCCGCCGGGAGACACCTCGTATTTCGCCGCTGGATCGGTAAAAACATAAAATTTATTGCTTCCGGAATTAGCTGTCCAGACATAACCCTTTTGATCAACCGCCACGCCTCTTGTTCCGCTTGCCACGCCAGTATCATAAGTTGCTACAGGAGTAATTAAACTAGGACAGTTGCCTGTAACTGGATCGTATTTAAGAACCGTTCCACATTCATAACAAGCTAAATATATGCTTCCATCTTTTCCCATTCCTATGCCATAATAAAGGTATATTGTATCAACATTAGTCGTTGCGCCAGTTGCAGATTCTATGCATTGTAAAATTCCTATACCGCGATTTGAAATCCAAATATGGCCAAAGGGATCCCCTATCGCTCCATACGGACCGCCTCCAGTCGCAATATCTTCTATTAGTTTAGCCCCAGTCACGGGATCAAGCTTGGAAACAGTTCCGCTATTATAATTTCCAACCCATACAGCCCCGCCAATATCCCCGGTTACCCCTCTCGGACCGCCTCCAGTCGCATAGTTACCAGCTACCATATATTTTCTGCAATCTTGATTTCCAGCGGGACCGCATTTATTTCCATTGCAGTCTTCAGGACAAGAATAAAGAGTTTCATCCGTTCCGCAATTGTTATCTCCGCAAGTAAGTCCGGCCGGCTTATTTCCTGTCAAGGGAGAAAGTTTTGTAACATTCCCGCTATCTCTATTCGCCACCCAAACATCCCCGCCCGGAATAACAAAAGTTCTCGAAGGATTGTCTCCTGTTGGATAACTTTCAATAATGCTGCAATCTGCCGCGCTAATTTGTTTTATATGATCTTTATCCGCTCCTTCAGATACTGGCACCCAGACATACGGCGTTCCAACTTCCTTGCTCGGATCGGTGAGCTCCATATCCACTTTTATGCTATAAATAGTCGCTCCGTCAGGAACCTTGATGGCGGGACAATCATCAATAGTCTCGCAGGTAGTTCCTCCGCCGGGAGGAAAAGAAATATTAAAAGTTGAACCGCCGCTTGAAAAACTGCGAAGCGGCGGCTGGCATACGGACTGAAAAGTAAAAGCGCCTAATAATTCTTGGCTTTGCGCGAAAAACAGCCCTGAAGCAATTATTAAAAATCCTATAAATTTATTTTTTTTCATTTTTGTTTTTAATAAGCTTAGTATTAGAGATATTTAATCCCAACCTTCAATAATCTCAATGTTATTTATTTTCCATTCTTTATTAGATTTTATAAGCTCCATTTTTATTTTTTTTATGCCTGTATTAATAATAAGATCTTTTATATCACCAGTATAACGATCGCCTTTTTCATCAACCCAGACCATTGTGTCTCTCTGGACAATCGCGCCGGCAAAATTATCAACGCTTAAGTTTATATTCATAGCCGCCCTTTCCTTTTCGCAATAAATAAAACCGGAGTCTATCAATCTCGCTCTTACGGTAAAATACTTTTGCGATTGGTTTTCCATTTCTTTTTTCATTTCTGTTACTCTATTCTCTTCTCTGTTTTTCATCTCGTCAGTCATGTAATAATACTGCGATTCAATATTAGAGAAATTCCCCAATGCATAAGAATAGTAAATACCGGCAAAAGTTTCCGCGATTGTTTTCACTCTTTCTTCTTCTGTTAATTCTTCCGGTTTATTATCTGAGTCGCTAGGCCGATACTCTTCTTGCTGATTGTCTTGATTTAGAATATTTCTATTTCTTTCTTTGGGGAAAAAAACAAAACTGGCTATAAGAGAAAACAAAACAACAAAAATTACAGAGCCAATAATTATAATTTTTTTAAAACCGCTTGTCATAATATTTGAGATATTTACTATAGACTATTTTTCATTTTATCTAAATTATAAAATGCGCAAAACAAAAATTCTCAAAGAAAAACTCACTATTAGACATATAGACATAACAGCCCTAAAACTGGACTTTTGGAACTTCTTTTTCTTTCACATCTTCAATCTCAAAGAATTCTCTTTTCTGGATATTTAATATTCCCGCAACAATGCTGTCGGGAAAAACCAAAATCTTCGTGTTGAGATCGCGGACATTGCCGTTGTAAAACCTTCTGGAAGCTTGGATTTTGTTTTCGGTGTCAGAGAGTTCTCTTTGAAGCTCAAGAAAGTTTTCATTAGCTCTAAGCTGCGGATAGTTCTCGGAAACCGCGAATAGACTCTTAAGAGCTCCTGTGAGCATATTTTCCGCTCCAGCTTTTTGTTCAGGACTTTGCGCGTTCATCGCGTTCGCCCTCGCTTGAGTGACTTTTTCAAAAAGCTCTCTTTCGTGCGTGGCATAGCCTTTGACAGTGTTGATTAAATTCGGAATCAAATCATATCTTCTTTTTAATTGCACATCAATGTCGCTCCAAGCTTCATCGGTTCGAACTTTTAGTTTGATAAGTCCGTTATAAATTCCCACAAACCATAACGCTGCGGCGATTAAGATGACAACAAGCAATAATAGTAATGTTTCCATATTTTTTTCTTAATTTATTAAATTAAATTTATCAACATCTGCGCAAATACTTGCAAGCAACGCGTCGACACATCGCTTTCGCTTAGCACGGATGTTAAAATGTTAAAATGATACTTATATAATATCACAAATAAAATTTTTTACAAGAAAAAAAGCTCCACCCTCAAAGGGTGGAGCCGGCAAAGCGGAAACTAAACATATTCTACGACTTCCTATTCATAATTCATAGTTCATAATTCCAATCCTACATCCCCATTCCGCCACCCATTGAAGGCATTGGATGATTATCCTTCTTTTCCGGCAAATCCGTAATCGCGACTTCCGTCGTCAGAAGCATCGCTGAAACCGAAATCGCGTTTTCCACGGCGGATCTGGTTACTTTCACCGGATCAATAATTCCTTCTTTGATCATATCATCAACCATAGTTCCCGAAACGGCATTATAGCCGTTATTTTTCAATTCCGACTTTCTGACGATATTCGCCACGACCGGACCCTCTTCTTTTCCGGCATTTTGCACGATCTGCCGAAGCGGCTCTTCAAGCGCTCGAAGAAGAATTTTAAATCCCGCGTCAAACTCTTCCGCAATGTCTTTATTGGGAGATATAATCTTATTTTGAATAAATTTATTATTTACGGCGACTCCCGCTTTTACAAGGGCGGTTCCGCCTCCAGCGACAATGCCTTCTTCCACGGCGGCTTTGGTGGCGGCAAGCGCGTCTTCAACTTTGTGCTTTTTATAGGTAAGCTCGGATTCCGTGGCGGCGCCGACTTTCAAAACCGCAACTCCGCCGGCAAGTTTCGCCAATCTTTCCTGAAGTTTTTCCTTGTCAAAATCAGAATCGCTCGCTTGAATTTCTTTTCTTATCTGAGATATTCTGGCATTAATTTCTTTCTTATCTCCCTTGCCATCAACGATTATCGTGCTGTCTTTTTTGGCGATAACTTTTTTCGCCTTTCCCAGCATATCAATCGTCGCGTTTTCAAGTTTTATTCCAAGGTCTTCAGTGATTACTTTTCCTCCCGTCACAACGGCGATATCCGAAAGCATTTCTTTTCTTCTGTCGCCAAATCCGGGAGCTTTTACGGCAAGCGCGTTGAATGTTCCGCGAATTTTATTTATTACCAAAGTTGCCAAAGCCTCGCCATCAACTTCTTCCGCAATAATCACGACATCTTTTTTCCCTTGCTGGGTTATTTTTTCAAGAATCGGAAGGATTTCGCTAAGCGAGGAAATCTTTTTATCAGTTATTAAAATATAAGGATCTTCAAATTCCGCTTGCATTTTTTCAGAATCCGTGATCATATAAGGAGAAATATATCCTTTGTCAAACTGCATTCCTTCCACCACTTCGCTGCTCATTCCAAAAGTCTGGGACTCTTCAACGGTAATCACGCCGTCTTTGCCGACTTTTTCCATAACTTCGGCGATTATTTTTCCGATTTCCGGATCTTCTGCTGAAATTGTCGCCACTTGCGCAATTTCTTCTTTAGTCTCAATTCTTTTAGCATTGGCTTTTAGCTCTTTAATGACTTCTTTACCTGCCGCCTCAATCCCATGCCTGATTCCAACGGGATTTACTCCCATCGCCACATATTTCAAGCCTTCCCTGATAATGGCTTGGGTTAGAACTGTCGCGGTCGTAGTTCCGTCTCCGGCGACATCGTTGGTTTTGGAAGCGACTTCTTTAATAAGCTCCGCCCCGATATTTTCAAACTTATTTTCCAGTTCAATTTCCTTGGCGATCGTCACTCCGTCATTGGTGATTGTCGGAGCGCCATAGCCTTTGTCCAAAATCGCGTTTCGCCCTTTCGGGCCGAGAGTGATCTTCACGGCATCGGCGACTTTGTCTATTCCTCTTTTTATCGCCTGCCTTGAATCCTCATTGAATTTTATATCTTTTGCCATAATTTTTAATTTAATTAATTATTACTTTATTAACGAATTAAAGAATTAACGGATTTAAAGTAAATTCGTTAATCCGCAATTCGTTAATCCGTTAATGTCAAATATTATTCCACTATCGCCATAATATCTTCATCCGAGACGACAAGATATTCTTTACCGTCCAATTTTATTTCCGTCGGGCTGTATTTGGAAAATAAAACAGTGTCACCGACTTTTACATCAATTGGTATTCTGCTCCCGTTTTTATCAATTTTTCCTGGACCGACTGCTAAAACTTTCGCCTGCTCCGGCTTTTCCTTGTCAACCGTGTCGGGAATAATAATCCCGCTTTTTGTTTTCTCCTCTTTAGAGACTGCCTCTAAAATAACTTTGTTTCCAAGAGGTTTTAGTTTCATCATAAAACTTTCCTTTCTTTTTACTTGTGTTTATGAATTAGGCAAGTAAAATATTAGATTTATTAAATTAAGCTACAAGCGCCTTAGAAGCTAAGCTTCCAATTGGAAGCTTAGCTTCTGAAACACCAAATTGAAATTCCTTAGAAATAATTCCTTTTAGCACTCCAACCAACCGAGTGCTAGTATCATTATATTCGTTTGCAAAAATGTGTCAAGAGAATGTAAAAAGTTAAATGTAAAAAGTAAAAACAAAATTCCAAATTCATAATTCATTATTCATTATTCATTATTCTAATTCCATTCCCGATTCTTTTTGATTTGCAAACTCCAAAAGCCCAAGTTCTTTCATTCTTTTATTAAATTCTGGGATGATAACTTTTTCTTGAAGCTTGGGGTGAAATTCCAGCTGGTCATCGCTTATGGTAATTCGCCCGTTCTTATTTTTAAACGATGGGTTTTTCTTTATCTTCGCAATCTGAATTCTGGAAAGTGTTTTTTCAAAATAATCCCCGATTTTTCCGGATAGAATAGACTCAAAAATCTTGGCTATGAATGAAAGCGCCCTATTTTTCCCCACGCTTGTTGAAAATCTAAGTTCCGACAAATTGTAATTCTGAACATAGTTTTTTATCCAAATATTGTTTTTCTGAAATTCTTGAAATGTTTTTATATTATCCGCATCGTCATACACATTTATCAAATGAGAATAAAGATGAGCGTCATAAAGGCTTAAAAATGGAATCTGGAGCGACTTGTCCGTGATATAATGATTAAGGCAAATTTTGTCTTTCGTATTTTTTTCGCTTCTTCTGGCGCCCAGCAAAAAAATCAGCGCCGTCAAAAAAACCCTCGCAGTCCAAATTCTTCCGTTCTTGGCGATAACCATAATATCAACATCCGAATTTTTCTTGCTGCTTCCCAGCGCCAGCGATCCGCTTATCAAAACCCCCCTCAAAAACGGAACCGCCCGCATAATCCCATATATTTTTTTCGCCTTCTTCCACTTCCCATCCGCAATCTTTCTCCCGTCTAATCTTTTTTGCACAATATCTGAGCCGCTCGTCTTCAAAAAATAAAACCCTAATTTCTGCCCCGCATACTTTTTCAAATACTCACTATTGTTCAGTAAATAGCAAATAGAGACATAAGTTTCACTGTCATTGCGAGGGCGATTAGCCCGTGGCAATCCCGAATTTAATATCGCATTGCTTGATATTATGGTTTGACACATATTATCTCGGGATTGCCGCGTCGCTCTGATGAGCTCCTCGCAATGACAATCATTTATCAAATACAAAAAAACCTCAAAGCTCGTCAGAGGGTAATTCAAAATATCATAATACGCGATCGTCGCGAGGATTTGCCTCTCCAATCTTTCATCATTTTCGCTGTTGACACATTTCATTTTTTGTGATATTATTTTTTGTTATGTTTAGACTTGCTCACCTTTCTTAAAAAACCTTGTCATTGCGAGCATCAGCGAAGCAATCTCGGATCTGCGCAAACAAACCAATAATTATTTTTACATTTTATCGCTGGAATGTGAATGCGAGATTGCTTCGTCGCTGATGCTCCTCGCAATGACACTTTTTTAAAAGAAGCTGAGTAGTTATAAAAAACGACAAAAAAGCTCTTTGACAAAACAAAACATCGTTTCCCTCGCCTACTCTTTAATTCCGCTTTAGAGATGGACAATTTGATTATCAAAACTGGCAATCAAATTCTCCATCTCTAAAAATAATTTCTTGAAAAAGAATTTATTTAAGGAGTGGTGGAAGAAATATTTGGAGGTAAAGAAAATGTTTGAAAATATAAAAAAATTGATAAAAGGAACTGCAAGAGAATCAGAGGAAACTACAATGATCATGCCCTATCTTGGTTCCGCATTGCGTTCCTCTAAAAAAGAGGCGATGGCATATCTGCTATTTGAAACCATGAGATGGAAAAATAAAAAGGTTGGCGATAAAATTTTTGTTACTGAATTAATGGAAGTTCTTAGAGAACTTGAGAAAGACAAAAATCTTCCAACCGTATATAAAATATTTCCAAATCCGTGCTGGAACGCATTCTGGGAAATGGGCAACGAAGGATTGCTTATAATCCACAAAAAAGAAGCTGGAGAAAAAGAGGAAGATTTTGTTGTGATAACTGAAAAGCTAAACGAACTCCTCTCCAAAATTTAAGAAATCTAACAACTTTTCTTAACTTTTTTGGAGAGATTTTTTTATTGCCCGAAATATTTCAATGTCCAATCCATTAATTCTTTAATCCGTTAATCCAATAATTCTTTCAAATACTTCCCCGTCCAGCTATTCTTGCATTTGGCGATTTGTTTCGGTGTTCCTTCGGCGACAATTTGTCCGCCTTTATCGCCTCCTTCGGGGCCGAGGTCAATAATCCAGTCGGCGCATTTGGCGACTTCAAGGCTGTGTTCTATGACTAAGACAGTATTTCCTCGATCAACTAATTTATTTAGAACTCCCAAAAGTTTTCGGGTATCCTCAAAATGAAGCCCGACGGTCGGTTCGTCAAGAATATACAAAGTTTTTCCTTCTTTGACCGGGCGGGCAAGCTCCGTGGAAAGCTTGATTCTCTGCGCCTCTCCCCCGGAAAGAGTCGTCGCGCTTTGCCCCAGCCTCATATAGCCCAGCCCCACATCGTTCAATACGGAAAGCTTACTTTCCAAAACAGGCGTATCGCTGAAAAAACTTAAAGCCTGCTTTACGGACATATCCAAAACTTCCGAGATTTTTATGCCTTTATATTCAATCTCCAAAGTTTCGTTGTTATATCTTTTCCCCCGGCACTGTTCGCACTCCACATAAACATCCGGCAAAAAATACATTTCAATTTTCACGACCCCGTCGCCTTTGCAATTCTCGCATCTTCCGCCTTTGACATTAAAACTGAAATGCCCTGCTTTATATTTTCTGTTTTTCGCTTCGTTCGTCGCGGCGAATAAATCCCTGATATGGGTGAAAACGCCCGTGTAAGTCGCGGGATTGCTTCTTGGAGTTCTGCCGATTGCCGATTGGTCAATGCTGATCACTTTGCTTATATTCTTCTCGCCGGTCATAGCTTTATATTTTCCCGGCTCCGTCTGCGCCCTATGCAATTTTTTCAGCAAAGCCTTCGAAAGAATATCATTGATCAGCGTAGATTTTCCCGAACCGGAAACTCCGGTCACGCAGACAAATTTGCCCAGCGGAATTCTCACGTCAATGTTTTTTAGGTTATTTTCGCCGGCTCCTTTGATAAATATTTCCCGGCCATTTCCTTTTCTGTATTTTTTGGGAATTTCTATTTTTCTTCTTCCTGAAAGATAACAGCCCGTGATGCAATTGGCTTTCATAATTTGCTCCAATGTTCCCGCCGCCACGACCTCTCCCCCGGCCTCACCCGATTTCGGACCCATATCAATTATATAATCCGCGTTTTTGATAAAGAAATCATCATGCTCAACGACCAAAACCGAATTTCCCAGGTCTCTCAATTTTTTCATCGCCTCCAGCAATTTTCCGTTGTCTTTTCTGTGGAGCCCGATTGACGGCTCGTCCAGGACATAAAGAATGCCGCGCAGTTTCGCGCTTAATTGCGTCGCCAGTTTTATTCTCCTCGCTTCTCCCGCCGAAATCGTTTCCGAAGATCTTGCCAGAGAAAGATAATCAAGCCCGATATCGGAAAGCAATTTCAATCTTCTTATAGTTTCTTCTATCAGCACTTTTGATTTTTTTAAATATGAATCCGGCAGCTTTTGAAAAAAATCAATCTCTTCGGCAATAGTCATTTTGGTTATTTCACTGATGGATTTTCCTCCGACTTTCACGCAAAGAACATCCTTGTTAAGCCTGTCCCCCAAACAGCTCGGACAAAGTTTCTTGGTCATATATTTTTCCAACTCGCTTCGGATATATTCCGAATTCGTTTCATAATATTTTTGCTCCAAAATTTTCACCACGCCGGCAAACCCGCCGCCGCTTGATTTTACGAGCTCCATAGAATCTTCCTGCTTTGCGAACTTTATAACTTTATGAACTTTATGAACTTTTAACTCTTTGTCTCCGTAATAAACCAGATTCAAATCCTTTTTGCTCATTTTCTCAACCGGGATATTAATGTTAACGCCGTATTTTTTATTGATATATTTCAAAGTGAACGCGTATTCATCCCACTTATTCAAAAGATTCGCCCATGGCCTCACGGCCCCTTCAAGCAAAGTGAGGGATTTGTTGGGAATGATGAGGTTCGGATCAATTTCCAGTTTTACTCCCAGCCCGGTGCAATCACTGCAGGCGCCGGAAGGACTATTAAAAGAAAAAAGCTTCGGCTCAATGTTCGGAAAAGTAGTTTTGCAATTCTGACAATAAAGATAGTTGGAAAAAAATAATTCTTTATTTTCGTCTTTCGCCAAAGAAAAATAGTTCGCAATAACAAAACCCGCGGAAATATTCAGAGAAGTTTCCACGGAGTCTAAAATGCTTTCATAGTTCGCTTTGTTTTCAGAAAGCGCGAACCTGTCCACGACAATATCTATATCGTGAGATTTATTTTGATCAAAATCTCCGCGGAGAACTTCGGAAATTAATTTTATCTCGCCGTCAATCCTGATCCTTTGATATCCGGCTTTCTCGTATTTTTTTATCAGCGCGGCATAATCGCCGTTTGATTCTTGGGAAACTGGCGCCATAATTATAACGCGAGAATCGGACGGCAAACCGGCGATTATGTCCGTGATTTTGCCGGAATTTTGTTTATTCAATTCTCCGCCGCAATTTTTGCAATGGACATCTCCGGTCGAAGAAAAAAGTATTCGGAGGTAATTATAAATTTCGGTCATCGTCCCCACCGTTGAACGGGGAGTTTTCGCGGCGCTTCTGTCATCAATAGAAATCGCGGGAGACAATCCTTCGATCTGGTCCACATCGGGCTTGCTCATAAAATTCATAAACTGCTTCGGATAATCCGAAATATTTTCCAAATATCTTCTCTGCCCCTCGGCGTAGATAGTGTCAAACGCCAGCGACGACTTTCCCGACCCGGAAGGCCCGGTAATCACCACCAACTTTCCCCTCGGAATGTCTATGTCAATATTCTTCAAATTATGAACCCTCGCCCCCCTGATAATTATTTTTTCTTTGGTCATATGATTAAATTGTTGAATTGCTAAATTGTTGTTTTGTTTTATTATTTTTATGTTTTATTGTTTTTGTGTTTATAATAATTTTCACGCGACATAAACTGTCTGCCATTGTATCACAATTTCAGGATAAATCAAGGGGGAGAAGCTGGAAAGTTTATAAAGTTATAAAGTTTGTAAAGCATGCTCTCGAGAGGCATCGGGGGTTAGAAGGAAAAACAAAAACGCTGTTTGAAAAACAGCGTTTAGATTATGTAGATATTTTTTTGTTTAGAGCCGCATCGCCTCAACGGTTTTTTCGGAGGCTCCATTTTTGCAAAGTCACTAAAAGCGGGCTGGCGATGAATATGGATGAATAAGTTCCAAAAGAAATTCCCACTAAAAGAGCGGCTATGAAATATTTGATAGTTTCTCCGCCGAATAAAAACAGGGCAAAGAGAACGAGTAGCGTAGTGAACGAAGCGTTCAATGATCTGATCAAAGTTTCATTCACGCTCTTATTAACAGTGTCTTCAAAATTTTCAGACCCGGCTTTTATCAAATTTTCGCGCGTCCTGTCAAAAACAACAATCGTATCATTGACAGAATATCCCAAAATCGCCAAGAGCGCCGCCACAAATGGAAGGCCAATTTCAATGTTATACAAATAACCCAGAACAGAAAATACTCCCAGAGTTATGACAATATCGTGGAACAAAGCAATTGTCGCGATAATCCCGTATTTGAAACTGGAAACTGGCCGGGACACCTTGCGAAACGCCCAGCCTATATAAAGAACCATTCCAATTAAAGCTATGATAATTGCCCAGACTGCCGTTGACTTCAGCTCGTTCCCGATCACAGGCCCGATTGAATCAAATCTTTTCTCTTCAATATTTTTTTCGCCAGTTTCCGCGATTATTTGGTCATCATTATTATTAACTTCAACTTCAACATTTTCATTGTCTGTTTCAACGGTAATATTTTCCGGCGTCCCTTCGGCGCTATTTTCTGCTTTATTATTTTCAGCCGCGACATCTTCTTCTGAAGCAATAATTTCACCTTCAGCTCCGCCAACTTCCTCGCCTGAAGCTTTTATTTCTTCAGAATTTTCTTCAGGATTATTCTCGCTAGTTTTATCGCTATTTTTCTCTCCGGATTTGACTTCTAGAGCTTCAATAATTTTTTGATGAGTGTCCTCATCTATGTCTTTTAGCCTTAACAAAATATTTTTTTCATCAGAGAATTGGATATTTACATCTCCTAGGTTCAATTCTTTCAGCGAATCTTTTATTTCCTCGCTATTTAAAATTTCATTTTTAAAACTAAGTTCCATTAAAGTCCCGCCTGTAAAATCAATCCCCATTTTTAAATTCCATTTCGCCAAAGCAAAAACACTAGCGAAAATCAAGACCAGCGAGAACGCAAACCAAATTTTTCTTCGTTGAACGATTTTTATCATGATGATTATATGTTTAAATGATTATCTGCTTAGATGATTTCTTTACTCCAAACAGCCACAAATTTTTTCGCAGCTTTGTCATCATTACGATTTTTAAAATGGTTTTGGTTACGAATATGGCCGAGAACATGCTCAAGACAACTCCAAGCCCCAAAGTGATTGCGAATCCTTCAATCATGCCCGTGCCGAAATAAGCAAGGATTATACAAGTTATAATGGTGGAAATATTTGAATCAAAAATTGAACTCCATGCTCTGGCAAAACCTTCTTCAGTAGCAATCGTCATCGGCTTGCCTTTCTTAATTTCCTCTTTCATTCTTTCAAAAACAAGAATGTTCGCGTCAACCGCCATGCCGATAGACATTATAAAACCGGCTATGCCCGAAAGAGTAAGCGTGATTGGAATAATTTTAAACAGCGACAAAATTATCAAAGAGTATGTCAGAAGGGCGAAAACAGAAACTATTCCAAGCAATCTATAATAAATTATCATAAACAAAGCCAGCAAAATAATCCCTATTAACCCGGCGATAACGCTTTTTTGGATTGAATCTTTTCCCAAACTGGCGTCAACGGTTTGCTGGCTTATTAATTTTATAGGAACGGGAAGAGCTCCGGCATTCAGCCTTTGAACCAGAGTTTTAGCCTCTTCTAAAGAAAAATTGCCGGAAATAACAGCCTTGCCATCAGTGATCGGCTCATTCACGACTGGAATGCTAATTGGCATACCATCCAGATATATCGCCACTTTTTTTCCGACATTCCTGCTCGTAATTTCCCCGAACAAATCTTTCCCCTCTCCGTCAAATTGAAGCTGGACTTCTGGTTCGCTGGTATTAGGATTAAAAATAACATCGGATCGGTCCAGCTGCTTTCCTCCAAGCCCCGCGCTTTTATACAAAAACTGCGCCAAATATTCCTCAGGAATATTCGCGTCTTTAAATTGCTCCCTCATGCTATTTTTTTCTTCTTCCGTCATTTCTTCCTTGAATTCCAAAAGGGGAGTTTCTCCGATCATCTTGATAGCTTGGTTCACATCTTTGATTCCAGCCAATTCAACGATAAGACGATCTTTTTGCGAAGTCTGCACAATCGGCTCAGACACTCCAAAAGCGTTCACTCTTCTTTCAATTATATCGCGGACTCCCTCCAGCGCCTCGTCTTTGTCTTTATCTTCAATCTGGGATAAATCAGACTCATAAACAAGATGCGTTCCGCCTTGAAGATCAAGCCCCAGATGAAACTGCAGATCATTATCATAATTTATTCCATACTTATGAATATGTATGCCTTCATTTTTAGGATAGACAGCATATCCCGCCGAAACCGCTAAAATTATAACAAGCAAAAAATTCAACAAGGTTTTTCTTTTACTGGACATAAAGAGGAGTTAAGGAGTTAAAAGTTAGAAAGGTTATAAAGTTTGTAAAGTAAATAATAAACAGACAATGGTAATGAACGCTTACTATTGCCTATTCGCTAACTTATATAAATTTATATTAAAAATGAATGATTGTCAAACAATTTGTTATTTGTATCTCTTTTATCGCTTTGAAACTCCCATATATCAAAGCGGCAGAAATAATTTTGTTTTTAGGAATAATATAATATGAGCATTTGTTAAAATGTTTGCATGTTTATTATGTCAAAACGATTATCTTCCGCTTTGTTTTTTAAGATTTCTGACCATCATTCCCGCAGATTTCTTCATCCCGAATTTCTCATAAAACTTTTGCAGCTCTTGATCGCAAGTTAAATCTATCATATAAAATCCGCTTACTTTTTCCAACATCCTTTTCATTAATTCGGAAGCGACTCCTTTCCGCCTGTATTTCGGCAGAACTTCCAGAAAAGGAATATACGCGCTCAAAACTCCATCGCTAATCGCGGTGACAAATCCAACCGCTTTTCCTGTATCGCTATCAACCGCCAAAACTTTAAACTCGCTATTTTTCAAAATCTCCCAATGTTTTTCAGCCGACGGCGAATTCGACCATCCTCCCCAGAAACCCTTTAAATCTTCTGGCTTTATTTTTTCAATAGTATCAATATATTTTATCATAAATTTTCAATATCTTATCTCTCCGCCTTAAAGCCGATTCGTTTTTGAGAATTATTTTTTTCTCTTCAAAAAGTTTTTTTAAATTTCAAATATCCATCGCCAAAATCACTCCGTCATCATTGCTGTATTTCTTGCTTATTACATAACTATCGATCAATCCAACATTCTTGCCCAATTTAACTATCTTTTTAACATCAAAACCACCACCTTGATTTTTCGCTTCAAAACCGATTTTTTCGTCTAAAACAAAATCTATTTCCGCGCCAGTGCGTCTTTGATAATAATTTATTTTTCCATAATTTCTTAAAGACCTGAATATCGCATTTTCAAAAATCGCGCCAGATGAAACTTTTCCCAGAATATTCAAAATTCCGGTATCGCAAAAATATACTTTGCGAGCGCCACTCACTTCGCGATCAGTATTTCTGGAAAATGGCTTGATTAAAAAAATAAAATAAGTATTTTCCAAGAACGAAAGGTAGCTGTAAATTGTTTCCCGCGAAACTCCAAGCTCCGCAGAAAGCTTGCTAATTTCAATTTTAGATCCGACTCGCGCCGATAAAAGAATTATTAAATCTCTTAATTTATTGATATTTTTAAAATCAGCTAAAGATTTTACATCTTGCTCAAAATATGAGGAAAAAATATCGTTCAGCAGTTTTTTCTTTTGTTCAATGTCTTTTTCCAAAACCACTTTGGGAAATCCGCCAAATTCCAGATAATCGTCATAATATTTTTCATAAAGAGCAAAACTTATTTCGTTTTTTCTTTCTTCTTTTTCTCCAAAGTCACTAAAAAACTCCATAGATTTTTCTTGAAAAACAAGATACTCCTCAAAGTCCAAAGAAAAAAGCTCAAAAATGATTTTTCGCCCAGCCAGTGATTCACTAAAAAGATTTTTTAAATAATAACTGCTTGAGCCCGTCAAGAAAAATTTAATATCATAATGATCGTAAAGATATTTTATCGCACTCGGCACTTCAGATAATAATTGTATTTCATCCAAAAAAATATATGCCTTCTCTTCAGCGGAAATGTTAAATTTTTCCAAATTTTTCCAGATATTATCATAATTCTCTTCCTCAAAAATTTTACGATTGAGAGGGTTTTCCAAATCAAAAAAAACTTTGTTTTTACTTTGGATAGCACTAAACAAGCTGTTCATTATTACCGTCTTGCCAGTTCTTCGCATTCCCGTTAAAATAATAACTTCCTTGGAATCAAGCTGTTTTTTTAATTCTTTTTCAATTTTCCTCGGATAAATCATAATAATCGCTTAATTGTCTATCTTCATCTTACAAAATATCATATATTTTGTCAAGCGATACCTTACAAAATGCTAGATTTAAAATAATACTCCGCAAAGATTCCTCTAAATTACCGCCAAAGTTTATGCTGAATTTATTTCAGCACGGTAATAACAAAATACAGCAAACGCGCAGGCTTTAGTGTTGTTAAAATGTTCATATGCTAAAATGATTACTTCCCCATACAGCACTTCTTGTATTTCCTCCCGCTGCCGCAGGGACAGGAGTCGTTACGGCCGATTTTTTTGACAGTCTCGGGAGTTGAAGCGTTATCGCTATCGCCGCCTCCTCCTCCGCTTGTGGAGATATTTTTGTTCTCCATCGGAGATTCAACTTTTTTCACGATTTGAACTTTGAATATCGCCGAAAGGACATTTTCTTCAATGCTTCCCAAAAGAGACTGAAACATTCTATAGCTTTCTTTTTTATATTCGACCAAAGGATCTTTCTGCCCGTAGCCCTGAAGTCCGATGCCGTCTCTAAGGCTGTCCATTGAATCCAAATGCTCCATCCAAAGCATATCAATACTGCGAAGCATAACCATTTTTTCAATTTGTCTGGCGGCCGCATAGCCGATTTCTTCCTCCCGCTTGTTATATCCATTAGACAGAACTTCAAAAATCAGATCCGTCAGCAAGCTTCTCGCTTCTTCATCCGGCTTTTCTGAATTTATAATTTCTTTGATTTTGTTTTCTAATTCGCCATTGATTGATACGATTTTATGGACCGCTTCCATCATCTCTTTTATATTCCAAGCGCTTCTATTTTCAGCGCTGTGGATTGAAACAATATACTGCGCTTGATTTTCAAACATCTCCAGAATTTTGTCTTTCAATTTCAATAATTCCGGAAAATTTTCTTTGTTAATTTCCTTATCAGTCTTTTCTATGTTCTCGGTAGTTTCCAAAATCTCTCTTCGTTTTTTGTAAATCACTTCTCTCTGCTTATTCATCACATCGTCATAATCCAAAACATGCTTTCTGATATCAAAGTTATATCCTTCAATTTTGGTCTGCGCGCTTTCAATTGATTTGGAGATAAAAGAATTTTCAATCGGCATATCTTCCTCTATTCCTAATTTATCCATCATTGATTTCATTCTGTCCGATCCAAAAACGCGCATCAAATGATCTTCCATAGAAACAAAAAATTGAGTCTCCCCCGGCTCTCCTTGGCGGCCTGATCTTCCTCGAAGCTGATTGTCAATTCTTCTCGCTTCGTGCCTTTCTGTTCCCAAAATGCAAAGCCCGCCGAGCTTATCAACTCCTTCTCCCAATTTTATATCCGTTCCTCTTCCCGCCATATTCGTGGCAATCGTAACCGCCTCTTTCTGTCCGGCGCCGGAAATTATCAGAGCTTCCTTCTCGTGAAACTTGGCGTTCAAAACTTCGTGCTTTATTCTTTCTCTTTCCAGAAGCGAGCTTAAAATTTCCGACTTTTCAATGGAAATCGTTCCCACTAAAACAGGCTGGCCTTTTTTATAACGCTTTTTAATTTCCCGGATCAAAGCCATAAACTTTCCGCGCTCTGTTTTATACACCGAATCTACGCGATCTATTCTTATAATAGGCTTGTTTGACGGAATAATTATGACATCTAATTTATAAACTTTGGAAAATTCTTCCGCGTTTGTAACGGCTGTTCCCGTCATACCGGCAAGCTTGTTATATAGCCTGAAATAATTTTGGAAGGTTATTGTCGCCAAAGTCCTGCTTTCTTTCTGGACTTTGACATTTTCCTTCGCTTCAATCGCCTGATGAAGCCCTTCGCTAAATCTTCTTCCAGGCATAAGACGGCCAGTAAATTCATCAACAATGATGACTTCTCCTTCTTTGACGACATAATCTTTGTCGAGTTTAAATAAAATCTCGGCTTTCAGCGCCTGCTCAAGATGATGAACGAACATTATTCCGCCGTCGTTATAAATATCTTTCATCCCCAGCATTTTTTCAACATTATTAATTCCCTCATCCGTCAAGCTCACCGCTCTCATTTTCTCGTCTATGGTGTAATCTTTTTCATTATTCAGCCTCGGAACAATGCGCGAAAAAGTTTGGTACATCGTGTTTGAATCCGCGTCAGGCGCGGAAATGATTAAAGGCGTTCTGGCTTCATCAATAAGAATGCTATCCACCTCGTCCACAATCGCAAAATTCAATTCTCTTTGAGCTAACTGATTTTTATTTACCGCCATATTGTCGCGCAGATAATCAAAACCGAATTCGTTGTTAGTTCCATAGGTTATATCGCAAGCATACGCTTCTTTGCGGGTTATTTCCCTAAAGTTTTCCATTTCAACTGTCACTTCGTTATTGTCAGGATTTGTTTGCGGATCAAAGAGAAGAGATTTATCGTGCTGAAGAACTCCCACGCTCAACCCCAGAAAATGATAAATCGGACCCATCCAGTTTGCGTCTCTTTTAGAAAGATAGTCATTGACGGTTATTAAATGCGCTCCCTTGCCCGTGAGCGCGTTTAGATATATTGGCAAAGTTGAAACAAGAGTTTTTCCCTCGCCCGTTTTCATTTCAGAAATTTTCCCTTGATGCAAAACAATTCCGCCAACTAGCTGGACATCATAATGCCTTTGCTTCAAAACTCTTTTAGACGCTTCTCGCGCGACGGCATAAGCTTCCGGCAAAATTTGATCTAGTGTTTCGCCTTTGTTTAATCTTTCTTTAAATATCTTAGTTTGATTTTTCAACTCGTCATCAGAAAAAGACTGGAACTTTCCTTCCAGCTTATTAATTTCCTCAACAATCGGCTGAATTTTTTTTAACTCCTTCTCATTCGGATCACCGAATATTTTATTGAGTATGTGCAAGTCCACGAACATAATTGACACTTATTATTTAATTAATTTCAGACAAT